>JBBSTY010000009.1:0-45632 GCA_038235385.1 Acidimicrobiales bacterium | reverse complement strand
CGCAGTGCTCGGGCCGCTGGTGTACGGCGGCCGGGCCGCGATCTACAAGAAGTTCTCGGTGTCGAACTTCTGGCCGGAGATGAACCGTGTCGGCGCCACCATCACCTCGACGCTGGGCACGATGGCGTACCTGCTGGCCCACGATGTCGACCGGCCGGAGATGCCGCGATCGCGGAGCGAGCTGGCCAACACCACGTTGCGGCTCATCGGGGCGGCGCCGATGCCCGTCGAGGTGGACGACGTGATCCGCGAGCGGTTCGGCGTCACGACCTTCTCGGGGGCGTACGGAGTCACCGAGGCGAGCCTCATCTCGTGGCAGCCGCCCGGGGTTCGCAACAAGCCGAACGCGGCGGGCGTCGTCAACGACGAGTACTTCGACGTTCGCATCTTCGACGACGCCGACGACGAGCTCCCACGCGGCACCCAGGGGGAGATCGTCATCCGTCCGAAGCGTCCCCAGGTGATGTTCGAGGGGTATTGGGGGCGACCGGAAGCGACCGTCGGGACGAGCCGCAACTGGTGGTACCACACCGGCGACATCGGCACGATCGACGACGACGGGTACCTGTTCTTCGTCGATCGCAAGGCCGACTACCTGCGCCGTCGCGGCGAGAACATCTCGAGCTTCGAGGTCGAGCGGGTCCTCATGGGCCACGGCGGCATGGCCGATGTCGCCGTCCACGCCGTGCCGAGCGAGCTCACCGAGGACGACATCAAGATCACCGCGACCCTCGCGGAGGGGTCGACGCTCACCGCCGATGTGCTCTTCCGATGGTGCATCGACGAGCTGCCGTACTTCGCGCTCCCCCGCTTCATCGAGTTCCGGGCCGAGCTCCCGCGCAGCCCGGTCGGCCGGGTGCTCAAGCGCGAGCTGCGGGCTCAGGGCGTCACCGCGGACACCTGGGACGCCGAAGGTTCCGGGATCCGCTTCGAGAAGCGGTGACGGGGACCGATCGGGTCGTCCTCAAGGTGCCGCCCGTTCCGGCCGATCCCTCAAGGGCCCCTCAACCCGACGTCCGGAACCCCCATGAAGCGCACGACCATCCTGGCTCTCGTCTCGATCTCGGTGATCCTGGCCGCGGTCGCGTGCACGCCGCGCGACGTCGCCGAGTCATCCTGTCTCGGTGGTGAGCGACCGATCGTCGAGGCCCCGGCGACCAACGGGACCTGGCCGGCGCCGGAGCTCCCGCTGCCGAACGGCACCGCCATCGACGCCCGAGGTTCGGTGTTCGACGCATCGACCCCGAACTCCGGCGGTTGGAGCACCGGCATCAAGATCCACTACCAGCCGGGCAAACGTGTCGACGTCTGTGTCGTGGGCGGGCACGTGTACTCGACGGTCGATCCGGTGAACACCCCCTGGAGCACCTGGCACGAGAGCGCCGGCGTCCGGGCCGACACCGCCGACCTGCACCTCATCGGGACCCACTTCACCAACGTCGGCGACATGATCCAGATCGGCGGTCGGGCGACGAACTGGAGGCTCACGGGCATCCGCGCCGACGGAGCGGGCGTGCTCCCGGGCGCCTCGATCCACGACGACTGCGTGGAGAACGACGCGATGGTCTCGGGGATCATCGAGGACTCGCTGCTCGACGGCTGTCACGTCTTCATGTCCTCGTTCTCCGGTCCGACCATGGACGGGACGGGCAACACCGTGACCGTGCGCAACACGCTGGTGCGCATCCAGGCCATGTACAACAGCTACAACCCGGCCAAGTACGGCTACAACCAGCACGGTGGCTTCTTCAAGTGGTCGAACCTGCCGCAGTACGGGGTGGCACCTCGGTTGGTGGTGGAGTCGGGCACGTTCCGGGCCGACCAGCCGTCGTACTACGGCGGGAACGTGTCGGGATGGCTGGCACTGCCGCCGAACACCGAGTGCGGTGACGTGACGCTGATCGGGACCGAGGTGTGGGCGGCGCGCGACGTCGCCTCGTGGGTGAGCCAGTGCCGTTCGGTCACGTTCGGGACCGTGGCCGACTGGGATGCGCAGGTGGCCCAGTGGGGCGTCGATCACCCGATCATGACCCGCCCCTGATCGACCCTCGACGCGACGAAGCAACCGCAGCGTCCACCGACGTCTCGCGCAGGTCCTCATCGGTGCACGTGCATCCGGCTCGACACCACCAGTCCTGAACCCGCAAGACGGTTCGTGAACTAACGTTCGAACCATTGAACGCTTACGCCTCATCGGAGCCGAGGGGCTGGTGACGATGGAGGATGCGGGGATGGCCGACCACGAGTACGCCGAGCGGATGTTCCCCGCGCCGATCGATCTGGGCATCGCTCGAGCGGATCGGGCGGTGTCGTCGGTCTCCCACGGCACGCGCAGCGGCCTCGAGGGTGCCGGCGGGGACGGGTCGAGCTGGTGGCAGGGCGGCGGCGCCGCCCACGACGACGCGGTCCAGGGCATCACCATCTACCCGCCGACCCGAGGCCTCGAGACCCAGGGCGATCCGTTCGAGCCGGTCAGGATCGGGATCCTGATCGACATGGATCTCAACCAGCTGCTCGCCGACTGGCTGGACCCGACGATCCTCGCCATCGAGGACGCCATGAACGAAGGCGTGTGGGCCCGCAGCCCGGTGCAGCTCGTCATCGCCGATGCCCGTGGCCTGCCGCGGGAGAACTACCGCAAGGTGATCGACGGGTACCGGTGGCTCGTCGAGCAGGGCTGCGTGGTCGTCCTCGGCCCGCTGATCTCGGACAACTGCCTCGTGCTCCAGGACACCGCCAACGAGCTCGGCGTCGCGTGCATCGGCTGGACGGGCGCCCACGCGTTCGCCTCGGAGTACTGCTTCACCGTGGCCAACGGCGACATCCCCACCGAGGGCGTGATGTGCGCCCAGTGGCTCCACGCCCAGGGCCTCGACAAGGTGGGGCTCTTCTGGGAGGCGGGCTCGTCGGGCAAGGACTACGCCGACTACTTCCGTGACACCGCGCTCCAGCTCGGCCTCACCGTCGCTCGGGAGGTCAAGCTCGAGCCGAACCCGGTCGGCCTGGTCAACGATCTCCGCGCCATGCGCGAGCTCGGTGTCGAGGGCCTGTACTACGGCGGCTACGGCTACGCCACGTTCCACTTCGCCCGTGCGCTCGCCGAGCTCGACTGGGACCCGCCCCGCGTCATGGGCACCGCGTTCATGTTCTACTCGAACTCCAACGCCTGGGCCGAGGGGCTCGAGGGGTGGCACGGCGTGGACCAACTCGGCGAGGACGGCACCAACGCCAACTACAACGCCATGATCGAGCGGTTCGAGGCCCGGTTCGGCCGCAGCACCGCGAACGTGGTGGTGGCGCTCTCCTACGACACGGCACGCGTCGCCATGCACGGCATCGCCAACGCGGCCATCCCCGCGCCGAGCTACGTCAAGACGGGGATGGAGAAGATCCGGTGGATGCCGGCCACCAACGGTGGCCCGGGCTGCTACATCCAGTTCGGTCCCCACGACCGCAAGGGCTACAAGGGCGACTTCCTCACCATCCGCGAGCTGCGGGGTGGCGAGCTGCGCTTCGATGGGTACCACCGGCCCCAGTGGCCGTCGAACACCATGGTCATCCCCACCGACCCGGACGAGTCGTGAACGACAAGGTCTACATCCACGAGCTCATCGACATCATCGGGCACAACCGCGCCCGGTACCTGCACCACATGACCGCGAACTGGTGCCCGGTGGCCCGCGAGGAGCGCAACCAGCTGTGCTTCGGGGTGTGGGGCACCGTGGGGTCGACGGGGGCGTGGCCCCAGGTGGTGAACCTCTGGGAGCTCGACGGCTGGGACGGGCTCGTCCACAACTTCTCCCACGAGCTCAACCACGCCAACCTGCAGGACCCGTCGCTGGCCGAGTGGTGGTCGGTGGCGGCGTCGTTGCGGCGGGGGGGCGTCGACCGCATCGTGGTGCCCGAGCCGTGGACCCGGTCGGTCACCGAGCTGATCGCCGACGGCGTGCGCGCCGAGGTCTACGCCCACGAGCTCATCTCCGTCGCGCCCGGACGGGCACCGGAGCTGCTCGCCGCGGTGGCGAGTCTGGCCGTCCCCGCCCACGCCGAGCTGGGGATCGAGAACGTCGGCGCGTTCCGGGTCGCCATGGTGAACGACTCGGAGTGCATCCTGATCTGGGCCATCCCCGACTGGGCGACGTGGGCGACGCTGGAACAGGCGTGGCTCGCCGGACGGTCGGGCGACGAGGTCGCCGGCGGTCCCTTCGCCCGGTGGCGCACCGCCACCCTGGCCATGGGTGCCGACTGGCGTCGCTCGCTGCTCGTGGACTCGCCACTCAACCCGATGCGCATCGGACGCCAGCCCGACGTGACCGACCGCGTGCCGCTCGATCAGCTCTGACCTGCGCAGGAGCCGTGGGGCCATCTGCGGACGCCCGCCGTCCGGTTCCGCGGCGTTCAGAGACGACCGTCGGTGCGCAGCTCGGGCGGCACCCAGGAGGGGTTGCGCCGCTCCTTGAACGCGCGGAAGCCCTCGACGGGTTCGTCGCTCTGCAGGCTGGCGTCCATGGCCATGCGGTCGTAGTGGCCGTAGAACTGGTCCATGGTGCGCTTGACGTCGGCCCGGGCCTTCGGGGCGGTGCGCGCGCACCACGCGACGACGTCGAGGGCGGCGTCGAACAGCTCGTCGTGGGGAGCGACGCGAGCGACGAGACCCCACTGCTCGGCCTCGGCGGCGGTGACGGTCCGGCCGGTCATCAACATGTCGCGGGCCCGGGCCGGGCCGATCTGGCGCGGCAGGATCTGGCCGTAGTTGGTGTCGGCGATGCCGCGGAAGAGCTCGGGTGCCCGGAAGGTGGCACGGTCGCTGGCGACGGTGACGTCGGCCAGCATCGAGATCATGAGCCCGCCGCCCTGGGTCAGGCCGTTGGCCGCGCACACGACGGGCTTGCGCGACATGCGGATGGCGTCGAACGGGGTGTTGTCCATGGACAGGAGGCGGGGGAGATCGGCCCAGCCGTCGCGGTTGTCGCCGCCGAGGTCGCCGCCCGGGATGAACACGTCGCCGGTGCCGGTGAGCACCAGACCGGCCAGGTCGGCATCGAGGTTGAGGAGGTCGACGGCGTAGCGCACCCCGAAGTACATCGCCGGCGTCATCGAGTTGCGGGCCTCGGGTCGATCGACGGTGACGACCGCGATGGACCCTCGACGCTCGAAGCGCAGGTAGGGCGTCCCGAGCCAGTCCCCCTCGGGTGGCCGAGGGCGGTCGGGATCGGGTTCGGGACGAGCGCCAGACGTGTCGTTCATCCCTCAGAACGTAGCTTCAAACTGCTGACTCGCCCGCTGGCTGGCGCCTCGAGACGGGTGCCGGCACGCCGGGGGTGCGATGCTGCGTCGGCACGAGGCGAGTGGACCTGACCCGCTCGATTCTGCGGATGGCGGGTTCAACCGATTGAATCACCACGGTCACCGAGACCGGACCCCTAGTCTCGGGACGGGACGAGAGGAGAGGCGATGGCCCGCAACGGCGGATCTGTGCAGTCCGACGGGAGCCCGGCGGCGAGCCGTCGCGAGCAGCGTCGCCTGCTCCACCAGGACCTGAGTCGCACCCAGCTCCTCGACGCGGCCGAGGAGGTGTTCGGCGAGAAGGGCTTCCACGAGACGACCCTCAAGGAGATCGCCGAGCTCGCCGAGTTCTCCGTCGGCTCGGTGTACTCGTTCTTCGAGAACAAGGACGACCTGTTCCTCCACGTCTTCCTCCGGCGAGGATCGGAGTTCCTGCCCGGCATGGAAGCGGTGATGGCGGGGGAGGGATCGCCCCTCGAGGTCCTGCACGCGCTCGTCGACTTCCAGATCGGCTTCTTCCGCCTGCACCCGCACTTCGGACGGTTGTACCTGCGGTCGGCGAACGGCAACCAGCCGGGGCCGGAGACGCCCGACTCGCCGGACCTCGACGCGAACTACCGCCGGGCGATGGACGCGCAGTCCGAGCTGTTCCGGCGAGGCCAGCGGGCCGAGGAGCTGCGCGACGGCGATCCGGTGGTGCTCGGCCGCCTGTTCACCGGGCTCATCCTGGCCTACCAGTCGCTCGACCCGGCGGTCGTGTCCGACGACGTCACCGGCGAGCGCCTCTCGCTCGGCGCCCTCCACGAGATCGTCGACGGCGCCTTCCGCCGGACCTGACCCGCTGTCTCGGACACACGTCGGTCACCCACCGCCACCGGGGATCGGGCCCGGGCGGGCTGTGGGAGGATCGTGGTCCGGGGCCGAACGGCCCGACGGGGTTTCGACTGGCGCTCGGGGGTGCACGTGGTCGATGAACACGCCGATGCGAACGCGTTCGATGTGGTCGTGGTCGGCGCCGGGTTCGCCGGCCTCCGCGTGCTGCACGAGCTGCGTTCGCGGGGGTTCACCGTCGGGGTGCTCGAAGCGGGCGGCGATGTCGGTGGCACCTGGTACTGGAACCGGTACCCGGGGGCCCGCTGCGACGTGCCGAGCCTGGAGTACTCACTCGGGTTCTCCGAGGAGCTCCAGCAGGAGTGGGCGTGGACCGAACGGTACGCGACCCAGGGTGAGATCCTGCACTACCTCGAACACGTCGCCGACCGCTTCGACCTGCGTCGCGACATCCGCTTCGACGCGCCGGTCCGCTCGGCCACCTTCGACGAGGCGAGCGCCCGGTGGACCGTGGTGGCCGATGACCCCGACGGGACCCACGGGCCCGACGGACCCGCGACGCAGGTCGTCACGGCCCAGTTCGTGGTGATGGCCACCGGGTGCCTGTCGTCGGCGAACGTCCCGGACTTCGCCGGTCTCGACACCTTCGCCGGCGAGACCCACCACACCGGCCGGTGGCCCCACGAGGGCGTCGACTTCCGTGGGAAGCGGGTGGCGGTCATCGGCACCGGCTCGTCGGGGGTGCAGAGCATCCCGCTCATCGCCCGGGAGGCGGACGAGCTGGTCGTGTTCCAGCGGACGGCCAGCTACGCGGTCCCGGCGCACAACCGGCCGCTCGATCCGCAGGAGCAGGCGACGGTCAAGGCGGACTACGCCGGGCTGCGGGCTGCCAACCGCGAGACCGTGGTGGGCTTCGGCGGCTGGGGGACCCGCAACGACCTCTCCACCCTCGCCGTGTCACCCGAGGAGCGGCTGGCGCGCTTCGAAGCGTGCTGGGACGAAGGTGGGCTCGCGTTCCTCGGCGCGTACAACGACCTGCTCATCGACGCCGACGCCAACGAGCTGATCGCCGAGTTCGTCCGCGACAAGATCCGCTCGACCGTGCACGACCCGGCCGTCGCCGAGCTCCTGTGCCCCACCACGGTGATCGGGTGCAAGCGGCTGTGCATCGACTCGGGCTACTACGAGACCTTCAACCGGCCCGACGTCTCCCTGGTCGACGTGAGCGAGCGCCCGATCGAGATCACCGCCTCCGGCATCGAGGTGGCCGGGCGCCGCTACGAGGTCGACGCGATCGTGTTCGCCACCGGGTTCGACGCCATGACCGGCGCGCTGGGGAAGATCGACATCGTCGGGCGCGGCGGCCAACGCCTGCGCGACGCGTGGTCGGCAGGCCCGGCAACGCTGCTCGGCCTCGCGGTCGCCGGGTTCCCGAACCTGTTCACCGTCACCGGCCCGGGGAGCCCCTCGGTGCTCACCAACATGGTCACGTCGATCGAGCACCACGCCGAGTGGATCGGCGAGTGCCTCGACCACCTCCGCTCGGCTGGGCAGGCCACCATCGACGTCGACCCCGACGCGCAGGATGCATGGGTCGCCTACGTGAACGCGGTGGCCGACTTCACGCTCTACCCCGGCTGCAACTCCTGGTACCTCGGCGCCAACGTGCCGGGCAAGCCGCGCGTGTTCATGCCGCTCCTCGGGTTCGCCCCCTACGTGGTCCAGTGCGCCGAGGTGGCGGCCGACGGCTACCGCGGCTTCGTGCTCGGTCCCTGAGGCCGGTTCGTCGTCGCCCCTGCCGTCCGCGGTCACCCGCGACGGTAGGGTGCAGGCCGTCACCGCTCGACCTGGGAGAGAGTCCATGAGCATCTGCACGAAACGCCACCGGCTGGCGGGACCGCTGATCGTCGCCGTGGCGCTCACGATCGTCGCCGGCGCCTGCTCCAGCAGCTCCGACACGGTCGACAGCTCGGGGACGACGACCGGGAGCGGCGGGGAGCTCGACGCCATCCGGGTGCCCCAGGACCATCCCACCATCCAGGCAGCGGTGGACGCCGCCGCGTCGGGCGACCTCATCCTCGTCGACGAGGGCGTGTACAAGGAAGCCGTCGATGTGACCACCGACGACATCACCATCCGTGGCGTCGATCGCAACAAGGTGATCCTCGACGGTGAGTTCAACCTCGAGAACGGTGTGCGCATCCTCGACACCGATGGTGTCGTGGTCGAGAACATGACGGCGCGCAACTACAAGTCGAACGGCTTCTACTGGACCGGCTCGGACCGCTACCGCGGCTCGTACCTCACCGCCTACCGCAACGGCGACTACGGGATCTACGCGTTCGACTCCTACCACGGCCAGCTCGACAACAGCTACGGATCGGGCAGTCCCGACGCCGGGTTCTACATCGGCGAGTGCTTCCGGTGCGACGCCGTGATCGACAACGTCATCTCCGAGCACAACGGCCTCGGCTACTCCGGGACCAACTCGGGTGGCGACCTCTACATCATCAACTCGACGTTCCGGAACAACCGTGCGGGCATCGTGCCCAACTCGGGTTCCTACGAGCTGTGCTACCCGGGACGCCAGACCACCGTCGTCGGCAACATCGTCCACGACAACAACAACCCCGACGCTCCCGCCATCGATGTGGCGCTCCTCGCGCAGGGCAACGGCATCCTGCTCGCCGGCGCCATCGACTCGGTCGTCGAACGGAACCTGGTCTACAACCACGACCGCACCGGCATCGCCGCGGTGCCGTTCCCCGAAGAGGACGCCAACGACATCGCTCCGCCGGCGAGCGCGCACGACACCCCCTGCGACGACACGCGCGATCAGGAGGTCCCCGCCGAGAACCAGAACCCGGGCACCGTCATCTGGCACCCGACCGGCAACCGCATCGTCGGCAACGTCGTCGAGAGCTCCGGTCTCGCCGACATCGCGTCGGCCACCATCGCGTTGAACCCGGGCGACCCGACCACCGCGGATCTCGACAACTGCTTCTCCGACAACGTGTTCACCACCAGCTCGCCCACCGACCTCGAGGGGCTGGCGCCGTGCGACGGCACGGGCAACGGCGGGGACTTCACCGCCGGCGCCTTCGACCTGCTGGTGCTCATCGCCGACCAGGCCGAGGCGCCGCCGAAGGACACGTACACCAAGACCCCGGTTCCCGGAGACCAGCCGTCGATGCCGAACGCCACCACGGCACCCGCCACGCGCTTCGATGCCCCCGCCAAGCCCGACGTCGACGCCATCACGGTGCCGGCCAAGCCCACCGCCGGATGATCAGGCCGCGCGCCGCTCGGGCCGGTCGGTTGGTGGTCGCCATGGCCGCGGCGGCCGTGCTCGTGTCGGCCGCGGGATGCACGACGAGCGAGGCGCCGGTCGAGGCCGGCGCTCCGCCGAAGGCGCCGGCCGCCGAGCTGCCGTTCGCGTCGCCGACGCGCCACACCGGCCCCCAGGGCCGCGTCGGCCAGTTCGTCGTGGAGTGCGCCTACAGCCACTCCGCACCTGATGATCCGATCGTGCACGCCAACATGGCGGGCATGTCGCACCGCCACGACTTCTACGGATCGGTCGACGTGAACGCGTCGTCCACCGCCGAGAGCCTGCTGGGCGACGAGACCACGTGCAACAAGTCCGTCGACACCGCCGCCTACTGGCAGCCGACGCTGTACGACCACGACGAGGTCGTCGAGCCGATCAAGATCGCCGCGTACTACCGCGCCGCGCCGGGCATCGACCCCCAGTCGGTGGTCACCATGCCGCTCGGCCTGGCGCTCATCGCCGGTGACATGACCGCGAGCGCGCCGCAGGCCGGCGAGGCCACCGGGTGGACGTGTGGGAGCGCGAGCGGCATCAGCGACGATCCGCCCGATTGCCCCGACGGCGCCCCCCTCCACCTGGTGCTCACGTTCCAGGACTGCTGGGACGGCGAGCACCTCGACGCCGAGGACCACCAGGCCCACGTCACCTACTCGACGAACGGCGCCTGCCCGGCGAGCCACCCCGTGTCGATCCCCCAGATCACCATGTCGGTGGGCTTCCCGGTGCGCGGATCGGGCCACGACCTCAAGCTGGCGTCGGGCAACATCTACTCGGCGCACGGCGACTTCTTCAACGGCTGGGATCCCGAGGGTCTCCAGCGCGAGATCGACATGTGCATCCGCCGTGGTGCGGTCTGCGACCTCGCCTCCAACCGCGCCGAGGAGTTCCCCTTCCTCTCGCAGTGAGCGCTCGGCCTCGGGCGACCGGTGGCTACGTGACCCGGATGGCGCCGATCATGCCCTTGGTCTTGGTGCCGTGGAGCGAGCAGTAGTACGGGTAGTCACCCGGCTCGGCGAACGTGATCGCCTTCTCGGTGCCCGGTGCGAAGTCGGCGGCATCGATGGTGGCGAACCCGCCGTCCTCGCTCGCGATGACGTTGTGGTCGTTGCGGCCGTCGTTGCGGAAGGTGACGGCCGTGCCCGCGCTGATCTGGACGTACTCCGGCTTGAACGAGTTGTCGACCGCATCGATCTGCACGGCGGTCGACGCGGTCTGGTCGACGAAGTCGACCTTGGTGAGATCGGGGAGCGCCCCGGGGGCCGTGCCCGTCGACGACGGGCTCGAGTCCGAGAGGGTGGAGCTGCTGCAGCCCAGCATCGAGACCGACGCGGCGAGCAGGGATGAGACGAGCAGGGTTCGACTTCGCACGGCGTCGACCCTACTGCGCGTCGCAGGCGCCGTTGTTCCTGCGACGTCGCGCGCGCGGGCCGTTCGGACGCGAGGGCAGTGGTGGTTCCAGCGGCCCATCCCCGGTCCTCGGCCGGGGCTGTGAAATTGTGAGCGATCGGAACAGGACCACGAGGAGCACGACGATGAACATGTCAACGACGTTCGGGAGTGGCGAGGTGCTGCTGTGGATCTTCGAGATCTTCATGTTCATCATCTGGTTCTGGTTGCTGATCACGATCTTCGGGGATCTCTTCCGTGACCACGAGATGTCCGGTGTGGCCAAGGCCATCTGGGTCGTCGTCGTGGTCATCGCCCCGTTCCTCGGGATCCTCGTCTACCTGATCGTCCGGGGCGGCGGCATGGCCCAACGGGCGAACGCCTCGATGCAGGACATGCAGCGTCAGTTCGATGCCCAGGTGCGGGCCGCCGCCGGACCCACCCAGTCACCTGCCGATCAGATCGCATCGGCCAAGTCGCTGCTCGACGCCGGCACGATCGACCAAAGCGAGTTCGACCGCCTCAAGGCCAAGGCCCTGAGCTGATCCGACGACGTCGTGGGCGCGCTCGAGCGCGAGCCCGCACGGTTTGAGACGCAGCCGCCCGCGCCTCTAGCCTGCGCGGGTTGGCCTCGCCGCGCGGTGGGTCGATGCGCCGGCACGTACGTCCCACGTCCCGCCCGGCGGAACCCGATCGGGACGAGGAGACGCCGGTGAGCGCTGAGGCAGTCGGGCCGAGCCGCTCCGGTGCCCGCGAGCACCGGACCGACCGGACCGAGCCTGCGTCCGCCGAGCCCGCGTCCGGTCCTGATCCTGGTCTCGGTGCGGATCCTGATCTCGATGCCGATCTCGAGCGCTACCGGGCGGCCATCGGACGGCTCCACGCCGACCTGTCCGAACCCGGGTCCGGTTCGATCACCGCGGACCTGATCGATGGGTTGGTGCGCCCGAGCCTGGAGCAGCCCGACGCGATGGCGGTCCTCGCCTCGGGGCCGGCTGGCGTCGATGGCGTGATCGCGTCGCTGCGCGACGAGGTCGGCCGGTACCGGCCCGGCTCGCCGAGCTCGGCGAACGATGCCGCTGCGCTCGTCCGGATCTTCCTGCTCTCCCAGATCGACGCCTTCTGGTGGCGTGACATCGAGCCGTTCCACGACGCCGACCTCGCCACGTCGCGAGAGCTTCGTGATCTCACCCAGCTCGCCGAGACCGACCAGCTCCGCTTCCGGTTCAAGCGCCAGCCCCGCGGCCTTCCCGGCCGGGCCCGCAACCGCGTGGTGCACCGCTACCTCCAGCGCTACGAGCCCCACACGTCGGGCCTGAGCCAGGCCATGGCCCGACCCGAGCTCGTGAGCCTGCTCAACCGGCTCGCCGCCGACTTCGCCGACGACGCCCCGACGGGAACGCCTCCCCTCTGGGTCACGAGCATCCTGCGAACCGTCGAGCAGCAGCACCGCCTCCGCCAGCTCGGGTACTCGGCGCTCTTCCCGAGTGCCCACTGCGTCGGGTTCGCCGTCGACGTGGAGATGCGGTGGTACGCCAGGTTCGGCGCCGACGGGGCGCTGGCCGCCAACCTGCTCGACTACCAGGCGCGAGGGCTGGTCAACGTGGTCGACGAGGGCCAGGCCTGGCACGTGTGCCTGAGTCCCACCGGTCTGGCCGAGCTGCGCTCGCCGTGATCACCGAGCACCGCGCCCGGAGCCGACGACCCCGGAGCGACCGCTAGATGTGCGGCATCGCGCTCATCATCGGTCCCGGCGCCGACCGCCCACGCTTCGATCAGATGGTCGCGGCGATCGAGCCGCGTGGCGACATCGAGGAGCTGCTCCTCGCCGACGACCTCCTCGCCGGGACGCAGCGGCTGCGCATCGTCGACCGCTACCGGGCCCGCCAGCCGTGGCTCTCCGCCGATGGTCGTTGGCTGCTCTGCTACAACGGCGAGGTCTACAACCACAACGAGCTGCGGCGCGAGCTCAACGCCCTCGGTCGCGAGACCCGTTCGCTGAGCGACACCGAGGTCGTGCTCGAGGCGTTCCTGGCGTGGGGCGAGGCGGGGATCAGCCGGTTGCGGGGCGACTTCGCGTTCGCCATCGTCGAGCGCGCCACCGGCCGGGCCTACCTCGGACGTGACCCGCTCGGTGTGAAGCCGCTGTACTGGTCACGTCGTGACGGCTGCCTGCACGTGGCGTCGGAGGTCAAGGCGCTGGTGCCGGTCGGTGCCACGATCACCGAGGTGCCGCCCGGGTTCCACGGTTGGGCCGAACCGGGCCGGGCGCCGCAGCTCGCTCCCTACGTCGACCTGCTCTCGCTGGCCGAGGGCATGCCGCTCGTCACCGACCTCGACGAGGCCAAGGCGCTCGTGCGGTCGACCCTCGAGGACTCGATCCGGGTGCGGGTCGATTCGGACCTCACCGTCGGCGTCGTCCTCTCGGGCGGGCTCGACAGCTCGTTGACCCTCATCCACGTCCAGCAGATGCATCCCGACTGCGTGGCCTTCACCGTCGGCACCCCCGACAGCGAGGACGTCCGCTACGCGAGCCGGTTGTGCGCCGATCTCGGGGTGCCGCACGAGATCATCGACCTCCGCCCCCGAGACATCGGGCTCGACGACATCCGCACCGCCATCCGACTGTCCGAGCTCACCGAGTACGGCGACATCATCAACGCGGTCGTGTCGGTGCCGCTGTTCCGCCGGGTGCACGAGATGGGCGTCAAGGTGGTGCTCGCCGGCGACGGATCCGACGAGCTGTTCGGCGGCTACGACATGTACCACCAGGTCGGCGACGACCTGCGCCAACGTCTCTTCCTCCACAAGATCCGCAACCTGTGCCGCACCGAACTGCAGCGGGTCGACCGCACGAGCATGGGTCAGGGGGTCGAGGTGCGGGTGCCGTTCCTCGACCTCGCGCTGGTCGAGCTGGCCATGCGGATCCCCATCGACCTCAAGATGCGCGACGGTCGGGAGAAGTGGATCGTCCGCGAGGCGTTTGCCGACGTCCTCCCCGACTACATCCGGCTGCGACCGAAGAACCCCATGTCGCACTCGTCGGGCCTGCACGAACGGGCGCGCCTGTATCGCCCCCTTTTCGCGCGGATCGCCCGGGGCTACGGGTACGACCTGCTCGATCCGGTGCGCCGGGACTTCTCCATCGTGCTCGAGGAGTGCGACCTCGACCTCGATCGGGCGCTGGCCGAGGTGGAGCGTCGTCCCGACCACAACCTGGTCGAGCACACACGCGACTTCGTGAGCGCCGCTCGCTGGAACATGATGCCGGCGGTCCGGCGCCTCACCGGCAGCCGTCATCGCTGACCATCGGGCGGACATGAGCGACGAGCGAGGCGCCGTCGGCGCGGACGCGTCGACCACGGGTGGGCTGCTGCGGTCGAGCGCGTTCGTCGCCGTCGGCACCGGGCTCAGCCGCGTGTCGGGTCTGGCCCGCACCATCGTCGTCGCCTACGCGCTCGGCGGCGCCCTCCTGGCCAGCTCGTACAACCTCGCCAACACGACTCCCAACATCGTCTACGAGCTGATCCTCGGCGGGATCCTCTCGGCCACGCTCGTGCCCGTCATCGTCGAGCGGTTCGATCGCCACGACGACGAGGCCATCGACGCGCTGGCCACCGTGATCACGATCGTGCTCGCCGCCGTGACCGTGCTCGCCGTCCTGGCCGCTCCGGTGTTCATCACCTTCTACACCCGCTTCGGGGTCAGCGACTCCGAGGCGGCAGCGCAACGATCGGTGGCGCTCCCCCTGCTGTTCCTGTTCATGCCCCAGATCTTCTTCTACGGGGTGTCGGCGCTTTGGACGGCGCTGCTCAACGCTCGGCGATCGTTCGCCGTCCCGGCGTTCGCGCCCGTCCTCAACAACGTCATCGTGATCGCCGTGCTCATCGGTCTCGTCCGGTGGTCCGGCACGGATCTGACCTTCGAGGCGGTGCGGGACGACCCGACCCTGATCCCCGTGCTGGGCATCGGGACGACGGCCGGCATCGTCGCCATGACCCTCGTGCTCTGGCCGGCGATGCGCCGGGCCGGAATCCGTCTGCACGTCCGCGCCGACTGGCGCCACCCCGCCGTGCGAGCCGTTGCCCGGCTCTCGGGGTGGATGCTGGGCTACGTCGCCGCCAACCAGATCGTGTTCGTCCTGATGCTGGCCCTCCTCAACGGCCTGCCGGGTGAGCGGGCCGTCGCCGGGTTCTCCTACGCCTGGCAGTTCGTGCAGCTGCCCATGGGTCTGTTCGCGGTGTCGATCATCACCACCTTCGCACCGGACCTGGCGCTGCACGCGAGCCGCGGCGACATCGGCGCCTACCGCCAGCGCTTCCTCCAGGGTCTGCGCCTGACCGTGCTGGTGGTGCTCCCCGCCGCCGTGCTGCTGGTCGTGCTGGCCACGCCGATCGTGACGGTCGCGCTCGCCCGGGGAAGCTTCGACGCGTCCGACGTCGAGGTCACCGCGACCGCGCTGGCGTGGCTGGCCGTCGGCCTTCCCGGCCTCGCCGTGTTCGTGTTCTCGATCCGGGGGCTGTTCGCGTTCCAGGACACCCGACGGGTGTTCTGGCTGGGACTCGTCGAGTCGGTCGTCCAGATCGGACTGTCGTTTGCGCTCGTCGGTCCCTACGGCTTGCGAGGCGTGATGGCGGCGTTCAGCGTGGCGACCACCCTGGCCGCGGTGCTCGCCCTGCTCGTGATCAGGTCCCGGGCCGGCGATCTCGCCGGGGCCCTGCCCGATCTCGCCCGCAAGGCCGGAGCAGCGACCGTCATGGTTGCCGCCGTCATCGCCGTGGTGACATCGCAGCGGTTGGGCGGCGGGCTCGTCGAGCTCGTCGTCGGTTCGGTCGTCGGGCTCTGCCTCTACGTCGGCGTCCTCACCGCCCTGCGCGATCCCGACCTCGCCGCCGCTCGATCCATCGCCCGCCGAGGCCTGCGTCGCTGACGCAGGTCTCGCCCGTAGGGTGGTCGGCGCGCGGCTGCGTGCGACGAAGATTGGAGGCGCGTCCATGGCTGACCGTGGTGACGAGCACGCGAATCGATCTGCTCGCGCCGCGCCGAGATCACCCGAGGTGGTCCGCAGCTTCCATTCGCAGCTGACCGCCGGCGACGACGTCGTCGACCTGAGCACCTGGGCGGGTTCGATCCCGCAGACGGGCGGGATCGCGCCTCGGGTGCGCATCGGTCACCGCCGATGGTTCAACCTGTTGTGGTTGCTACCGATCGGGTTCGTCGGCCTGATCGTCGCCGTGGCCGTCGCCAAGGGGCTGCGGGCCATGCCGGCCGTGCAGGACTTCATCGAGCGCTACCCCGGGACGGTCGCGCCGCCCGATGCCGAGCAGAACGCCGGCTTCCCGATGTGGGTCGGGTTGCTGCACTTCTTCAACCTGTTCCTGATGATCTTCATCATCCGCTCCGGCCTGCAGATCCTCAGCGACCATCCCCGCCTGTACTGGACCCGGCACAGCACCCCGGGACGAGACTGGTTCCGCTTCCAGAAGCCGGTGCCCGACGACCCGCTGTGGACGGCGAAGGAGGACTCGGTCGGTCTGCCCCGGCAGATCGGCCTGCCCGGCATCCGGCACTCGATCGGGTTGGCCCGATGGTGGCACCTCGGCACCGACACCCTGTGGCTGGTCAACGGCTTGCTCTTCTACGTGCTGCTGTTCGCGACGGGGCAGTGGGTGCGGATCGTCCCCACGAGTTGGGCGGTGTTCCCCAACGCCCTGTCGGTGATGATCCAGTACCTGTCGCTGCAGTGGCCGATCGAGAACGGGTGGGTGGCGTACAACAGCCTGCAGCTCCTCGCCTACTTCTTCACCGTCTTCGTGGCCGGCCCGCTGGCACTGATCACCGGGCTCGGCATGTCCCCGGCGTTGTCCACCCGCTTCAAGCGGATCAGCAAGGTGCTCAGCATCCAGACCGCCCGATCGCTCCACTTCCTGGTGTTCGCCTGGTTCCTGCTGTTCATCGTCATCCACGTCACGTTGGTGTTCACCACCGGTCTGCTCGAGAACCTCAACCACATGTACGCGTCTCGGGACGACAACAGCTGGGTGGGCTTCGGCGTCTTCGCGCTGTCGATGGTGGTGGTGATCGTCGGCTGGGTGGCGGCCACCCCGCTCACCCTGCGCCATCCCCGCGTGGTGCAGCGCGTCGGCTACGCGTTGATCGGACCGGCGCAGCGCCTCTTCGAACACCTCGACTCCGCTCCGGGCGAGTACGACGAGGACGACCTCTCGCCCTACTTCTGGCACAACGGGAAGTACCCGGAGTCCGAGGAGTACCAGTCCCTCTTCGACGGTGGCTTCGCTGACTACCGACTCGAGATCAGCGGGCTGGTCGACAACCCGGTCGACCTGGACCTCGCCCAACTGCGAGCCCTGCCCCATCACGAGCAGATCACCCAGCACTTCTGCATCCAGGGTTGGTCGGGCGTGGCCAAGTGGGGCGGCGTCTCGATGCAGACCATCTGCGACCTGGTCGAGCCCCGACCGGAGGCGAAGTGGGTCGTCTTCTACTCGCTCGGCGACGGCGCCGACGAAGGCATCTACTACGACGCCCACCCGATCGAGCAGATGGCCTACCGGCTCACGATGCTGGCCTACGACATGAACGACGAGCCGCTGTCGTACGGCCACGGCGCCCCGTTGCGCCTCCGCAACGAGATCCAACTCGGCTTCAAGCAGGTCAAGTGGATCAAGGGCATCGAGTTCGTCGCCGACTTCGACCACCTCGGCAGCGGCTACGGCGGGTACAACGAGGACCACGAGTTCTTCGGCTACCGCCAGACCATCTGACCCGCATCACCCTCGCTCGACCGGCGCGCCGCTCGCCGGTGGAAGGAGAGGTCGGCGGCCAGCAGGAGTGCTGACGTAGCCTCGGCTTGGCCCCCTACCGCACCGAAGGACAACACATGGCGACGCTGCACATCGAGCACCCAGTCACTGACCTCGACACCTGGGTGGAGGCCTTCAACAACTTCGCGAGCGCCCGTGAGAACGCGGGCGTGAGGGCACAACGGGTTCGTCAACCCGTCGGCGATGCCCGCTACATCGTCATCGATCTCGAGTTCGACGATGCCGAGGCGGCTCACGGTTTCAAGGAGTTCCTCGAAGGCGTCGTCTGGCAGTCCAAGGATCTCTCACCGGGACTCGATGGCGAGCCGACAGCCCGCGTTCTCGAGGACGTCGATCCAGGCCGCCTGTAGCAACGTGCCCGCTGCGGTTCGACATGGGACGGTCGGCGTGGCGCATCACCTACTGGTTATCGGCCCGATGCGGTGATCGTCCTGCTCGCCGTCTTTCGCAAGCAACCCAACAACGAGAGGGCCGAGGTGGTGCGAGCCCGCAAGGCGTTCGATAGCTGCCGCAGGCTCCACCAACCGAAGTCCTGAAGGAACGACCATGCGCTTCGCTGACATCGACGCCAGAGCCCGTGAAGGGATGAGCCCCGCGGAGGTCGCTGCGCACGATCGCCGACGCGCGGATCTCGCGGCGCAACTTCGGGCCGGTATCGCTCGGCGCGACGCCCGCGAGACGGCTGGCCTCACCCAGACCGAGGCCGCGGCTCGCATCGGGATCGCTCAGTCCGCCCTGTCCCGGATCGAGTCCGGCCGTACCAACCTCACCCTTGGCATGTTCCGCCGCATCGCCGAGGCGCTCGACGTCGACATCGCCTCCGAGGTCGGCTCCCATCGATCCGTCGTCGCGCCGGCGGCCTGATCGGGTCCCTCGACGAGCGAACGCGTCGTGGACAAGCCATCCCGGCGGTGTCGTGACTGCCCCGGCCTGGGACCCCGCCGAGCGGCCACGGTGGTGATCGAGGTGCCGACCCGGGTTGCTCCGTGCCGGGCTGGGGTGAGCCGTTGGGTTGCAAATGGGTTGCAGCCGGGCCTTCGGGACCGGCCGCCCGCTTCCGGGCCCACCGTGAAAGTGCTGCTCATGTGTGGTGCGCGAGGGGGGACTTGAACCCCCACACCCTTTCGGGCACAGGAACCTGAATCCTGCGCGTCTGCCAATTCCGCCACTCGCGCGTGACCCCGCCACGGTACCCCACCGCAGGCCCGGTGCCGAAACGATTCGATGCGTCGAACCCGCCCCGGTCGGGCTCAACGGCGGGCCGCCCACCGTCGGTGGCGCATCCCCGGCGCCGAGCCAGTCGGTAGGGTGTCGCCGTGGTGATGAAGGGATTCGAACGGCGGCTCGAGCATCTGGTCGAAGGGGTGTTCGCGCGCGTCTTCACGAGCGGCCTGCGCCCCATCGAGCTCGGACGCCGCTTGGTGCGCGAGATGGACATCAACCGGTCGATCGGCGTGCGCGGTCGACCGTTGGCCCCGAACCACTTCGACGTGTGGGTCAGCCAGACCGACTACGACCGCCTGGTCGAGATCGGCGACTCGCTCGCCCGCGAACTGTGCGAGGCCGCCCGCGAGCACGCCCGCGAGGAGGGCTACTCCTTCATGGGACCGGTCAGCGTCGATCTGGCCGTCGATCCCAAGAAGCGCACCGGCGACTTCCTGATCCAGGCCCGGATGCGCGAGGGCGTCGGTGGGGTCGGAGCCGGGTCGTTGCTGCTGCCCAACGGCGATCGCTACATGCTCGGCGCCGATCCGGTGGTGTTCGGCCGCATGCCCGCGTGCCAAATCACCCTCAACGACTCCAACGTCAGCCGCCGCCACGCCGAGATCCGCCCCACGGGCGATGCGTTCGTGATCGTCGACCTCGGGTCCACCAACGGCACCAAGGTCAACGGCATCCGGGTGGGCGAGCGCGAGCTCGTCGACGGCGACGAGCTCGGTTTCGGCACCATCTCGCTCATCTTCCAGGCGTCGTGAGGTGAACGCCCCGACGGTCGCCACCTCGTCGGGGTACGAGGCGGAGGTCAGCCGCACCGAGCACGGGGTCGCGCACGTCGTGGCCGACACGTGGGGGTCGCTCGGGTTCGGCCAGGGCTGGGCGTGCGCCCGCGACCACCTCGGCACCATCGCCGATCAGATCACCAAGGTCCGGGGTCGTCGGGCGCTCCACTTCGGCGCCGGTCCGGGAGGCGCCCACGTGGCGAGCGACCTCGGCTACCGGATGCTCGACGTCGACGCCCGCGCCGAGGCGTTCCTCTCGGCCCAGAGCCCCGATTCCCGTGCCCTCGTCGAGGGCTACGCGGCCGGCGTCAACCTGGCCATCGCGCAGCTGGGCGACGAGTGGGAGCTCCCCGCCTGGTGCGCGGATGCGCCGTGGATCGGTCCGATCACCGCATCGGACCTGTGCGCCCACCTCGTCGACGTCACCCTCATGGCGAGCGGGCGCAACCTGGTGGGGCTCATCGGTCGCGCCGAGGCTCCGGGCCCGGACGGGCCGGTGGCGCCGTCGCCCATCGAGGCGCTCGGCTCGTCGGGTGCGGCGAGCAACGGATGGGCGTTCGGCCGGGGGGCGACGCGAACCGGGCGGGGCTCGGTGATGGCCAACCCGCACTTCCCCTGGACGGGCGAGGCCCGGTTCTGGGAGTGCCACCTCACCATCGCCGACCAGCTCGACGTGTACGGCGCCTGCCTGCTCGGCGCCCCCGGGGTGCACATCGGGTTCAACCGGGCCGTCGCGTGGACGCACACGTTCTCGCGCGGCTTCCGGTTCACGCTCTACCGCCTCGATCTCGTGCCCGGCGACCCCACCCGCTACCGGTTCGGCGAGGAGGAGCGCTCGATGACGCCGACCTCGGTGTCGTGCGAGGTGCGCACACCCGACGGTGGCGTCGACACCGTGGAACGGACCCTCTGGTCCACCCACCACGGGCCGATGGTGAACCTCCCGCTCCTCGGGTGGGGCCTCGACACCGGGTTCGCCTACCGCGATGCCAACATCGACAACACCGCGTTCCTCGAGCAGTTCATGGGCATGGACCGGGCGGCCGACCTCGACGAGTTCAAGCGGGCGTTCGCCACGTCGATGGGCATGCCGTGGGCCAACACCATGGCCGCCGACACCGACGGCGAGACTTGGTACATCGACGCGTCGGCCACGCCCAACCTGTCGGTCGAGGCCCAACAGCGCTTCGTCCACCGCACCGAAACCGACCCGGTGGCCGCGCTGCTGGCGGAGAACCGCGTGGCGATGCTCGACGGCTCGGATCCGGACGACACCTGGATCGACGAGCCCGGAGCCCGGAGCCCCGGCCTCGTCCCGCACGCCCGCCTGCCCCGGCTGGAGGGCACCGACTTCGTGGCCAACGCCAACGACTCGCACTGGCTCACGCACCCGGCGTCCCCGCTCGTCGGGTACTCGGTGCTCCACGGGCGTGAGCGCACGGCCCGCTCGTTGCGCACGCGGGCGAACCTGCTGGCGTGCCTTCGGCTGGTCGAGACGCCGACGGTCGACATCGAGGCCATGGCCGACGAGGTGCTCTCGAACCGGTCCCTCACCGCCGACCTGTTGCTCGACGCCGGCGTCGTGCGCTGTCGGCGCGCCGCCGACGACGGCCACGCACGGGCGGCCGACCTGCACCGGGCGGCCGACATCCTCGAGAGGTGGGACCGCACCGCCGACCTGTCGGCGGTGGGCACCGCGCTCTGGCGCGAGACGCTCGCCCCGTTCGCGGCCGCCGACCTGCTCGGGGCGGGCTCGCTCTTCGCCGAACCGTTCGACCCGGCGGATGCGCTCGACACGCCGAGGGGCCTGGCCGAACGGATCGGCGACGCCGACCCCTTCGTGGACGCGGTGCTCGCCGCGCTGGCCGCGCTCGACGCCGCCGGCCTCGACCCGACGGAACCGTTGCAGGTGCACCAGTGGGCGATGCGGGGCGCGCACCGGGTGGCGGTGCACGGCGGCGGCGAGCGTGACGGCGTGCTGAACATCCTCACCCCGATCGGCGCGCTCCCCACCACCACGATCGAGCCCGACGGTCCCGACGGCGAACCCGTCGACGGACGCACCGCGGTCACCGGGCTGCGGGTGGGCGGGTACCGGGTCACCTACGGCGCCAGCTTCACCCTGCTGGTCGACTTCACCGACGACGGGCCCGTCGCGGTGTCGAACCTGGCCTACGGCCAGAGCGGTGATCCGGCCTCGGTGCACCACCGCGACGGCACCGAGGCGTACGCCGCCAAGTTCCTCCGGCCCGTCCGGTTCACCACCGCCGACATCGCCGCGGATCCGGCCCTGCAGCGCCGAACCATCACCGGCTGAGCGACCGCGCCTCGGGGCCGACAGGGGTCGTCCTGCACGGTCGCGCCCCGAGAGAGCCCGGACCGGGCGGGTCGGGCCGGTACGATCTCGGCCACTGTGTCCGAACAGCTCTTGACGGTCCTCAAGTTCTGCCTGCTCGCGTTGATCTACCTGTTCCTGTTCCGGGTGCTCCGCGCGGTGTGGGCCGAGATCTCGCCGCCGAAGGTGGCGGCGCCGGCGCGCGCCAGAGCGCCCAAGCCGGTGAAGCCGGCGAAGCCCGCCAAGACCGGACGCGGGGCCGCTCGCACGCCTGCGTTGCCGTCCCAGCTCACCGTCGTCGACCCACCCGATCAGCGCGGGCGGGTGTTCCCGCTCGGGCCGGACATCAGCGTCGGGCGCGGCGGCGGCTGCCAGGTGGTGGTGGCCGACACGTTCGCGTCCACCGTGCATGCCCGCGTGTTCCTGGGTGACGGCCACTACGTTGTTGAGGACCTGGGTTCCACCAACGGCACCTACCTGAACAAGCGAAAGGTCGAGGGCCCGATGACCATGAACCGGGGGGACCGGCTGCAGGTCGGGAACACGGTGCTGGAGCTCGAATGACCACGTTCGCGCATGGTTCGGCCAGCCACGTGGGCCAGCTCCGCCAGGTCAACCAGGACAGCATCCTCACCGCCGACGGCCTCTTCGCCGTGGCCGACGGCATGGGCGGCCACCGCGGAGGCGAGGTCGCCTCGGAGGTCGCGATCGACGCGCTCCGCGAGCGCTTCACCGTCACCACCACCGATGCGCTGGTCGATGCCGTGCAGGACGCCAACGCGGCCGTCGTCACCCGCGCCGACGGCGACAACGACCTCAAGGGCATGGGCACCACGTTGTGCGCGCTCGCCCGGGTGCAGCTCGACGACGGCGAGGAGTGCCTCGCCGTGGTCAACGTGGGCGACTCCCGCGCCTACCTCCTCAAGTCGGGCGAGACCGAGGTCATCCAGATCAGCGAGGACCACAGCCTCGTCGCCACCCTCGTGCGCGGGGGTCAGCTGAGCCCCGACGAAGCCGCCACCCATCCGCAGCGCAACATCCTCACGCGGGCCCTCGGCATCGATCAGCGGGTGCTGGTCGACTCGTTCCAGCTCCTCCCGGTGCGCGGCGACCGCTACCTGCTCTGCAGCGACGGCCTCTTCAACGAGGTGAACGAGCCCACGATCGGCCAGGTCCTGCACGACGCCTCCGACCTCACCGCCGCCGCGCAGAAGCTGGTCGACCTGGCGAACGAGGGCGGTGGACGCGACAACATCAGCGTGGTGATCGTCGAGGTCACCGATGATGCCGGCCACGCCGACCTCCTCGCCGCCCGCTCCGATGACCACCGGGTGCTCGATGTCGTGCACGGCCCCGAGCGGGTCGGTGATCCGGCCGACGAGCTCGCGGCCTCCGCCGCCGCCGTCGTGGCGCCGCCTCGATCGACCGCCGACCCGGATCCGTCGGCACCGGGCTCGGGCTCGGGCTCCGGCTCGGGTTCGGCGTCGGGCGGCGGTTCGGCGTCGGGCGGGGTCACCGTCTCGGCCCCGGTCGCCTCGGAGGTCGCCGCCGAGGCCACGTCGTCGGCACCGGAGGATCGGGCGCCGGTCGGTGCCGAGCAGGTCTCGGCGCCGCGCCCCCGCAGCCGCTTCACCTGGCGGGTGGCCGTGTTCCTCGTGGCGCTGATCGCCGTGTTCGGGTTCGCCGCGTACACCGTGCAGTGGATCGCCGACAACACCTACTACGTGGCGGTCGACCAGGGCACGGTGGTCATCTTCCAGGGCCGGCCCGGGGGCCTGTTGTGGACCCAGCCCGAGATCGTCGAGCGCACCGACCTGTCGCTCGACGACGTGCCGGTCGAGTTCCGGTCCGACATCGACAAGGGGAAGGACCAGCCGTCGCTCGAAGAGGCGCGTGCGTACCTGCGGCGCGTCGGCGAGGTCGACACCAACACCGCCCCCACCCCGTCCCGCACGACGCCGCCGAACACCGCCCCGGTCACGACCTCGGGCGTCGGCGGCCTCGTCGCCCCGGGTGGCGCCGACGATCCCACGACGTCGTCCTCGACGCCGTAGCCGGAGCAACCGACCATGCGCTCCGTGCGCCGCAACACCGAGCTCGGCCTCATCATCTTGGTGGTGATGATCGTCGGCGCGTCGTACGCCCTGGCCAGCCTCGGCCAGGACGCGGTGATCCCACCGGACGTGCTCGCCTTCCTCGGGGTCGTGCTCGGCCTGTTGCTGGTCGCGCACGTGGTCACCCGGCGCCTCGCCCCCGACGCCGACCCCACGCTCCTGCCGCTCGCCGGACTGCTCAACGGGCTCGGCTTCGTGCTCATCGCCCGGATGGACGAGCGACTCGCCTGGCAGCAGGCGGCGTGGACCGGGTTCGGCATCGCGCTGTTCTGCCTCACCCTCATGGTGGTGCGGCGGGCCCGCGACCTCGACAGCTACCGGTGGACCTTCGCGCTGATCGGCATCGTCTTGTTGATGCTCCCCTTGGTGCCGGTCATCGGCAAGGAGATCAACGGCGCCCGCATCTGGATCAACGTCGGGTCCATGAGCTTCCAGCCGGCCGAGGTCGCCAAGATCGTCCTGGCCATCTTCTTCGCCTCGTACCTGGTCGAGAAGCGCGAGCTGCTGGCCATGGGCAGGCGGGTCGGTCCGGTGACGGTCCCCGATCTCAAGCACCTCGGACCGGTGCTGCTCGCCTGGGCGGCGTCGCTCGTGGTGATGATCTCCCAGAAGGATCTCGGCTCGTCCCTGCTGTTCTTCGCGCTGTTCATCGTGATGCTGTGGGTGGCCACCGAGCGGTTCGCCTACGTGGTCACGGGCACCGCGCTGTTCGCGGTCGGCGCCTACCTCGCTTGGCGGGCCTTCGACCACGTCCAGACCCGGGTCACCATCTGGCTCGACCCGTGGGCCGACACGCAGTTCAAGGGGTACCAGATCGTGCAGGCGGCCTTTGCCATGGCAGCCGGTGGTGTCGGCGGCACGGGGCTGGGCCTCAGCGGTCGCATCAACATCCCCGAAGCCGAGAGCGACTTCATCTTCGCTGTGCTGGCCAGCGAACTGGGCCTGGTCGGCGCCACCGTGATCCTGATCGCGTTCCTCCTCATCATCGGCGCCGGCCTGCGCATCGCCGTGCGGGCCGATCACGCCTTCGACAAGCTCCTGGCGGTCGGGCTCACCACCCTGATCGGCCTGCAATCGTTCATCATCATCGCCGGTGTCACCCGGGTCCTGCCGCTCACCGGCATCACCCTGCCGTTCGTCTCCTACGGCGGCTCCTCGCTCATCGCCAACTACGTGCTGCTCGCGCTGCTGATGCGCATCTCCGACGACACCGCGCCGGTGTCGATGGCCGACGCCCGGGAACTGGTGACCGCATGACCCATCACACCGAGGGCCGCGCCCGTCGCACGGCGCCCGCCACCGCCACGTGCTCGGCCGGACCGGCGGGCCTTGCCGCACCGGTGACACCGACGCTCCCGGCCCGCCCGGCGACGTCGATGGCGGGTGAGCGCCCGTGAACAAGCAGATCCGTCGGCTCGGGGTCTTCCTGATCGTCTGCTACCTGGCGCTGTTCGTGAAGCTGAACCAGATCCAGGTGGTCCAGGCCGACGACCTCAACAACCACCCGGACAACTCGCGGCTCGTGCAGGTGGAGTACAACCGACCCCGCGGCGCGATCACCTCGGCCGACGGCGCCCTCCTGGCCCACAGCGTCGAGGTCGAGGGCGAGAACTTCGCCCGCGTCCGCGAGTATCCCGAGGGCAGCCTCTTCGCCGCCGCCACCGGCTTCTTCTCGTTCACCTACGGCAGCACCGGGGTGGAGAAGACCTACAACGCGGAGCTCACCGGCGACACGTTCGGCCAGCAGGTCCGTGGCCTCGCCGACCTGTTCACCACCAACGAGAACGTCGGCAACCTCGAGCTGACCGTGCGCAAGGACCTCCAGAGCACCGCTCGCGACCTCCTCGGCGATCGTGAGGGCTCGATCGTCGCCATCGATCCACGGACCGGGGAGATCCTCGCCTTCTGGAGCACGCCCTCCTACGATCCGAACCTGCTGAGCTCGCCCGACGTCGACGCATCGCGCGACGCCTGGGCGCTGATGAACCTGGACCCGCGCAAACCGCTGCAGGCCAAGATGTACCAGGAGCGGTACTTCCCGGGGTCGACGTTCAAGGTGGTCACCGGCAGCGTCGGGCTGCAGACCGGCAAGGTCACCATGACCGAACCCGTCTACCCGCCGCTGAGCTCGTACCTCCCGCCACAGACCACCATGGCGATCCGCAACTTCGGCGGTGGCACGTGCGGCGGGCCGCTGCCCCAGATCCTGATGGTGTCGTGCAACTCGTCGTTCGCCGAGATGGGCACGGTCACCATCGGGCCCGACGACATGATCGCGGGGACGCAGTCCTGGGGCTTCAACACCGAC
This sequence comes from Acidimicrobiales bacterium, assembly GCA_038235385.1. Classification (GTDB taxonomy): domain Bacteria; phylum Actinomycetota; class Acidimicrobiia; order Acidimicrobiales; family Acidimicrobilacustridaceae; genus JBBSTY01. Next base: position 19,196 of record JBBSTY010000009.1, on the reverse strand, counting down.
GTGCCGATCGACCTCCCCGCCCCTGCCCAGTCGGCGTTCCCCACCGACTTCACCGACAACCTGCCCAAGCTCGCCCAGGCGTCGATCGGCCAGAACGACGTGGCGGCGACCCCGTTGCAGATGGCCATGGTCGCCGGCGGGGTGGCCAACGACGGCGTGATCATGACCCCCCACGTCCTCCGGCGGGTCACCGACGCCAACGGCAACGTGGTGACCGACTACGAACCGAGCCCGTGGCTCACCCCGCTCGATCCGGCCCGGGCCGCCGACATGCAGAGCGCCATGTACGGCGTGGTGAACGGACCCCAGGGCACGGCCGCGAACATCCGGGTGCCGGGTGTCGACATCGGGGCCAAGACCGGCACCGCACAGCTCGGCGACAACCGGGTGCACAACTGGATGATCGCCTACGCGGGTCCGCCCGGTGCCCCTCCCGAGGTCGCCATCTCGGTCGTCGTGCTCAACAACCCCGAGACCGGCGACTTCACCGGTGGCCAGGTCGCCGGCCCGATCGTCAAGGCCATGATCGAAGCGTCCATGGCCGTCCTCTGACCCGACACGGTCGAGGTCGGCCCACTCGCCGTCGGTCTCGGGGATGAGACCGTGCGGGCCTTGCGAGATCGGGTTCGGGCCCGATGCTCACGGGGGGCGCGGGGCGCGGCACTATTCTCACCATCACCTATGTCCGACCCCGGCCCCACCGTCTTCAAAGACCGCTACGAGCTGCACCGCAAGCTCGCCCGTGGCGGGATGTCCGACGTCTACCTCGCCCGTGACCGCACCCTCGACCGCCCCGTGGCGGTCAAGGTGCTGTTCCCCGAGTTCGCCAAGGACGCCACGTTCGTCGAGCGGTTCCGCCGGGAGGCGCAGGCCGCCGCCCGCTTGAACCACCCGAACATCGTCGCCGTCTACGACTGGGGCGAGGAGGTGGGCACGTACTTCATCGCCATGGAGTACGTCGAGGGTCGGAGCCTGTCGGAGATCATCCGGGGTGAGGGAGCCCTCCACCCGCGACGCGCGGCGGAGATCGCGGCGGATGTGGCCGCCGCCCTCGGGTACTCCCATCGAAACGGCGTCGTGCACCGCGACGTCAAGCCCGGCAACGTCATCATCGAGACCAGCGGGCATGTGAAGGTCGCCGACTTCGGGATCGCGCAGGCGCTCACCGGCAACGACCAGATGCAGCTCACCCGGGTCGGCGCCGTGATGGGTACGGCCACCTACTTCTCACCCGAGCAGGCCCAGGGCAAGCAGGTCGATCCCCGGAGCGACCTGTACTCGCTCGGGTGCGTCCTGTTCGAGATGCTCACCACCCGCCCGCCGTTCACGGGCGAGACGCCGGTTGCGATCGCGTACAAGCACGTGCAGGAGCCACCGCCCCTGCCGAGCAGCTTCGGGGTCAACGTCCCGGCGCCGCTCGAGGCCATCACCATGAAGCTCCTGGCCAAGGAGCCCGCCGGTCGCTACGACACCGCCGAGGACGTCCGAGCCGATCTGCGCCGCTACCTCGACGGCCAGGCCGTCGTCGCCGGGCCGGCCACCGCGCTCGCCGCCGGCGCGGCCGCCGGCGTCGCTGCCGGGGTGGCGGCCAACGCCGGTCCCGCGACGGCGGCCGTGGCTCCCGCCGCGCCTCCCGTCGCTCCGGCGGCGGACCCCTACGCCGACGCGCCCCGCAAGCGGGGGAGCGGCGTGTTCATCGGCGCGCTGGTGCTGTTGCTCATCGCTCTCGGCGTGGCCCTGTTCTTCGTCGGGTCGAACATCTCCAAGAACACCGCAACCGCGCAGGTCACGGTGCCGACCGTGGTGAACCTGCCGGCCGATCAGGCCCGCGCCCGGCTCGAGAACGTCGGGCTCAAGGTCAACGAGGTGCCGCTCAACAACGACACCGTGCAATCCGGCGTGGTGTTCGACCAGGATCCGAAGGGCCAGGAGAGCGTCGACGACGGCACCGTCGTCACCATCAGCGTGAGCCTCGGACCGGGCGAGGTCGCCGTGCCGAACACGGTGGGCGAGACGGAGATCGACGCCACGGCGAAGCTGCAGGGCGTCGGGTTCGTGGTCGAGTCCCAGCAGCAGCCGGACGAGTCGGTGCCCAAGGGCGTCGTCATCTCGCAGTCCCCGGGGGCCGATGCGCGGGCGCAGAAGGGCTCGCGGATCATCATCGTGGTGTCGACCGGTCGAGCAGTCGCCGAGATCCCCGATCTCGCCGGTGAATCGGCCACGAGCGCGGCCAACCGGCTCGGGCAACTCGGGTTCCAGACGGGCCAGACCGTCGAGTTCAGCAACACCGTCCCGCGCGGGCGGGTGCTGCGCACCGACCCGCCGGCGGGTACGAAGGCCGACCCGAAGTCGGTCACCGTGGTGATCGTCGTGTCCGATGGGCCCGAAGCCACCACCACGACCGCTGCGCCCACGACGACGACGGCACCGACCACGACGGCGCCGACCACGACGGCGCCCACCATCACGACCACCACCACCGCTCCCTGAACCGCGCCCACGGGTCGCGGCGTACCCGGACGGGTCAGGCGGAGGCCCGCGCCAGGAACGTGGCCAGCAGGTCGTGGCCCTTGACGGTGAGGATCGACTCGGGGTGGAACTGCACGCCCTCCACATCGTGCTCGCGGTGGCGCAGACCCATCACGATGCCGTCGTGGGTCTCGGCGGTGATCTCGAGCACCGCGGGGATCGAGTCGCGGTCGACGATCAGCGAGTGGTAGCGGGTCGCCTCGAGCGGGTTGGGCAGGCCGGCGAACACCCCCGTGTCGTGGTGGTCGATGAGCGAGGTCTTGCCGTGCATGACCGCGGGAGCGCGGACGATGTCGGCGCCGAACACCTGACCGATGCACTGGTGGCCGAGGCACACGCCGAGGACCGGGCGCCGGCCGGCGAAGTGGGCGATGACGTCGTTGGACAACCCCGCGTCCTCCGGACGTCCCGGACCCGGGCTGATGAGCACGGCGTCGGGATCGAGAGCGATGATCTGGTCGAGCGACTGCGTGTCGCTGCGGTGCACGAGCGGCTCGGCACCCAGCTCGCCCAGGTACTGGACGAGGTTGTAGACGAACGAGTCGTAGTTGTCGAGGACCAGCACCCGCGCACCCATGTGCGGCCACGCTACCGCCCGTCGCCTCACGGTCGACAGCCGAAGATCGGACCGCTGAGACCCGAGAAGCTGCGGGCGACGAAGAGGACGAGTCAGACCTTGGTGAGCGCCGCACCCTTGTGGACGGCGACGTGATCGGTCTTGTCGCTCTCGATCTCGTACTGGGGGTCGTCGGTGCTGCAGTGCCGGGTGTGGCCCTTGAAGGTGAAGTCCTTCGTGTGCACCGCGGTGATGGTCCCCTGGACATGGCCGGCTTCGGAGTTCCAGCGGACGTGGTCGCCGACCTCGTAGGTGTGTGCCATCGGATCCTCGCTCTCGACTGTCGTTCGGCGTGCCTACCCGCTGGATCGCCGGGCAGAATCATCGACGGCGCCGAGCGTGACCGCGGGCCTCCAGGCGAGGTGGACTAACGTCGATGCCCGTGGCCAAGGCGAAGCACAACACCGACAACGGCAGCGACAAGGTGATGCCGACCGGCAAGCCCCGCGAGGCGGTCCGCAAGGTCACCCGCGGGCCGACGGCCGCCGACGACAAGGACGCCACGAAGGCCGCGACCGAGGGCACCGCCTCCGGCTCCAGCGACGGCAGGTCCAAGCGCACGTCCAAGCGAGTGACACCCAAGGGCACGCCCGCGGCGTCCACCCGCTACACGCCGCCCACCGCGCAGTTCGAGGACCTGCCCAGCCCCACCTGGGTGCCCGTACTGATGTTCACCCTGTTCGCGCTGGGCATGCTCGTGATCTTCTTCAACTACGTCGCCCTGCTGCTGCCCGGCGCCACCTCGAACTGGTACCTGCTGCTCGGGTTGGGCTTCATCCTGGGCGGGATCATCACCGCCACGCAGTACCGCTGACCTCGCCACGCCGCGTCGCGGCAGCTCGCCGATCGATGCTCGATCGACACCTGGGTGTCGTCCCGGTGTCGAGCGTTGCGGTGGGGCGACGATCTCATCACCGACCGGTTGCCGTTCGGTTACCCGTCACATGCTGATCCACAGCCTGTGGACGGGGGGGCTACTCGACCGGGGCGACGAGGTCCATGTCCTCGAGGCAGTGGCGCGGCGGGGCGGGGTCCTCATCGGGGGCCACGGTCATGCGCACCTCGGTGCCGCAGATGCTGCACCGGTAGATGATCTTGACCTTGCGCAACTCGCCCGCGGGCGGCGGTTCGGGCACCGGCCGGGCGAGGCCGTTGACCATCATCATGCCGATCCGCAGGATGCCGTAGACGAACAGGCAGGCGATGAAGACGGCGAAGACCGGCCGGCCGAGGCCGACCATGACGGCGCCGCCGAGGGCGATGCAGAAGAGGAGGAGCGGGTGCCGGGGCACGGCGGTCAGGCTACTGGCGAGGTGATCGACCGCCACATCGACCGCACATCGGGTGCGGTCCACGACCGTCGGCCGGGAGGCCCGGACGCGACGAGGGGGCACCGTTGCGGTGCCCCCTCGCGGCAGATCTCGGTGAAGCGGTTGATCAGCCCAGACGTTCGATGATGGTGGCGTTGGCCAGGCCGCCACCCTCGCACATGGTCTGGAGGCCGTAGCGGCCGCCGGTGCGCTCGAGCTCGTTGAGCATGGTGGCCATGAGCTTCGCACCGGACCCGCCGAGGGGGTGGCCGAGGGCGATGGCGCCGCCGTTGACGTTGACCTTGGCCATGTCGGGGTGGTGCTCCTTCTCCCACGCCAGCACCACCGACGCGAACGCCTCGTTGACCTCGAACACGTCGATGTCGTCGATCGACAGCCCGGACTTCTCGAGGGCGATGCTGGTGGCCGGGATCGGCCCGGTGAGCATGGTGACCGGGTCGACGCCGGCGAGGGCGAAGGTGTGGAAGCGGGCACGCGGGGTGAGGCCCAGTGCCTTGGCCTTGTCCTCGCTCATGATGAGCATGGCCGAGGCGCCGTCGCAGATCTGCGACGAGTTGCCGGCGGTGACCTTGCCGTCGGGCTTGAACGCGGGCTTCAACTTGGACAGCGACTCGACGGTCGTACCGGCGCGGATGCCCTCGTCGGTGGTGTGCATCTCGTCGGTGTCGATGAGCTCACCGGTCTCCTTGTCGCGCGGCTTGGCCCGGACCGGGATGATCTCGTTGTCGAAGCGGCCTTCCTCGGTGGCCTGCAGGGCACGCTGCTGGCTCTGGGCGCCCAGTCCGTCGAGGTCCTCTCGGCTGATGTCCCACTTGTCGGCGATCATCTCGGCACCGATGCCCTGGGGGACGAGGCCCCCGACGTCGGCGTACCGGGCGTTCATGGCATCGGTGAACGGGAAGCCGAGGTCACGGCCGATCGACGCGCCCATCGGCACCGAGCTCATGGTCTCGACGCCCGCCGCGATGATGATGTCGTGGGCGCCCGACATGACAGCCTGGGCGGCGAAGTGCGCCGCCTGCTGCGAGGAGCCGCACTGGCGGTCGATGGTGGTGGCGGGGACCGACTCGGGCCACCCGGCGGTGAGCACGGCGTTGCGGCCGACGTTGAGCGCCTGCGCACCGGCCTGCATGACGCAACCCATGATGACGTCTTCGACGAGGGCGGGATCGAGGTCGTTTCGCTCGGCGAGCGCCTTGAGGACCTCGCCGGCCAAGTCGGCCGGGTGCCAGCCCGAGAGCCTTCCGTTGCGCTTGCCCCCGGCGGTGCGGACGGCGTCGACGATGACTGCGGTGGCCATGTGTTCTCCTCGTGGATCCTGGGTTCCCCACGGGCGCCACCGGTGCGACGCCTGCCCTCCGGCCCCGCCGCGGCGGGTGCCCTGAGCGGGGCTGGTTCGAAGCGACCAATGCAATTGACCGCCCGGTCAAGTCTGCCGTCGGCCCCTCGCGACGTCAACCTCCCGCCGCGCCGTCGCCGACGAGGTCGTCCTGGCCGTGTCCTGGCCGTGGTGTGCGGCCGGGCGTCAGCGGACCCGTCGCGTTGTCAGTACGGTTGGCGGTCACACCGGGGCCCAGCGGCCGGCCGCCTGCGGGGCGTCGGCGGCTCAGACACATCAGGAGAGCACCACGATGGCCGTGACCAGCGCGGAGATCCAGCAGATCGTCGAGGGCCAGACCGTTGCCAGCGAGTTCCTCGCGACCGTGGCGGCCCACCCGACGGCGGTCGCGCTGCGTTGGCGCAACGACGACGGATCCTGGGGCGAGCTCACCTACGCCCAGTACGCGGATCGCGTCGCCCGGGCCACCACCGGCCTCCAGGCCCGCGGCGTCCAGCCCGGCGAGCGCGTCGTGTTGATGATCCGCAACCGCCCGGAGTTCCACATCCTCGACATCGCCGCCACGTTCTGCGGGGCCACGCCCATCTCGATCTACAACTCCTCGGCGGCCGAGCAGGTCCAGTACCTCGTGAACCACTCCGAGGCCGTGCTGGGCATCGTCGAGGACCAAGGGTTCCTGGATCGGTTCGTCGAGGTGCGCGCCGAGCTCCCCCACCTCCGCGATCTGGGCATCATCGACGACCCCGACGGGGTGGCCGGGGCCGACATCTTCACCTACGAGTCGCTGCTGGCCCACGAGCCCGCCGACCTCGGGGCGGCATCGGCCAACTGCTCGCCCGAGCAGCTCGCCACGATCATCTACACCTCGGGCACCACCGGCCCGCCCAAGGGGGTGATGTTGAGTCACAACAACATCGCCTGGACCGTCGAGTGCCTCAAGCAGCTGATCAGCTACGACGACTTCGTCGGCAAGCGGTTGGTGTCGTACCTGCCGATGGCCCACATCGCCGAGCGCATGACCTCGCACTACCAGGGCGTGTTCGTGGCCTACGAGGTCACCACCTGCCCGGATCCCGGACAGCTCGCGTCCTACCTGGCGGAGGTGCGACCCAACATCATCTTCGGGGTGCCCCGCGTGTGGGAGAAGATCCACGGCGGGGTCACCGCGGCGCTGGCGGCGGATCCCGACAAGGCGGCGCAGTTCGACGACGGCATCGCCGCCGCCCATCCGATCGTCGAGGCGATGGACTGGGACCGAGCCACCGACGAGCAGATCGCCACGTACGAGTTCCTCGATGCGGCGGCGTTCGAACCGGTTCGTGAGCTGCTCGGTCTCGACCAGGTGGAGTTCGCCATCACCGGTGCCGCGCCGATCCCCCCGGATCTGCTGCGCTGGTTCCGCGCCATCGGGGTGCCGTTGTCGGAGATCTACGGCATGTCCGAGAACTGCGGGCCCATGACCTGGACACCGGACCACATCAAGGCCGGGACCGTCGGACCGGCGGTCCCGGGCTGTGAGGTGCGCCTCGAACCTGACGGCGAGATCGTCTGTCGCGGCGGTCACGTGTTCCAGGGCTACCTCAACGCCCCGGACAAGACGGCCGAGGCGCTCGACGACGACGGCTGGCTCCACACCGGAGACATCGGCGAGATCGACGAGGACGGCTACGTCACGATCGTCGATCGGAAGAAGGAGCTGATCATCACCGCCGGCGGCAAGAACATCAGTCCCGCCAACCTCGAGGCGTCGCTCAAGATGATCCCCCTGGTCGGGCAGGCGTGCGCCATCGGCGACCAGCGACCCTTCGTGTCTGCTCTCGTGGTGCTCGACCCCGAGGTCGCGCCGGCGTGGGCCCGCCAGCAGGGCATCGAGTTCGCGTCGTTGGCCGACCTGGCGAACGACCCGAAGGTGATCGCCGAGATCGACCGGGGGTTGGCCGAGGTGATGTCGTCGTTCAACAACGCCGAGCGGGTGAAGAAGGTGAAGGTGCTCGGCGAGGAGTGGCTCCCCGACAGCGAGATGCTCACGCCCACCTCCAAGCTGAAGCGCCGAGGGGTCTTCGCCACCTATCGAGACGAGATCGAGGCGCTCTACGCCTGACCCGAGAACGCGGGGGAGAGACACATGGGAGAACTTCGGGTCGGGGCCACGGTTCGTGGCACCGACGAGGACCTCGGCGCCGTCGATGCGCTGGTGATCGACCCCGTCCGCTCAGCGGTCACCCACCTCGTGGTCGACCCGGGTGGCGAGGGTGCGCGTGCGATGGTCCCGATCGATGTCGTGCTCGACTCGTCACCCGACGTCGTGTCGGTCGAGCTCGACCGGGCAGGCCTCGCCGCCTGCCGGACCTTCGACGAGCCGGGGTACCACGCACCGTCGATCGAGTGGCAGTCGGCGGAGCTGGCGTACGACCCCGGTACCTACTACCTCCAGCCCTGGGCGAGCCCGGTCGAGGGCTGGTCGCTCGAAGACCACGAACGGGTCCCGCTCGGCGAGATCACCCTGCGCCGCGGCGATCGGGTCTCGTCGTCGGACGGCACCGAGCTCGGCCACGTGGACGAGCTGCTCATCGACCCGGCCGACGGCCAGGTCACCCACCTGGTGCTGCGGGAGGGCCACCTGTTGGGCCGTGACCGCGACGTCGTCGTCCCGGTCGGCGGCGCCTCGTTCACCGAAGGGCTCGTGTGCCTCGGCATCGACCTCGCCGAGGTGCACGCACTCGAGCACATCCCGGTGCGCCGTCACGACCACATCGTGGCCGACCAGGTCGACGGTCGCGACGACGACGGCGTCTGATCGGCGTCAGCCGGCGGTGGTCCCGGTGGTGTCGAGCGGCTGGCCGGCGCTGAAGCACCCGGTGAGCCCGTAGGCGTTGAGCTCGGGGCCCGAGATGCCGATCGGATCGATGATCGCGGTGGGGTTGGTCTGCGCCGTCTCCAGGGTGGCCTGCATGCGATCGATGCCGGTGGTGATCATCTCGGCGTCCTCGGCCGGCGGCGTGAGCGCGCGCAGGTCGTCGATGGCCCGCTGTGCGACCGGGGTGATCTCCGACAACAGGTCGCCTCGGTCGTTGCCCGGTGCGCTGGATTCGTCGCCCTTCTGGAAGTCGATGATCTGGCTCTCGGCCGCCGTGCAGATGTCGTTGGCCTGGCTCACGAAGTCGGCCTTCGACAGCGGGGCCGAGGTGGCGGGCGGGGGGATGACCTCGGCGCCGTCGTTCGAGGAGCAACCGGCCACGACGATCCCGCAGGTGAACACGAGGGCGGCGAGCAAGGTGGTGGGGTTCCGTCGCATCCGGCCAGTGTACGACCGCCCCCGCCGACACCCGAGCGATGACGACCCCTCGCGGTGACCCCGATCAGCTCAGCCGATGGCGCGCAGGACGCGCTGCTGGTCGCCGATCAGCCGACCGGACCAACGGATCAGGACGACGAAGGTGACGGCCGCCGAGGTGACGCCGAGTGCAACGGCGAGCGGGTCGATCTGTCCGGCCACGAGATCGCGCATGAGCAGGACCTGACCGAGCACCGGAACGGCGTAGAGCGCGGCCGCGTCGATGGCGGGGGCGGCGAAGGCGACCACGCCGGCGACGACGAAGACCACCGAGAGGAGGTCACCCAACCCGACCGCGTCGTCGCTGCCGGTGCCCAGCGCCCCGGCCAGGCAGCCGACGCCGGTGGCGACGAGCGCCAGGAGCAGCGCGGCGGCGATCCCAGCCCTGAACATGGCCACGAGCGTGGCGAGCGACTGGTGGTTGGCGCTGGACGGGATGGCGGCGGTCGAGACGAGCAGGATCACAGCGGCGACCACCTGGAGGCAGGCGAGCGGGAAGGCGCCGAGGGCGATGCCGAGCGCGATCGACCGGCGCCGAAGCGGGAGCACCAGCAAGGGCTCCATGCCCCTGCGTTCTCGGACCGAGCCCAGCACGGACGCCACCGAGGTGATGACGCCGATGCACAGCAGCGCCGCGATGGGTGCGAGTTGACGGGCGAGGTGGATGCGAGCGAGCTCCTGGTCCCGAGGGAGCTCGGTGACCGTGATCGACGGCCCGCCGCTGAGGTCGAGCGCGACCCCGTTCACCGACGCGAGATCCGAGAGCTCGATCTCCTGCAGTCGCACGCCGAGGGTGGTGAACGCCTCCACGGAGTTCGGCTGGCTGGGCCGGTACGAGACCTCCAGATCGATGTCCTCCCCCGCGGCCAACCTGGCGTCGGTGCTCGGGGGGAACACGATGCCCGCGGTCGCCCGGGACTCGGTGACATCGGACTGCACCTCGTCCGAGGGTCGCAGCACCAGCCGAGGGTTCTCGAGGCGCTGGAGGAGCCCGGTGGCGCCGGCGAGGTCACCGCCGATCGACACCCGGAAGGATCGGTCCTCGGCACGGTCCTGCACGCGGGCATCGGAGAGGCCGACGGCGGCGACCAGCAGCGCGAAGAGCACGCCGGTGAGGATGGTCGCCACCCAACCGCCGGGTCGGCGGAGCAGATCACGCAGGACCAGCCCGGCGACGAGGCGGGCCTCGGCCGCGTTCTCGACCCGGGACGACTCAGCCATTGCGCATGACCATCCGCTCGGCGTCGAGGGTGCGGCCGGTGAGGTGGATCAGGACGGCGGTGGCCAACAGCGTGGTCGCCGTGGCCACCGCCACGGCGAGGAGCGATCCCCGTCCGTCGAGCACGTCCCGGAGCGCGCCGACCGAGCCGGCGACCGGGATCACGGCGACGGCGCGCGGCGGCGGCCGCTCACCGATGGCCACGGTCACGGCGATCAGCGCGGCGACGATGACCGCCGCACCGGTCGCCAGTGAGATCTGCTCGTGGGTCCGCGACACCGTTCCGATGACGATCCCGAGCGTCGTGGTGAACGTGAACAGGACGCCCATGGTGAGCAGGATCGTCGCGACGTTGCCGACCAGCCCGCCGGCCGAGCCGGTGAACGCCGACGTGAGCGCGCCGAACGCCACGACGGCGAGGATCACCGGCGCAGCGGTGATCGCGCCCACCGCCAACTCGCCCAGACCCTTCGCGGCGGCGAGGCTCCGTCGGGAGACCGGGAGGAGCAGCTGGGCCATCAACAGGCCGCGGCTCCTCCGGCTCACGATCCGGTTGGCGGTCCCCGTCACGAGCAGCGCGGCCTGGAGGCAGAGCAGCCCGGGCACCGCCTGGGACACGAGTGACCGCGTGCCGACCTCGGTTCGCTCGACGTTCACCACGGTCAGGGTGATCGAGTCCGACCCGACCTCGTTGCGGTCCTGCGCATCCTCGAGCTGCTGGCGAACCTGCGTCGACTCGAGGTTCACGAACGCCGATTGGAGGAGGAGCGAGCCGGCTCTCGACGGTGGATCCACGGCGATCTGGAGGATCTCGATGGGAACGGCGGCCGAGGGGTCGTCGCGGAGGGTCCGGTCGAGACCGTCGGGGATGCGCAGCCCGAGCTCGGCGATGTCCACCGTGGCCATCCGGGCATCGTCGACGGGCACGAACTGCAACCGATCCCCGAGCGCGCCGAGCGTCGCTCGGGCACCCTCGATGTCGCCCTCCACCGCCACCGTGTACGGGTTCGGGTGGGTGCGCGACTCGGTGCCCCGCAGCCCGAGGGTGACGCCGAGGACGCACAGGAAGACGATGACCGGCGTGATCCCACGAACGAGCAGCTGGCGCCGATCCCGCAGGCCGTCGAGGGCCTCGAGCGACGCGATCGCCCGGGTCTCCCGCCACCACACGCCGACCCCGCGTCGCGCGTGGTCCGTCATGTCGGTCGGCCGCCGAGCGACGCCTCCCCGAGGATGCGGACGAACGCCTCGCGGAACGTCGGCGCACCGGATGACCGGACCAGCTCCGCGGGCGTCGTGTCGACGACCACCCGCCCGGCGGCGATGCCGACCACCCGGCTGGCGAGACGCTCGGCTTCGTCGAGGCGGTGCGTGGACAGCAGCACCGTCTTGGCGCCGGTCACCTCATCGAGCTCGAGCAGGGCCTCGAGCCCGTCGGCGGCCACGACATCGAGTCCCGACGTGGGCTCGTCGAGCAGCAGGACCGGTGGATCGTGGATGAGTGCCCGGCACAGCGACACCTTCTGGCGATTGCCCTTGGAGAGGGTGCCGGCACGGGTGTCGAGGTGCTGGGTGAGCGTCAGGTGCTCGGCCACCACGTCGAGCCGCCGTCGTGCTGCCTCGGCGTCGAGCCCATGGGCCCGGGCCGCGAACACCAGTTGCTCGCGGACGGTGAGGCGATCATGGAGACCGGGTTCCTCGGTCACGAGCCCGATGACGCGTCGTGCAGCCATCGGGTCCACCGCCAGGTCGATCCCGGCGATCGTCACCGAGCCCTCGTCGGGACGGAGCAGCGTCGCCAGCACCCGCATCGTCGTGGTCTTGCCCGCTCCGTTCGGCCCGAGCAGCCCGGTGATGGATCCGGATGGCGCCGTGAAGGTGACGTCGTCGAGGATGCGCGTGTCGCCGATCACCTTCGCCAACCCCGCCACGTGGATCATCGGCGAGAGTCTGGCAGCTCGTCGGGCTCCGGATCGGACGACCACCCGGCGACGTGGTGATCAGCGTTGGTTCCACACCCGGATGGTCGGGTACTCGTGCTCCCAGCCGAGGATGTTGAGGGTGGCGGTCTCGAGGGGGAGGCGCTTGCCGCCGCGTGGATCGGCGTCGCACCAGCGTGCTGCCAGCACCCGCAGGACGTGACCGTGGGCGAACACCGCGCTGGGCGCGTCGACCGCTCGGAGCCGGGTGATGACCCGGTCGACACGGGCTGCCACCTGCTCGATGGACTCGCCCCCCGGCACCGGGTCGTCCCAGACGGTCCAGCCCGGGACGGTCTCGCGGATGGATGCGGTGGTGATGCCCTCGTACCCGCCGTAGTCCAACTCCAGGAGGTCGTCGGACACCTCCGCCTGGTCGCCGTACCCCGCCAGCGTGCAGGTCTCGCGGGCTCGGCCGAGCGGGCTGACGAGCACCAGGCCGAACGGACGCCCGTGCAGCAGCTCACCGACGGCGCGGGCCTGGTCCCTGCCTTCGGGAAGCAGGGGCACGTCGGTGCGCCCCGTGTGGCGCCCGGTGGTGGACCACTCGGTGGCGCCGTGGCGGATCACGAACACCTCGTGGCGGCCGGTGTCGTGGATCGGCTGGACACCTCGCGGGGCGCCGCCCCGCGAGGTCGGCTCGCTCACGCGGGTGGTTCCTCGGGCCAACCGTCGTTGGCGGCGACGAGGCGGGCGGACTCCTTCGGACCCCAGGATCCGACCCGGTACGGGGCGACCGGCGGGTACGAGTGCAGGAGTGGCTCGACGATGCGCCAGGACTCCTCGATCGAGTCCTCACGGGCGAAGAGCGTCGGATCGCCGATCATCGCCTCGTGCAGCAGCAGCTCGTAGGGCTCGGGCCCGACGTCGCCGCGGTGGTCGATCGGCGGTGCGAGCGTTATGGGTTCGGCGATCATCTCGTCGCCGGGTCGCTTCTGGTTCCAGGTCATCGCCGCGAAGTTGTCGGGCTTGACCTCGATGCGGAACATGTTGTCGGTGTGCGAGCTGCGATCGTCGAGCCACAGCGGCCGCGGCGGCCGGGCGAACTCGATGGTCATCTCGGTGACCGTCGTCTTCATCGACTTGCCGGCCCGGAGGAAGAAGGGCACCCGACCCCAGCGGGGGGAGTCGAAGTCGAGCCGGAACGCCCCGTAGGTCTCGGTGTCCGAGCCCGGCTTCACGCCGGGTACGTCGAGGTAGCCGTCGTACTGGCCCCGCACGTAGTGGGCGGGGTCGATGGGGCGGGCAGCCATGAGCACCTTGGACTTCTCGTCGCGCAGGGCCTTGGCGCTCTCGTTCACCGGTTGCTCCATGGCGAAGAGCGCCACCATCTGCAGGAGGTGGTTCTGCATGACGTCGCGCAGCGCCCCGACCGAGTCGTAGAACGCGCCGCGGTCCTCGACGCCGAACTCCTCGGCCATGGTGATCTTCACGTGGGAGACGTAGGCGCGGTTCCACAGCGGTTCGAGCACCGCGTTGGCGAAGCGGGTGATGAGCAGGCTGCGCAGCGCCTCCTTGCCGAGGAAGTGGTCGATGCGGAAGATGGCGCTCTCGCTGAAGTGCGCGTGCAACGCGCCGTTGAGCTCGAGGGCCGACGCGAGGTCTCGGCCGAACGGCTTCTCGATGACGAGGCGGGCGCCGGTGTCGAGCCCGATCGCGGCGATGCCCTCGGCGACGGTCTGGAACATCGACGGTGGGATGGCCAGGTGGAAGATCGGGTGCTGCGCGCCCTGCACCGCCTCCTTGACCTTGGCGAAGGTGGACACGTCGGCGTAGTCGCCCGACACGAAGCGCAGGCGCGCGGCCAGCCCGTCGAACGATGCCTGGTCCCACTCCTCGCCGTCGTCGCGGATCGCCGTCTCGGCCCGGTGGCGCAGGTCGTCGTCGGTCCAGTCGTCGAGCGCCACGCCCACGACCGGGATGTCGAGCAGCCCGCGACGCTGCAGTCGGTACACCGCCGGGAAGAGCTTCTTGTGCGCGAGGTCGCCCGACGCGCCGAACATCACCAGGGCGTCCGAGCGCGGCCGACCGCCGACCCCGGATCGTTCGACCGGTTCGTACTCGTCGGTTCCGATCGTCACGGCCTGCTCCGCATCATCGGGCATCACGCCTCCCGCTCTCGTCGATGTCCGGGCCACCGTACCCCGACCGATTCGGCCGGCTCCGGCCGCTCGCGACGAGGGGTTGGCGTCTGGCGGTGTCGGAGCTGGCAGGCTGAGAGCCAGGTGCTGCTCGCTTCCGGAGGTTCGTCATGGCGTCGCTGATCGAGGACTACGCGTTGATCGGGGACACCGAGACGACCGCGCTGGTGGCTCGCACCGGTTCGATCGATTGGTTCTGCGCGCCGCGGTTCGACTCGGCGGCGTGCTTCGCTCGCCTGTTGGGCGACGAGGAGCACGGGCACTGGTCGATGGCGCCCGACGAACGTCCCCACGACATCGAACGCTCGTACCGGGGCGACACGCTGGTGCTCGAGACCGTGTTCACCACCTCGACCGGCTCGGTCGCGGTGCTCGACTTCATGCCGCCGCGGGGCGTGGTGATGACCGCGGCCGACTCGAACCGTGACGGCGAGCACGGTTCGTCCGCGGAGCAATCCGATCCGTCGTCGGTGGGGCCGACGACCCTCGACGGCGGTCGGGCGGTCATCGACTACGGACCGGCCATCGTGCGCATCGTCGAGGGTCGAAGCGGCACCGTCGCCATGTCCACCGACCTGCGGATGCGGTTCGACTACGGATCTGTGGTGCCGTGGGTGCGGGCCCTCGACGAGTCGTGCCTCACGGCGGTCGCCGGGGCGGACGGCATGGTGGTCCACAGCGACGTCCCCCTCGAGGGGGCCGACCTCCGCCACACCGCGTCGTTCACGGTGACCGAAGGCGAGCGGGTCCGGTTCTCGTTGGCGTGGTACCCGTCCCACGCCCGCCCCCCGGTGCGCTTCGACACCGATGCGGCTCTCGACGTCACCGAGCGGTGGTGGACCGGGTGGTCGTCGAGGGCGGTCTGCGAGGGTCGTTGGCACGACGCCATGGTCCGCAGCCTCATCACCCTCAAGGCACTGACGTTCGGACCCACCGGCGGGATCGTCGCCGCGCCCACCACGTCGCTCCCCGAACGGATCGGTGGCGTCCGCAACTGGGACTACCGGTTCTGCTGGTTGCGCGACGCCACCTTCACCCTCGCGGCCCTGCTCGACGCCGGCTACGTGAGCGAGGCGGTCGCCTGGTCCGACTGGCTCCGTCGGGCCGTCGCGGGGAGCCCGGACATGATGCAGATCATGTACGGCGTGGGCGGCGAGCGCCGCCTCACCGAGTACGAGGTCGACTGGTTGCCGGGCTACGAGGGATCCGCTCCCGTGCGGGTGGGCAACGCGGCGAGCGGGCAGTTCCAACTCGACGTCTTCGGCGAGGTGATGGACATGTTCCTCGTCGCGGAACAGGCCGGACTCGAGCACCACCGACCCACGGGTGAGGCCTCCACGGGACTCCCCGACGACGCCGTTGACCTCGCCCGGTACCTCGTCGACCACGTCCGCCGGGTGTGGCGCGATCCCGATGACGGCATCTGGGAGGTGCGCGGGCCGCGCCAGCACTTCGTGCACTCGAAGGTCATGGCCTGGGTCGCCATCGATCGGTGGTGCCAGCTCATCGACCGGCTCGCCCTCGACGACCATCCCGCTCCCTGGCACGACCTGCGCGACGAGATCCACGCCGAGGTCTGCGACAAGGGCTACGACATCGCCCTGGGTTCGTTCACGCAGTACTACGGCTCGCGATCCGTCGACGCCAGCCTGCTCATGCTCGGGCTCGTCGGGTTCCTCCCGCCCTCGGATCCTCGGCTCGTGGGCACCATCGAGGCGGTCGAGCGTGAGCTGCTCGTCGACGGCTTCGTGTTGCGGTACCACACCGATGTCGTTGCTCCCGATGCGTCGGATCCGTCGGGGTCGCCGGAGGCGTCATCGGATCGGACCGCCGGCGTCGACGGCCTGCCGCCCGGTGAGGGCGCGTTCCTCCTCACCACCTTCTGGCTGGTGGACTGCTACGTGCTGCTCGGACGCCGTGACGATGCCGAGGCGCTGTTCGAGCGCCTGCTCTCGCTGCGCAACGACGTCGGCCTGTTGTCGGAGGAGTGGGACGTGGCCGACAGCCGCATGCTCGGCAACTTCCCGCAGGCGTTCTCCCACGTCGGCCTGCTCAACGCCGCCTACGAGCTCACCCGTGACGGAAAGGCGACCGGGCGGCGGGCGCGCTGACGAACGGGTCGAAGCGGGGCCCGCCGGCGGCATCCTGGAACCGGTCGCGGAGCGGGGGAGTGGTTCCGGCGGCGACCAGGACCTCGAGCTTGGCCCGCATCCCGCGTCGTCCGATCCACAGCAACGGACTGAGCGGCCCGACGTCGGCGACCCACCAGAACGGCTCGTCCGTGTCGAAGTCGTACGGGTGGCAGTAGATGAGGTCGCCACGACGGGTCGGGGTGCGCGCTCGCAGCGCCCGGAGAGCGGTGCGGGGGAGGAGCCGTAGGTAGGTGCCGCCGAGGTACGGGATCCGAACGGGCCCCGCCCCGGCCATCGGCGCGGGGAACTCGTGCAGACCGTTGACGTAGGTGAACGGCTGGTCGGGAGCGCCGGGGAAGCCGTTGAGCGGGTTGCGTCCCGGAACCACGCTCGACGAGTAGCGGTACCCCTCGTCGACGAGCACGTCGACTGCCCACGCGCTCGCCGGTACGAGCGACCCGGTGGGGGCACGGAACCCCACGACCTCCTGGCCGATGAGGTCCTCGACGGTGCGCTTGCCCCGCCGCACACCGGCGGCGAAGCCAGCGGGAGTCTGGCGGTGGAGTTGGATGTGGGTCCAGTTGTGGAGCCCGACCTCGTGGCCCCGCCGGGCCACCTCGCGCACCAGCTCGGGGTCGGCGACCGCCAGCTCGCCCACGACGAAGACGGTGGCGACGATCGCCCGCTCGTCCATCCAGTCGAGCAGCTCGTGGGTGAT
This sequence comes from Acidimicrobiales bacterium, assembly GCA_038235385.1. Classification (GTDB taxonomy): domain Bacteria; phylum Actinomycetota; class Acidimicrobiia; order Acidimicrobiales; family Acidimicrobilacustridaceae; genus JBBSTY01. Next base: position 1,858 of record JBBSTY010000009.1, on the reverse strand, counting down.
CGACCGGTAGCGCGGCCCCCACCCCGCGCCCGATGGTCGGTGGTCCTCGAGATCGAAGGTGAACGCGACGGCATCGGCCATGGTTCTGACCGACGGTACTGCCGAGGGGCGCGAGTCGGCCGTTGCCCGACGTGGTCGCGGACGCTTCGGACCGCAGACGGCGGGCGTCCACCGTAGGATTCGGCCCGATGACGGGACTTCAGCCGGGCGCCGCGACCATGACCGTGCTCTTCACCGACCTGGTCGACTCCACGGCGATGCGCAGCCGGATCGGCGACGACCCGGCCGACGAGGTGCGCCGCGAGCACGATGAGCTCGTCGCCGGCGTGGTGGCGGAGCACCGGGGCGTGATCGTCAAGGGCCTGGGCGACGGCGTCATGGCCACCTTCGGCGCGCCCAGCTCGGGTGTGGCGGCGGCCGCCGGCATCCAGCAGGCCATCGCCCGCCGCAACCGTCAGGCAACGGTTCCGATCGCGCTTCGGGTGGGTCTCAGCGTGGGCGAGGTGCGCGTCGAATCCGACGACGTCTTCGGCACGCCCGTGGTCGAGGCGTCGCGCCTCTGCGGCGCCGCCGGTGCCGACCAGGTCCTGGTGGCCGAGCACGTGAAGCTCCTCGCCGGATCGCGCAGCGCGGCCACGTTCCGAGAGGTCGGTGAGATGGAGCTCAAGGGGCTCGCCGAACCGCTCCGCACCCTCGAGGTGCTGTGGTGGGAAGCGGGCGACGCTCCCTCGGTCGCGTTCCCGGACCTTCCCGCTCTGATCGATCCGTACGACTTCGTGGGACGCAACGTCGAGCGGTACGCACTCGGCCACTGCTGGCTCCAGGCCCGCGCCTCCCGGGCGCCGGTCGTGTTCGTGTCGGGGGCGGACGGCGCGGGCAAGACCCGGCTCGTCACCGACTTCGCCCGCCGCACCACCGAGGACGAGGGCGGCTTCGTGCTCTACGGCCGGTGCAGCGAGCACGGCGGGGTGCCCTTCCAACCGTTCGCCGAGGCCCTGCGTCACTACGTCGCCAACGTGCGCGCAGGTCAACTCGCCGATCTCCTCGGTCCGTTGGCGGGCGATCTCGCCTGCATCGCGCCCGAGCTGACCGAACGGCTCGACGGTGTCGACGCTCCGAACCCCGACCCGGACTTCGCCGTCGGCCGTGTGCAGGATGCCGTCATCGCGTGGCTGTCGGCGGCGACCCGCGACGAACCGATGGTGCTCATCCTCGATGACCTGCAGTGGGCGAGCGGCGACACGCTCGAGCTGTTGGGCCACCTCGCCGAGTCGGCACGGTCGATGCGGGTGCTCGTGATCGCGATCCACACCGACCTCGAGGTGGACGATCTCCCCGTCGTCCAACTCCGGGATCGCCTGCGGGCGAGCGAGCGGGGCGTCGAACCCATCCGCCTCAGCGGGTTGTCGGTCTCCGACGTCGAATCGTTGCTCGTCGCCATCGCCGGCGACCTGGGCGAGGACAGCTCGCGGTTGTCGGTCAAGGTGCGAGACCTCGCCGACGGCAACGCCTTCTACGTCATCGCGCTCATCCGCCAGCTCCTCGACGCCGGCGTGATCCGCCACGGCGACCCCGACGGTCTGCAGACCGACTTCGATGCGCTGGTCCTGCCGCCGACGGTCGCGAACGCCGTCACCGCCCGGACCGCTCGCCTCGGGACCGACACGGTCGACGTGTTGCAGGTGGCCGCCGTCGTCGGTGACGAGTTCGACGTCGCGCTCGTCGCCGCGCTCGTCGACCTCGACGGCCGCGTCGTGGACGAGGTGATCGGCAACGCCACCGCGGCCGGCCTCGTCGGCGAGCTCCCCGGCGACCGGGCGGGGTGCGCCTTCGTCCCCCCGCTCGTCCGCCGTGCGCT
>JBBSTY010000008.1:0-50634 GCA_038235385.1 Acidimicrobiales bacterium | reverse complement strand
TGTTCGATTCCGACCTCGGGTGACCGGGCAGCGAGCACTCGTCGTCTTCGTCGCCGATCTGCTGCGGCACCCGGGCTCGCGACGGGACGAGCACATCGAGGTCCAGCTCGACGGGTTGGCGGTGTCGTCGGCCACCGTGCCCGATGACGCGACGATCATCGTGGATCTGGTGATCGAGTCCCTGTCGTCGAGCATCGTCGCGGACGGCATCGTCTCCGCTCCGTGGACCGGGGCCTGCCGTCGGTGCCTCGGCCCGGCCGAGGGCGTCGCCGCATCGGAGGTTCGAGAGGTCTTCGAGGGCCGCCCGACCGAAGGCGAGACCTACCCGTTGGCGGGCGATCACATCGACCTCGAGCCGATGGTGCGCGACGCCGTCCTGCTCTCGCTCCCGCTGGCACCGCTGTGCTCGGACGACTGCGCCGGCCCGGCGCCCGAGCGCGTGGAGCTCGTCGTCGCGTCGGACCCCGACCCGGACTCGGGCAGCCCGGCGGCCGGACCCCCCGTCGACCCCCGCTGGGGCGCACTCGACGAGCTGCACTTCGACTGACGCGATCGCACCCCGTCGTCCACGCGGAATTGGTCGGCGTCGGACGGGGCGCTACGATTGCCACTTCCCCGTGCCCGGGTTCGAAGCCCGCTGTTGCACTCCGTTTCGCGCACACCACAGGAAGACCGTCGTGGCCGTCCCCAAGAAGAAGACCTCCAAGGCCAAGAGCCGCAGCCGTCGGGCTTCCGCGTGGACCGTCAAGGCGCCGTCCCGCTCGGTCTGCCCCCGGTGTGGATCGGCCAAGCTCCCGCACATCGTGTGCGGCAACTGCGGCTGGTACCACGGTCGCCAGGCCATCGACGTCAGCTGATCCACGCGTCACGGCGGGCGGCACGGTCACGTCGCCGCCGCGGTGAGCGCCTTCCCGGAAGCGAGTCCCGAGATGGCTGACGAACTCCCCATCGCGCTCGACGCCATGGGCGGCGATCACGCTCCCACCGAGATCGTGGCCGGCGCCCTCACGGCGCGCGACGAGCTCGGGATCGAGGTCCTGCTGGTCGGGCGCCGCGACGAGCTCGGCGACGTGGGTGGACTCGAGGTGCTCGATGCCTCCGAGGTCATCGCCATGGATGCCGATCCGGCGAAGAGCGTCCGCACCATGAAGGACTCGTCGCTGGTGCGCGCCGCCGAGGCCGTGCGCGATGGCCGGGCATCGGCGATGGTCAGCGCCGGCAACACGGGCGCGACGATGGCCAGTGCGCTGCTGCGCATGGGACGGATCAGAGGGGTGGCCCGTCCGGCGATCGCCACGCCGATCCCCGTGCCCGGTTCGGACACCCCCACCGTGCTGCTCGATGCCGGAGCCAACTCGGAGTGCAACCCGGAGTGGCTGGTGCAGTTCGCGCAGATGGGCGCGGTCTACGCCCGGGACCGCTTCGCCATCGCCGCACCCCGGGTCGGGCTGCTCTCGATCGGCGAGGAGCCCACCAAGGGCAGCCCCCTGGTCAAAGCGACCCATGCGCTGCTCGCCGATCCCGCGTGGACGGGCGACACCGGTGCGGTCTTCGTCGGCAACGTCGAGGGCCGCGACATCATGGGGGACGACGTGGATGTCGTCGTCACCGACGGGTTCACCGGCAACGTCGCCCTCAAGACGCTCGAGGGGGCGATGCGATCGCTCATCGCTGCGCTCCTCGCCGCGTTCGACTCATCCGACGAGGCACGCGCGGCATCGGGCGCGCTGCTGCCCGCTCTCGCTCCGCTGCATGCGTCGCTCGATCCGGAGAACACGGGCGGTGCCATGCTGCTGGGGGTCGACGGCGTGTGCATCATCAGCCACGGGTCATCGAGCGCACGGGCGATCGTCAACGCGCTCCGCGTGGCGTCCGAGGTGGTCGACGGTGCGCTGGTGGACCATCTCGGCGTCGCCATCACCGCGTCCTGACCGCCGTCGCCTCCCCGGCGCCTGCGGCGAGAACGACGCCCGGTCCGGCTCGGGCGGTGATCCGCGCAGACATCGGGCCGGACGGGCGCCCGTCGGGTGACCGGCGGCGTTCACAAGCGCACGAAGTTGTGGTTCCGGTAGCATGGGCGCTCGCCCGCGCCGTCGGGGATCCGTCGTCGGTGCGGTGAGGCCGGTGGCATCGCCGAGGGACCGAGTTCGGTGCCTGCGCGTGGGCGTCCACTTCCGTTCCGTCCTTCCGTCCCGATCCGAACCATCCGGGTGTCCCGGCGGGGCGGGGTCGGGCTTCCCGTCCACCATCTCCCCAGCCGCCCATCGGGCTGCTGGCCCCGAAAGGATCGTCGTGCCCGCAGAGACCCAGGCCGAGCAAGGCCCCATGGACCGCCAGGCGGTTCTCGATCTCATCCGCGACCGCCTCGCCGACATCTTGGAGGTCGAGCCGACCACCATCAACGAGGGTGACTCGTTCGCCGACGACCTCGATGCCGACTCGCTCGCGCTGATCGAGTTGGTGGAGGCCCTCGAGGAGGAGCTCGGCCAACGTTCGGAGGGGTTCCGGATCGAGGACGAGGACCTCGAGGATCTCAAGACCGTTCGCGACGCCGTCGACTACGTCATGGCGAAGCTGGGATAGCGCTCATCTCGCGCCTGCACCGCTCCCCGAGCTGGGACGGTTCCGGTCATCACCGGACTCGATCCCCCCAACGCCCGCATCGCGCGGGTCGAGCCTGTCGCGCTGACCGGCGACCTCCGTGGTCGGCGTCGGTCCGATGAGCGCGCCCGTTGCTGCGCCGGGATCGGTCGAGCTCTGCGCCCGGCTCGGGTACGAGTTCACCGACATCGATCTGCTCACCCTCGCCGTGACGCACCGTTCCTACCCGGCCGAACATCCGGGTGCGGTCCCCAACGAGCGGCTCGAGTTCCTGGGCGACTCGGTCCTGAGCGTGGTCGTCACCGATCACATCTATCGCACCTATCCGGCGCTCGCCGAGGGCGAGCTGGCCAAGGTGCGCGCCTCGGTGGTGAGCGCCCGGACCCTCGCGGATGTCGCCGGGGCGCTCGACCTCGGTTCGATCGTGCGGCTGGGCAAGGGCGAGGCGGCGAGCGGAGGACGCAACAAGCCGTCGATCCTGGCCGACACCTTCGAGGCGATCATCGGTGCGGTGTACCTCGACGGCGGTCTCGAGGCGATCCGCCCTCTGATCCTCGAGCTGCTCGACGACCACATCACCGCGTGCGCCGAGGGCCCCGGTGGCCACGACTACAAGACCAGGCTCCAGGAGCTCGCGGCGCGCCACCTCGGGCAGCAGCCCGTCTACGACGTCCGCGACGAGGGCCCCGATCACGAGAAGCGGTTCTTCGCGACGGTGCTGCTCGGTGGTCGCCCCTTCGGCGCCGGCGAAGGCCGGTCGAAGAAGCTGTCCGAGCAGGCCGCAGCCCGATCGGCGTGGGAGGCGCTCGTCGACTCGCTCGACGAGGGATCCCTGCCGCCGTCGGAAGGCGATCCGCAGGTCGGCGCCAGAGATGCGGCGAGCATGACCGCCACGAACCCTCCCGGACAGCCCGACGCAATCGACCCGGATGCCGAGGCGACATCGACTCGTCGGTCCGGAACCGTCCCACCCGCGACCGTCCCGTCGCACCCCGAAGAGAGCGAGCGCAGCGATGCCTGAGTTGCCCGAGGTCGAGACCATCCGACGCGAGGTCGATCGCGAGGTGGTCGGCAAGCGGATCAAGACGGTCGCCGTGACCGGTGCGAAGGTCATCCGTCGGCACCCCAACAAGAAGGCCTTCGTCACCGCGCTCGAAGGCGCCAAGATCACCGGCGTCGATCGAAAGGGGACCCTTCTCGTGCTCGCCCTCGACAACGAGCATCTGCTCGTCATCGATCTGGGCGCCCGCGGCCACCTCCTGCGGTCGGCCACCAAGGACCCGGTCGACAAGGGCACCAACGTGGTGATCTCGTTCACCCAGCACGGTCAGCTCCGCTTGGTCGATCGGGAGGGTTCCGGCGAGATGTTCGTGACGACGCCCGAGTCGCTGGCCGCCGACGTGCCCGAGCTCGCGAACATGGGTGCCGATCCGGTCGACCAGCCGATGTCGTGGCAGAACTTCGGGCACCTCCTGCTCCGCCATCCGACGAAGCTCCGGGCCTTCCTGCTCGATCCGTCGATCATCGCCGGCATCGGCCCGCTCTACGCCGACGAGATCCTCTTCGCGGCCGGCCTGCGCTACGACCGCATGAGCGACTCGCTGTCGACCCAGGAGATGCGCCGGCTCTACCGATCGCTGGTCGAGACCCTCCACGACGCCATCAAGTACCGGGGCACGTCGCTCGAATCGCTCGACTACGTCGATCTGAGCGGCAAGCCGGGTGAGTACCAGGAGCACCTCAAGGTCTACGAGCTCGAGAAGCAGGCCTGTCGCCGTTGCCGTGCACCGATCGTCAAGGCCAAGGTCGGCGGACGCGTGACGTACTTCTGCGCGCAGTGCCAGGTCTGATCGCAGCGGCTCACCTGTCCCGACCGTGATCGGCTCCGGCCGGCCCGGTCGGGAGCGGGGCGCGCCGCCGCCCCGCGCGGTTGATCCGCGTGTCCGGTCGATCCTCGTCGCCGTCGGTCAACGCTCCGGGGCGGATTCGGACGGCACCTCGCGCAGCTCGCTGATGGGGCCGGAGAAGAAGGTGCGCGTCTCGAGCAGATCCGGTTCGGTGCCGGCCAGGCACGCGAGCACGATCCGGTACGTGTTGACCAGCGGCTCACCCTCGATCGAGCGATCCCGGCACGAGCCGGGCAGACGGATCGCGTTGACGACACCGAAGCGTTCGGCGAAGTTCTCGGCAGTCCATTCCTCGTAGGGACGGGACCAGTTGAACGTGAGGCTCGATCCGTGGTCGCTCTGCACGATGATCACGGCGTTCGGATCGTCGACCAGCAGACGGTCGACGGCGCGCACGACGTCGTGATCGACGCAGTCGACCTCGTTGCCGTAGGCGGCAGCACGCTCCGGTCCGCTGAACCAGAGGCCCTCGACCCACGGCTGGCGCTCGCTGCAGTCCTGCTCGTACCGGTGGGGGTAGTGCGGCGAGAGGATGTGGGCGAACACGAACAACGGGCGAGCCGGGTCATCGGCTCGCAGGGTCTCGACGCCGTCGACCACCGAATCGAGGTCGTTGTGGACCGAGTCGATCCCGAACGAACCGATGGGCGTCGAGCGCATCAGGTTGGAACGCGGCTCGCCCGTCACGAGCGCGCCGCCGATCGGGTCGATGCACGTCCGGTCACCGCGTGTGGAGGAGCAGCGAGCCCACTCGAAGCGGCCGTCTGGTGCGAACACGTACCGGTAGCCGTTGGCCTCGAACGTCTCCACGACCGGGTTGTCGCCGGCCAGGAACGGGACGGCCAGGGGGTACTCGCTGTGGTAGTCGTGGCCGGGGGTGAACGCGTACTCCATGGCGAGCGTCGAGGTGAGCGACAGGTGGGTGAACAGGTACCCGCTCTGTGACGATTCCGAGGTGCTGAAGCCGCGATCGGTCAACGCATCGGAGAACCAGCTGTTGTCGACACCCGTCCAGCGCCTCACCTGATCCGATCGAGCGTGCTCGTCGAGCATGAGCCAGTACACGTTCGGGCGTTCCACGAACGGCTCGAAGGCGGGACCCGCGTAGCTCGTCGGGCGATCCCCGCTGGCGACGGCAGGCCGGGCGGTCGCGTAGAGCGCGAACGATCCGAGCGTCCACACCGCCAGGAGCAACACGAGGAACGTGCGGGCCGCCGCCAGCGTCGCCAGCCGCACGGCGAGGACGACGAGCAGGGTGGTCACCAGCAGCCACAGGGCGATCGCGATCCACCGGTTCGCCGGTGTCGCCGGTTCGTAGGGCAGGAAGCGGCCGAAGTTCCAGAACGAGAGGCTCCCGGCCACGAACGCCGCGGCGACGGTGAGCGGTGGCGTCGATCGGGTCGCCAGGCGAAGGCCGACGAAGGCGATCGTCACGAGCACGGTCCAGATGACGCCGTCTCGGAGCACCTCCTCGGGGTGGACGATCTTCAGCGCGTTCTCGGCGAGGACCGAGGCGAAGGGCTGCAGCGCGACCAGTCCGATGATGGCGAGGCTCCACCCGTCGACGAGCGGTGGTCGGCGTGTCGACGCGTCTGTCCCCGCCCTCGTCGTCATCGAACGTCAAGCTACTCGTCGCCGCCTCGAGCGAGACCGCGCTCGAGGTCCGCCCGCTGCGGCGATCGGCGGGTTTCGATCACGGGATGAGGGCGACCTTGCCCGTGATCGCACGTCCGAGCAGGGCGTCGAGTGCATCGCCGACCCGGTCCAGCGCGTAGGTCGTCGGTTCTCCGGGGTGCAGCGAACCGGTGTCGACGCGATGGAGCAGGTCCGCCAGCAAGGCCTGGTTCTGCTCGGGCTGCTGCATGCCCCATGCGCCCCAATCGACGCCGACGACCGTTCGGTTTCGGAGCAGCACCTGGTTCAGCGGCAGGCGGGGGATGGATCCACCCGCGAACCCGATCACGAGGTAGCGCCCGAACGGCGCGAGGGAGCGGAGCGCGGGTTCGGCCAGCTCGCCACCGACCGGATCGACCACCAGGTCGACGCCGGCCCCGTCGGTGAGCTCCCGGGAGCGGGTCTTGACGTCTTCGGTCGTCGTGTCGATGACCGCACGTGCGCCCATCGCCAGGGCCGCCTCGCGCTTCGTCGCGGTCGAGGCGGCACCGATGACGTCCAGCCCGAGCGACACGGCGACGTCGATCGCCGCCAGGCCGACCCCGCCGCCGGCACCCAGCACGAGGACGGTCTCGCCTGGCGTCGTGCCCGCCCGGTCGCGCAGCGCGAACAGCGCGGTGCAGTAGCTCTGGGTGAACGTGGCCGCCCGCGGGAAGTCCAGGCCCTCGGGAATCCGGGTCACCTGCGACGCGGGCGCCGCCACCTTCTCGGCGTAGCCCCCGAGCCCGCACGACAGGAGCACCCGGTCGCCCACGGCCAGGTCCTCGACGTCCTCGCCCACATCGCCGACCACCCCGGCGACCTCGCTGCCCGGGACGAACGGCAGCGCCGGTTTGATCTGGTACTGACCGGCGACGAACAGCGCGTCGACGTAGTTCACGCCACAGGCTCGAACGTCGATCACGACGCCGTCGGGTCTCGCGGTCGGCGCATCCCGTTCTTCGATGGTGAGCAGATCCGGTGATCCGAGCTCGGTGCAGACGACGGCGCGCATGGCTTCTCCTGGGGTGTGCGGATCGGTTTCGGGAGGCTCCCGAGCGGTCGGCGCGGTGGGGCCGGTGATCACGGCACGGTGAACGCCTCGGCGGGTACCTCGGTGAGGGTCGAGATCTGGTGGAAGTTCGAGTAGAAGGTCCGTGGGTCGACCAGATCGGGTTCGGATCCTGCGAGGCAGGCGAGCACGAGGCGGAACGTGTTGACGAGCGGCTCCCCCTCGATCGAGCGCTCCCGACACGAGGCCGGCAGACGGATCGCGTTGACCGCGCTGAACCGCTCGTTCAGGTTCTCCGGGGTCCACTGATCGAACGGTCGGTCCCAATCGAAGGTGAACCGGGTCCCGTGGTCGGATTGCACGATGATCACCGCGTCGGGATCGTGGGTCAACAACCGGTCGACGCCGGACAGGATCTCGTCGTCGAGGCACCGCACGTCGTTGGCGTAGTTCGCCAGTCGCTCCTGGCCGCTCAGGTGGTACCCGTAGAGGAAGGGGTCTCGGAGCGAGCAGTCGGACTCGTACCGGGTGGGGAAGTGGGGGGTGAGCAGATGGGCGTACACGAAGAGCGGTTCGTCGCCCCGGTTGGCCTCGATTCCCGCGAGCACCGACGCCATGTCGTTGTAGCGGACATCGAGGGGCAGGGCCCCGATCGGCGTGGTGCGGGCGAGCAGCAGGTTGGTGCCGACCAACGGTTGGGTGCCGCCGATCGGGGGAACGCAGATGCGGTCGCCGACGATCTCGGTCGGGCAGTCGACCCAGTCCACGCCGCCGTCGGGTGCGTACACGTACCGGTAGCCGTTCGACTCGAAGGTCCCGACGACAGGGTTGTCACCCATGATGATCGGGTTGCTCGACAAGAAGTCCGACCCGTAGGTGTTGCCCGGGGTGTAGGGGTAGTCCATGGCGAGCGTCGAGAAGATCGAGAGCTGCGTGTGGAGGTAGCTGCTCCGAGAGGTCTCCGAGACGCTGAACCCCCGCTCGCGGAGCGCGTCGTCGAACCCACGGTTGTCGCCACCGGTGACGTGGTGGAACTGCTCGGCGTTGGCGTGCTCGTCGAGGACCAGCCAGTAGACGTTCGGCCGGTCGACGAACGGTGTGAACGCGGCCGTCGCGATCGCGGGGGGAGCTCCCGACGATGCCTGCGACCGGGAGATGGCGAACCCGCCGACCGAGGTGATCGTCCAGATGGTCAGGAACAGCATCAGGAACGTCGAGACGAGGGGTCGGCGGCCCACGCGGAAGGCCAAGGTGACGACGAGCGCGGTGATCAGCAGCCAGGTGCCGATCGCCGCCCAGCGCATCTGCTCCGAGGTCTGCTCGTAGCCGAACAGCCGGTGGTAGTTCCAGAAGCACAGGTTGAACACGGCGAAGCCGGCCCCGACCGCGACCGGAGGTGAGCGGCGGGTGAGGAGTCGTGCGACCGAGAACGCGAGGAGGCTCACCGACGTCGCCAGCGCGGCGTCGAGCACCACCCCGCCCGGATGCACCAGGACGGTCGCGTTCCCTGCGAGGAACACCGCGAACGGCAGGATCGCCGAGAACGTCACGAGCGCGAGGCTCCTGGCATCGACGAAGGGCTGCGTGCTCCGGTCCCGGGACCGGAGCACCGTCTGCGTCTCGGCGGTGGTCACCGGGAGACGGTAGCGCCACGTGGGGGCCGGATCGCGTCGGTCGGGCGCCGGGCGCGATGACGGGCCCGCCTCCGGTGGACCGGTACAGTCGCCGGAGCGGGCGGCCGCACGATCGGGCCGGCGCGCCGGACCGGACCGCCCGAACGGTCCGTTGCAGCAGGATTCGACCGCGTGGAGTGGCTGTGCACCTCAAGACCCTGACCCTCAAGGGTTTCAAGTCCTTCGCCGACACCACGGCGCTCGAACTGGAACCCGGCGTCACCGTGGTGGTCGGACCGAACGGATCGGGCAAGTCGAACGTCGTCGACGCCGTGGGGTGGGTGCTCGGTGCCCAGGCTCCGAGCGCGGTCCGTTCCCAGAAGATGGACGACGTCATCTTCGCCGGCACCGACAAGCGCTCCGCGCTCGGGCGCGCCGAGGTGTCGCTGACGATCGACAACAGCGACGGCATGGTGCCGATCGAGTTCAACGAGGTCACCATCACCCGCACGCTCTTCCGCACGGGCGAGAGCGAGTACTCGATCAACAACGTGCCGTGCCGGCTCCTCGACATCCAGGAGCTCCTCTCCGATGCCGGTGTCGGTCGTCAGCAGCACGTGATCATCAGTCAGGGCCAGATCGACGCCGTGCTCAACGCCAAGCCCGAGGAGCGGCGCCTCATCATCGAGGAGGCGGCCGGCGTCCTGAAGTACCGCAAGCGCAAGGAGAAGTCCGAGCGGCGGTTGGCGTCCACCGAGACCAACCTCACCCGCCTGCAGGACCTGCTCCGCGAGGTCCGGCGTCAGCTCCGGCCCCTCGAGCGCCAGGCCGATGCCGCGCGTCGCCACGGTGCCGTCGTGGCCGAGCTCTCCGCCCTGCGCATCTACGTCGCCGGGCGCGAGCTCGAGTCCCTCCGGCGCACCTTCGAGGCGGGCGCGGCCCAGAAGATCGAGCTCGAGCGGCTCGAACGGGAGCTGAAGACGCAACTCGCCGACCTGGACACCTCGGTGCTCGCCACCGAGGCGCGGCTGTCGGCGATGGGGGGCGACGACCTGGGCGATGACCTCGCGCTGTTCGAGTCGGTGTTCGAGCGTTCTCGGGGGCTGGCGTCCCTGCTGGCCGAGCGGCGCCGGGGCATCGATCGTGACCGCAACGCCTTCGTGGATCAGGGGGTGATCTTCACCCTCGAGGCAGAGAAGGGCGATCTCGCTCGCCAGCTCGCCGAGGTCGAGGCCGAAGGTGGTGCGCTGGGTCCGCAGGCGGAGAGCCTGGTCGAGGCCGAAGCGGCGCTCGTCGCCGAGCGCGAGGTGTTCGAGAAGCACTGGGCCGAGGGTGTCGTGGCCCCCAGCGGCCATGCGGCCGAGATCCGGGGCGAGCTGGCCGCCCTCCGGGGGAGCGTCGAGCGCGGAGAGAACGAGACCAACCGCGTCACGGCCCGTCTGGCAGGAATCACCACCAAGAGCGAGGCGTTCACCGAGCAGGCCGAGCGCCTGCGCGCCGAGCTGGCTGCCGCCGAGCAGTCCGAGCTGCCGATGATCGAGGCGCTCGACGGATCCGAGCAGCACCGGGCCGAGGCCGAGGCCCACCTCGCTGCCGAGGAGGAGCAGCACCGGGTGGCCGAGTCGGACCACCACTCGTGGGTGGCCCGGGCCGAGGCCCTGGCCCTCGCCCTCGACGAGGCGCGCTCCAGGGCCGGGGCCGAGCGCCTGGCCGACATCGACGGCGTCCTCGGCACCGTCCTCGATCTGGTCGACGTCGACGCCGGGTGGGAGTCGGCGTTCGAGGCCGCTGCGGGCGAGGCGCTCGCCGCCGTGGTCATCGACGGCCTGGACCCGTCGCGCGAGGCGCTCCGAGCGTTGCACGCGGAGTCGATCTCGGGTGCGGTCATCGCACTGCAGGCGGCGCGCTCGCCCCGTTCGGCTCCGCCCGTCGGCGAATCCGTCCGGCGCCACGTGCGAGCCGCCCGACCCGAGGTCGAGCGGCTCCTCGACGCGCTGATCGGCCACGCCGTGGTGATCGACGGTGACTGGGTCGACGGCATCGACGCCGCCATCGCCCACCCCGACGCGGTGATCGTGACCTCGGGCGGTGACCGGTTCGGATCCACGGGCTGGCGGGTCGGTGTCGCCGGTGCAGGAGCGACCGGCGCAGCCCTCGACGAGGCCCGTCGACGCGCCGATGACACCGCCGACGCACGCCGACGTGCCGCCGAACGGGTCGAGGGCGCCCGCACGGCACTCGTGCAGGCCCGCGCCGCCGAAGCGGAGCTGGCCCGTGAGCTCGATGGCAACGACGGCCGCCTGGCGGCCGCCGCCGACGCCCTGCAGCGGGTCGAGACCGAGAAGCGCGATGCGGCCACCGAAGCCGAGGCCCTTCAGAACCACGTCGACGAGCTCACCGAGCGCCTCACCCGTGAGCGCGGCCGCATCGAGGAGCTCGAGCTCGTCCTACCTGCGCTCGAGGACGAGGAGCGAGCGAACGCGGAACGCGGCCGTTCCATGGGTGATGCCCGGAGCCGGCTCGAGGAACAGGCCGCGCAGGTCGGCGCGTTGCGCACCGACGTCGAGGTGCGCACCAGCAAGGTCGCCGAGCGCCGGCAGTTCCTGGAGCGCCGGCTGGGTGAGATCGAGACCCGACTCGTGCGCATGGCAGCGGAGCGAACCGAGGCCGAGCACCGTCGGCTCGAGCTCGACCAGCGTCAGGTCGTCACCGATCGGCTGATCGCGCTGGTTGCCGACGCCACCGACACCGCGTCGATGCGCCTCGAGGAGCTGCGCGAGCGCCGGCGCCGGCAATCCGAGGCCGCTCGGGCCGTCGCTCGGGATCTCGATGACCTGCGCAAGCAACGCGCGGATCGTGAGCGCCGGCTCGCCGAGCAGCGCGAGCGCCACCAGCGGCTCGAGATCGAGGAGGCCGAGACGCGCCTGCGCACCGAGACCGCGGTCGAGGCGTTGCGTCGCGAGCTCGACACGGAACCGGCGGTGGCCATCGCCGCCGAGTGCCCGCCGCTCGCCGAGGGAACCAACCCCAAGGCGCGCGTCCGCGAGCTCGAGCGCGATCTACGGATCATGGGCCCGATCAACCCGCTCGCGCTGCAGGAGTTCGAGGAGCTCTCCGAGCGCCACAACTTCATCGAGCAGCAACTGGCCGACGTCAAGGAGTCACGGCGCGAGCTGCACAAGATCATCCGAGCGATCGACGAGGAGATCGTGAACGTCTTCGCGTCGGCGTTCGCCGACGTGTCGCAGAACTTCACCGACCTGTTCGCCACGCTCTTCCCGGGTGGCACCGGCCGCCTGAAGCTCACCGAGCCCGACAACCTGCTCGAGACGGGCATCGAGGTCGAGGCCAAGCCATCGGGCAAGAACGTCAAGAAGCTCTCGTTGCTCTCCGGTGGCGAGCGTTCGCTGACGGCGCTTGCCTACCTCTTCGCCGTCTTCCGTTCACGGCCCTCGCCGTTCTACGTGATGGACGAGGTCGAGGCGGCGCTCGACGATGTCAACCTCCACCGCTTCCTCGAGCTGGTCAACGAGTTCCGCTCCGACGCCCAGCTCATCATCGTCAGCCACCAGAAGCGCACCATGGAGGCAGCCGACTGCCTCTACGGCGTCACCATGCAACCCGGCGGATCGAGTCGGGTCGTCTCCGAGAAGGTCGGCGCCGGCAACTGATCGCCAGGTGCGCCCGGTCAGGGGAGGCGGCTGAACCAGGCCATGGAGAAGGCGCTGGTGGCGAGGAGCAGGATCAACGCGCCGCCGATGAACCAGGCGCTGGCGTCGACCTCCTCGGTCGTGTAGCCGATCGAGGAGCCGATGTCCTGGTAGACGTCGCGGAGCTGGCCTTCGGTGAACGCGGAGAAGTAGGTGCCGTCGGTCTCGGTGGCGATCGTCTCGAGCGAATCGCGGTCGACCGGAACCGGGACGGTCACCCAGGGGGCCGAGGGGTCGGCGATCGTTCCCTCATCGGTACCGAAGCCGATGGTCGACACCGGCACGGCCGCGTCGATGGCGGCCTGCGTGGCCTCCTCGTTCGGACGGCCGTAGGTGTTCGAGCCATCCGACATCAACACGATGCGGGCCGGCGGTGCCGTGTTCTCGTCGTCGGCGGGAACCGAGGAGATCGCTTCGAGCGAGGTGAAGATCGCCTCGCCGATCGCGGTCCGCTCGCCGAGCTCGGCGCTCTCGATGCCACGTCGGACCGCATCGCGGTCGGTCGTGGGGGCGACTCGAACGGCGGCGTTGCCGTTGAACAGCACGAGACCGACGTTGATCTTCGGCGGGAGGACGTCGAGGAACGACGCCGCGGCCGACTTGGCCGCATCGATCCGGGTCGGGGCGACGTCATCGGCCATCATCGACAGCGAGGTGTCGATGGCGAGGATGATCGTCGCCCGCTCACGCGGGACCTGCGTCTCCCTGGTCGGTTGGGCGAAGCCCACCGTCAGCGTGGCGAGCGCCACGAGGAAGAGGGCGGCAGGGAGGTGGCGGCGCCACCCGGGCTTGCGGGGGGCCACGCGGTCCAACAGGTCGATGTTGGTGAACTTGACCGCGTAGACCTTGCGGCGGCGTTGCACGACGAGGTAGATCCCGGCCAGTGCGGCGACGCCGACCAGCACCAGCAGTCGGTAGGGGGACAGGAAGTTCATCGCGGGACGGGCCTCTCGTGCGGAGTCTGGGGGTGGGTGCCGGGTGCGCCGCGAGACGCCGACTCGGACGGCTTCGGATCGACGGTCATGTTCGGATCCTCGCCATCGACTCGACCCGCTCACGACGGAGCGCGACGAAGCGGACCAGGTCGAGCAACCAGTCCGAATCGGTGCGCAGGACCAGGTGGTCGGCGCCGGCGGTCCGGATCTTGCGGGCGATCCCGTCTCGTTGCTCGGCCGCGTGTCGGTGGTAGGCGTCGCGCACGGCGCGCTTCGCCGTGTTGACCTCTCGTGTGTCGCCCGTCTCTGGGTCGAACACGTCGATGATCCCCACGTCGGGGAGCTCGAGCTCACGCGGGTCGACGATCTCGACGGCCAAGGTCTCGTGCAGCGCGCCGAGGACCCGCAGCGGACGCTCCCACCCGTCAGGGGCGAGGAAGTCCGAGACGACCACGGCGAGTCCGCGACGGCGCATCGTGGCGTTGAGGCGTTGGAGGTTCCCGGCCAGGTCGGAGGCACCCGGTTGTTCGGCCTTCGCCGTCCTCACGACCTGGTGCAGCAGCGCCTGCAGGTTGATGCGGCCCGAACGCGCCGGGATGATCGTGGCCTGGGGGCCGCTGAGGGTGATGGCGCCGACTCGGTTGCCCGTGCGGGCGGTCAGGTACCCGACGGCGGCGACCACGGCCACGGCGAGGTCGCGCTTCTCGCAGTCGGCGGTGCCGAACCCGAGGCTGGCCGAGAGGTCGGCGAGCACCCAGGTCTCGAGCTCACGGTCGGCGATGGTCTCGCGCACGTGGGGGGTCTGCATCCGGGCGGTGACGTTCCAGTCGATGCGCCGCACGTCGTCGCCGGGGTGGTAGCGCCGGGTCTCCCCGAGCTCGGATCCGTGGCCGGGGACCAGCCCGCGGTAGTCGCCCTGCAACATGCCGTCGAGACGCCGGGTGATCGCGAGGTCGAGCCGGCGCAGCACGTCGGCCGCTGGTCCGGTGGCCAGGCTCGGCGGATGGTTCAGGATGCCTCGCAACGCGGTGTTGGCCCGTTCGGCCGGAGGGCTCATGCGGTCGGCCGGACCCAACCGGACGCCGTCGCGACGGGCTGCGCGCCGGGCTGGGTCGGGGCGATCCTCGGTGCGGGAACGGTCGCGAGGAGCCGGGCGAGGATCTGCTCGGTGGACAGGCCCTGCGCCAACGCCTCGTACGACAGCACGATGCGGTGACGCAGCACATCGGGGGCGATGTCGAACACGTCCTGGGGGAGCGCGTAGGAGCGGCCTCGGAGCAGCGCCAGGGCCCGGGCCCCCGCCACGAGCGCGAGGCTGGCGCGTGGGCTCCCGCCGTAGCTGATGAGCTCGGTGAGCTCGGGCAGGTTGTAGGCGCCGGGGTTCCGGGTGGCGAGCACGAGGCTGACCGCGTAGTCCACGACGCCGTGGTCGACGTACACCCGATCGGTGGCCTGCTGGGCCCGCACCAGGTCCTCCAGGCTCAGCACCTCCGAGGCGCGGGGTGGGTTCACGCCCATGCGGTGGACGATCTCGAGCTCCTCGGTGGGGCTGGGGTAGCCGATGACGACCTTCATCATGAAGCGGTCGCGCTGGGCCTCGGGGAGCGGGTAGACCCCTTCGGACTCGATGGGGTTCTGGGTGGCGAGCACCAGGAACGGGTTCGGCACGTCGAAGGTCTCGCCACCGATCGACACGTGCCGTTCGGCCATCACCTCGAGGAGGGCGGACTGCACCTTGGCCGGTGCACGGTTGATCTCGTCGGTGAGGAGGAAGTTGACGAAGATGGGGCCGAGCTCGGTGTCGAAGGTCTCCGACGACCCCCGGTAGATGCGGGTGCCGACGATGTCGGCCGGGAGCATGTCGGGCGTGAACTGGAGGCGGGCGTAGCTGCCGCCGACCACGGTGGCGAGGGTCTCGATGGCGAGGGTCTTGGCCAGACCGGGGACGCCCTCGAGGAGCACGTGACCGCGAGCGAGCAACGAGACCAGGAGCCGCTCGATGGCGCGGTCCTGGCCGACGATGACCTTCTTGATCTCGAACAGGGCCTGCTCGAGCGCCTGGCTCTGGAGGAGCGCATCGACGGCCGGCTCGGCGGCCGGAGGCGGCGGCGGGGGAGGAGCGGCGGCAGCGGGAGGGGGTGCCGCGGCGACCTGCTCGGTGGGTGCGACCCACTCGCTCATCGGCCGTCGGACGGGTTCGGGTCGGGCCGGCGGCGGAGTCGGCGCGCCGTGCTCGAGGTGCTCGGGGCCGATCGGGGTCGTCATCAGGTCTTCTCCTGGTCGAGGCGGCCCGGCGCGATGCCCGGTCCGCCGGCGCGGGCGATGGGGCGAGTCGACCACCACCGACGGAAAGCCAGGGTAAAGGCTCCCACGACCGGCCCGTGGCGTCGGGGTCCGGTGCGCTGATGGACGGACGCGGCCGCCTGACGGCGATACGGTCGAGCCATGCGCGTCCTGGTCGTCGACGATGAGGTGGATCTCGTCGACGCCATCGCTCGGGGGTTGCGCCGAGAGGGCTACGCCGTCGACGTCGCGTACGACGGCGAGGAGGCACTCGACAAGGTCGCGGTCAACGAGTACGACCTCGTGTGCCTCGACATCACCATGCCCACGGTCGACGGACGCGAGGTCTGTCGTCGCATCCGCGCCCTCGAGCGGGTCGGCCCCCAGCCGCGCGTGCTGATGCTCACCGCCCGCGACAGCCTCGAGGACCGGGTCTCCGGTCTCGACGACGGCGCCGACGACTACCTGGTCAAGCCGTTCGCGTTCCAGGAGCTCGCCGCCCGGGTGCGCACCCTGCTGCGCCGCGACGCAGGCCGGTCGACCGCGGTCCTGGAGGTCGCCGACCTGCGACTCGACACCGCCCGACATGTCGCCACGCGCGCTGACCGGACCCTCGACCTCACGGCGAAGGAGTTCGCGCTGCTGCGCTACTTCATGGTGAACCGCGGTCAGGTCCTGTCCCAGGAGACGCTGCTCGAGCATGTGTGGGACGAGCACGCCGACCCGTTCACGAACACGGTCCGGGTCACGGTCGGGACGCTCCGGCGCAAGCTCGCCGCCGGGGACGAGCAGCAGCTGATCGAGACGGTGATCGGCAAGGGCTACCGGCTGATCGACGGCGCGCCGGTCGACGCCGTTCCCCCCGACGACGACGCGAGCCGCCGCCGTGGCTGAGCGACCCGATGTCCCGGTTCGCTCGGCGCGCGCGGCGGAGCGGATGCCCAACTGGATGGGATCCATACGGGTGCGGTTGGCGGTCCTCTACTCCACCATCTTGTTCATCGTCACCTCCGCGCTGGTCCTCGTCATCTACGTGGCCCTGGCTCGCTCGCTCGCCGATGACGAGATCTACCGGAACTACCTCGAGGTCACCCCGTTGCCGGGGCGCGTCGTGGTGGAGGAGAAGACGCTCGTCGACGTCGTCGGGTTCGCCAACGCGAACGCGTTGGAGCTGCTGCGCAAGAACTCGCTCCTGGCGCTGCTCGCGCTCTTCGTCATCAGCTTCGTCGTCGGGTGGTTCACGGCCGGCCGGGTGCTGCGGCCCATCGGACGCATCACGCAGGTCGCCAAGGAGATCCAGGCCACCGACCTGTCGCGCCGCATCGACCTGGGCGGCCCCCAGGACGAGCTCCGTGACCTCGCCGACACGTTCGACGCCATGCTCGAGCGGATCGACGACGCCTTCGAGAGCCAACGCGGGTTCATCCACGAGGCATCGCACGAGTTGCGCAACCCGCTCGCGGTGATCCAGACCAACCTCGATGTCACGCTCGGCGATCCGGACGCAACCCCCGAGGACCTGCGCCACACGCTCGAGGTCGTCGCCCGATCGTCGCAGCGCATGAACCGACTCGTCGACGACCTGCTCGTCTACGCGCGCAAGGGATCGCTGTCGATGATGCGTGAGACGGTCGACCTCGCGTCGCTGGTCCACGACCTGGTGGGGGAGTTCCGTGTCCCGGCGGAGACGGCCGGCGTTTCCCTGGAGGGGACCGCCCAACCCGGGTTGTGGGTCGACGGCGACCGCGACGCGCTGCGCCAGGCGCTGGCCAACCTGATCGCCAACGCCGTCCGGCTGTCGCCCTCGGGGACGACGGTCCGCGTCCGGGGAGGGCGCCACGATCCGTGGGTGTGGATGAGCGTCGAGGATGACGGACCCGGCATCGCTCCCGAGGACCAGGAGCGCGTGTTCCAACGGTTCTGGCGCGGTGAGCGGGGTGCTGGTCGTTCGGGTGGTCGCAGCGGCCTCGGCCTGACGATCGTTCGCCAGATCGCCGAGGCCCATGCAGGTGAGGTCAAGGTCGTGTCCGAGCTCGGGGTGGGATCCGCGTTCGCCGTGTGGATTCCGGCCGCCCAGGTCGCCGCGACCGACGAACCACCGCAACCGTCGCCGCCGGCGCCGACCGCTCGTCGGGGACCGGAGCCGTCGGTCACCATCGAGACCTGATCGACGGGCGGTGACGCGCCCGCGGATCGCGTCGCCATCGCATGATCCCGGTGGAGGGTCGACGACGTCCGTCGGCGCCACGCCACGCCAGCCCTGCTTCGCGGCACGCCTGAGGCGTGATCGGTCGTCGACCTCGCATCGCTTACTCCCCCTTTAGACCCTTCTCCGTACGGTTCCCCCAGGTTCGAGACCTCTCGACCTCGCCGTCCCCTCGGCCCCGACGAAGGAACCCACCGTGAGCGACACCTGGAACCACCGACCGCCAGCGACTCCGCCGACCACCGACACCGATCCGTGCCTGGCGTGGGGTGCCGATGCCGGCGTCCACGAAGCGGCCCACCACGTCCACCACGACGCGACGCCGACCCCTACCCCGACTCCGCCACCGACCTGGGCGCTCCCGTCCTGGGATGCGAACGGACTCCCCACGCCGCCTCCGGCTCCCCGTCCCGCCACCGTTCGGACCCGTCGGGGCGCCAAGGTGCTCGTGGGCACCGCCGCGGTGGCCGTCCTCGTCGGCGCCGGGTTCGTCGGCCGAGGGTTCGTCGCCGATGCGCCGGTGACGTCGGTCGTCGCCGCCAGCACGCCATCGGCGGTCCCCGTCGCAGATCCCACGCCCCTGGTGACGGGCAACGCCGATGAACCGGTGGCCGCCGTCGCCGAGGCGCTCGGACCGAGCGTGGTGAAGATCCAGACCCAGGAGGGGTTGGGTTCGGGCGTCGTGTACGACGAATCCGGGCTCATCCTGACCAACGCCCACGTGGTCTCGAACGCCAAGACCGTGCAGGTGGTCTTCAGCGACGGCACCAGCGCCACCGGCAACGTGCTCGGCGCCGACGAGGCGAACGACATCGCCGTGGTGAAGGTCGAACCGAGCGCGGGGCTCGTCGTGGCCCGGCTCGCCACCGATGAACCCCGTGTCGGCCAGTTGACCGTCGCGGTGGGCAGCCCGTTCGGGTTGGAGCAAACCGTCACCTCCGGCGTGGTGAGCGCGGTGAACCGGCCGGTCGAGGGCGCCACCAAGGACGTGGTGGGCATGGTCCAGACCGACGCCCCGATCAACCCCGGGAACTCCGGAGGCGCGCTGGCGAACCGTGAGGCCGAGGTGATCGGGATCAACTCGATGATCTTCAGCCAGAGCGGGGAGAACAACGGGATCGGGTTCGCCATCCCGATCCAACGGGCCAAGGAGATCGCCGATGCGCTCGTGCACGGCGGCACCGTCGCACGCGGCTTCCTCGGTGTCTCGAGCACCTCGCCGACCGACGGGGAGGCCGGCGCAGAGATCAGCGAGATCTCGCCCGGGAGCGCCGCCGCCGAGGCGGGCCTCGAGGTGGGCGACGTGATCGTCGCGATCGACGGGTCGGCGATCAAGGCCCAGGGCGACCTTGCGGTCGTGGTGGGGACGCACGAACCGGGTGACCAACTCACCATCGAACTCCAGCGGGGCGGGAACGAGATCTCGCTCACCGCAACCCTCGGCACGAAGTAGGGGCCGGTCGTCTCGGGGTCCCGGCGCGCCGGCGCCGGACCCCCGGACGCGACCCGGTAGGATCCCGTGGTCGTGGAGATCATCGTCGTTCTCGTCCTCGTCGTCGCGGTCGCCGCGGTCGGCGGCGTCTCGCTCGCCCTCGTGCGCGCCCGGCGCCGCGATCGGATCGTCGGCCTCGAACCGGCCCCCGGTGCGCTGGGCGTGCCGGATGCGGTCAAGGACGAGGTCGCCGAGCACAAGCGCCAGCTCCTCGCCGAGCTCGACGCGCGCGACGGCGATCCACCGCCCGACATCGAGGCCGAGCTCAACCGGGTCCTCGACGAGGGTGCGGCCCGCAGCGCCGGACCCGCCGTCACCGGCCCCGACGGCTCGCTCGACGGCACCACCACCGGCGACCCCCCGGTCGTCGAGCCCGTCGATGCCCAGCCCGAGGATGCGCCTCGTCCTGGGTTCCGCGACCGGCTGTCGAAGGCTCGCAGCAAGCTGTCCGGGATGGTCGGCGCGCTGGCCGGCCGATCCAAGATCGACGAGGACGCCTGGGACGAGATCGAGGAGGCGCTGATCGGCGCCGACGTCGGTATCGAACCCACCCAGGACCTGCTGGACCACCTCCGGGCCACCGTCAAGGAGCAGGGTCTCGAGAACGGGGACCAGCTCCTCGCCGCGATGAAGGCCGAGTTCAAGGCCCGACTGACCGGTCACGATCTGAGCCTCCGCTACGCGGACGACAAGCCGAGCGTGTGGCTGTTCGTCGGCGTCAACGGCGTCGGTAAGACCACCACCATCGGCAAGCTGGGCACCCGTGAGGTGCGCGACGGCAAGCGCGTCGTGATGGCCGCCGGCGACACCTTCCGTGCCGCGGCCGCCGAGCAGCTCGGCATGTGGGCCGAGCGCGCCGGCGCCGATCTCGTGCGGGGCAACGAGGGTGGCGATCCCAGCGCGGTCATCTTCGACGCCATCGAGGCCGCCGCCGCCCGGGACGCCGATCTGGTGCTGGCCGACACCGCCGGACGCCTGCACACGAAGGTGAACCTGATGGAGGAGCTCGGCAAGGTCCGCCGGGTGGCCGACAAGGGAGCGGGCACGGTCAGCGAGGTGCTGCTCGTGATCGATGCCACCACCGGTCAGAACGGGCTCGTCCAGGCCAAGCAGTTCACCGAGGCAGCCGATCTCACCGGCGTCGTGCTCACCAAGCTCGACGGTTCCGCCAAGGGCGGGATCGTGTTCGCCATCCAGGAGACCCTGGGTATCCCCGTCAAGCTGGTCGGGCTCGGCGAGGGGGCCAACGATCTCGTCCCGTTCGACGCCGACGAGTTCGTCGAGGCGCTCTTCTCGTGAGCGACCGCACCTGTCCACCGACCGCGCCACGGTTCGCGTCGCCACCCGCTGCGGTGCGCACCGACGATCCCTCGTCCGCCGACCCAGCGGCCTCGATCCGCTACCGGGAGTCCTGATGTTCATCCTCCGCCTGATCCTGCTTCCGTTCCGCCTCGCGCTCACGATCGTCGGGTCGACCGTCCGCATCGGGTTCCGCCTGGGGGCCCTTCCGGCTCGCATCGGGTTCCGGGCCGGCCGGTTGATGGGCGTCCGAGGGTGGCTCTTCCTCGTCGTCGGGGTCCTCATCGGCCTCGTGGCCGCCCCGATGACCGGCCGCGACCTGCGCCGCAAGCTGCAGGCGTACCTCGGGAGCCCCGACTCGGGGACCTCGCTCGCCGACAAGGTCGCGTTCGAGCTGGCCCACGCACCCCGCACGTGGCACCTGACCCAACCCGAGGTGAGCGTGCGCGGCGACGAGGTCGTCCTGCAGGGCGTGGTCGCCGACGACGACGCCCGTGACGAGCTCGGCCGGGTGGCCTCGGCGATCCCGGGGGTGACGCGCGTCGACAACCGCCTCGACGTCGCCGACGCCACCGCCCAACCGTGATGACGCCGGCCCGCTGACGGGTTCGCCGCCGGCTGCGGCTATCCTCGGCGTTCCATGTTCGACGCCCTCTCCGACCGTTTCGACGGCATCTTCACCAAGCTCCGCGGCAAGGGACGTCTGTCCGACGAGGACATCGACGACGTCCTGCGCGAGATCCGTCTGGCGCTCCTCGAGGCCGACGTCAACTTCAAGGTCGTCAAGAACTTCATCGCCCGGGTCCGCGAGGACCTCGTCGGTCTCGAGCTCTCCAAGGCGCTCAACCCGGCGCAGCAGGTCGTCAAGGCGGTCCACGACGAGCTGATCGCCACCCTCGGGGGCGAGACCATCCAGATCACGTTCGCGCCGAAGCCGCCGACCGTCGTGCTCATGGCCGGTCTGCAGGGGTCGGGCAAGACCACCAACTCGGCCAAGCTGGCCTCCTGGTTCAAGTCCAAGGGCCGTCAGCCGCTGCTCGTCGGTGCCGATCTCCAGCGGCCGGCCGCCGTCGAGCAACTGCGCACCCTCGGCGCTCAGATCGACGTCCCCGTCTTCAGCGAACCCACCGATCCGGTGGCCGTGGCGGCCGCGGGGCTGGCCGAGGCCAAGCGCATCGGTCGCGACGTGGTGATCGTCGACACCGCCGGTCGCCTCGCCATCGACGAGGCGCTGATGGACGAGGTGCGACGCATCTCCGACACCGTCGAGCCGAACTACACCTTCCTCGTCATCGACGCCATGACGGGCCAGGACGCGGTCAACACCGCCGAGGCGTTCCACGAGACCCTCGCGCTCGACGGCGTCATCCTCACCAAGCTCGACGGCGACGCCCGGGGTGGCGCGGCACTGTCGGTCAAGGAGGTCGTCGGCCGGCCGATCGCCTTCGCGTCCACGGGCGAGCGGCTCAACGACTTCGACCTGTTCCACCCGGATCGTCTGGCGGGTCGGATCCTCGGCATGGGCGACATGCTCACGCTGATCGAGAAGGCCGAGGACGTCTTCGAGAAGGACGAGGCCGAAGCCGCTGCCGTTG
The DNA here is from genome assembly GCA_038235385.1 of Acidimicrobiales bacterium. Lineage (GTDB taxonomy): Bacteria > Actinomycetota > Acidimicrobiia > Acidimicrobiales > Acidimicrobilacustridaceae > JBBSTY01. The sequence goes on along the minus strand of JBBSTY010000008.1, from coordinate 28,328 downwards.
CGCTCATGGACGGCACGTTCACCTTCGAGGACTTCCTCGATCAGATGCAGCAGGTCAAGAAGATGGGCCCGCTCGGTGGGCTGGTCAAGCTGCTCCCGGGGGTTCCCAAGGAGATGCGCGACGTCGAGATCGACGACCGCGAGCTCGCCAGGGTCGAGGGCATGATCAAGTCGATGACCATCGAGGAGCGTCGGAACCCGGACCTCATCGACCAGTCCCGACGCACCCGCATCGCCCGCGGCTCGGGCATGCAACCGGCCGACGTCGGCCAGCTGGTCACGCAGTTCAAGGAGATGCAGCGGCTCATGAAGCGCATGGGCGGCTTCGGGTCCAAGAAGAACGCGAAGGGACGCAAGGCCAAGAAGGGCAAGGGCGGTCGCGGCGGTGGTCGCACGACGCCGAAGGGCCCGCGCATGCCCAAGATGCCCGACATCGAGAAGGAGCTGGCGGGCCTCCCGGACCTTCGTGGCACGGGGGGGACCTTCGGTTCCGATGGCCCCGGTTTGCGGTAGCGCGCCGATCCGGCGCACCATGACGGGTCGAGTTCGTTCGGATCCGGACGGGTCCCACCTTGGCCAACGAGCCCCGACACCGCTGACCGGTCACCTGCAGTCGACGAAGAGAGAAGAGACACCGTGGTAAAGCTCCGCCTCATGCGGATGGGCAAGAAGAAGCAGCCGACGTACCGCGTCGTCGCTGCCGACTCGCGGTCACCCCGCAACGGTCGATTCATCGAGATCGTGGGGCACTACGACCCCCGTCGCGACCCGTCGACCATCGTGATCGACAACGACAAGGCCGTCGCCTGGCTCAAGAAGGGCGCCCAGCCCACCGAGACGGTGGCCAAGCTGCTCAAGATCTCCGGTGCCTACGACGTCCTCGAGGGCAAGGTCCCCGTCGCCGCAGCCGCCCCGGCGGGTGGCGAGTCCGACTCGTGAGCGACGCTCCCGAGGTCGACGAGCAGAGTCACACCGACGACGACGACGTCGCCGTCCCGAACGCCCAGGCCGTCCTCGAGTACCTCGTCCGGTCCGTCGTCGACGACCCGGACGCCGTGAACGTCGAGGTCGACGATGCCGGCCGGCGGCCCGCCCTCAACGTCACCGTCGGTGACGGCGACATGGGCCGGGTCATCGGCAAGCGCGGTCGGGTCGCGCAGTCGATCCGAACCGTCACCCGTGCCGCGGCGGTGCGTGACGATGTCGAGATCGACATCGAGTTCCTTGACTGATCGTTCCGTCGCCGTGGCCAACCACGGTGGCTGACACCCACGACCACGCCGGGGCGCCGGCGTTGCTCGAGATCGGGCGCATCGGCAAGGCCCACGGTCTGGCCGGTCAGGTCCTGGTCCGGCTCACCACCAACGTCGAGGACCGCCTCGTGCCGGGCGTGGTGCTGACCACGGACCGCCCGGACGCAGCGACGCTGGTCGTCGTCGACGCCAGGCGCCACCAGGATCGGTGGATCGTCACGTTCGAGGGCGTCAGCTCCCGCGAGGCTGCCGAGGCACTCACGGGGACGGCGGTTCTGGCCGAGCCGCTCGACCAGGGCGATGACCCCGACGTGCTCTGGATCCACGAGCTGATCGGCGCCGATGTCGTCGATCTCGACGGCGTGTCCCACGGCCCGGTGGTGTCGGTCCTCGACAACCCGGCGTCGGACATCCTCGAACTGGCGAGCGGCCGGCTGGTGCCGCTCACCTTCGTGGTCGAGCACTCGCCGACCCGGCTCGTCGTCGATGCGCCGCCCGGCATCCTCACCGACCTCGACTGAACGCGATCCCGTGCGCATCGACATCTTCACCATCTTCGATCGGATGGTCGACGACTTCGCCGCGCAGAGCCTGCTCGGCCGCGCCCGTGCGGCCGGTCTGCTCGACATCCGGGTCCACGACCTGCGCGCCCACACCACCGACGCCCACCGCACGGTCGACGACGCACCCTTCGGGGGAGGAGCGGGCATGGTGCTCAAACCCGAACCGCTGTTCGCCGCGGTCGAGGCGGTGGATCCGCCGCGCCCGCTGCTGCTGCTCGGTCCCGGCGGTCGGACCCTCGACCAAGCGATGGCGGCCGAGCTCGCCTCCTCCGGTGGCTTCTCCCTGTTGTGCGGTCGTTACGAGGGGGTCGACGATCGCGTCCGCCAGCACCTCGTCGACGGCGAGGTCTCGATCGGCGACGTGGTCCTCGCCGGGGGTGAGGTCGCCGCCATGGTGATCCTCGAGGCGGTCGGACGACTGGTCCCGGGTGTCATGGGCAACGACGCATCGGCGGGGGACGAGTCGTTCTCCGAGAGCAGCGGGGGCCTGCTGGAGTATCCCCAGTTCACGAAGCCGGCGGAGTTCCGGGGGTGGGTGGTGCCCGAGGTGCTGCGCTCGGGGCACCACGCGCGGATCGCCGAGTGGCGTCGTGTCCAGGCGCTCCGACGGACGCGCGCCGAACGGCCCGACCTGATCGCTCGGCGGGGCGGCTTGAGCCCGGACGAGGAGCGGTTGCTCGCCGATCTCGACGAGACGCCCGGTGTCGAAGACGGGTCCGGCAGCGACCGCGGACCTTCCGGCTCCTGACCCGGTTCGGTCGTCGGCGCCCGCGTCCGGGGCTCGTCGGCCGTTCGCCGACTTTGTCCCCCCGGCGATCCCGGGAGTATCCTCGGGTCTCCCCAGGACTGCGGTCCGGGGCTCGAACGGCGAGACGACCTCGCCCCTCCTCCTCGATCCAGCTTTGACCGGAGCACGTGCCATGAACGCCACCGACCTCATCGACGCCCGGAGCCTTCGGGACGACATCCCCGAGTTCGCGCCCGGCGACACGCTGAAGGTGCACGTCCGAGTGGTCGAAGGCGCCAAGGAGCGGGTCCAGGTCTTCCAGGGAGCGGTCATCCGCAGACAGGGCCCGGGGCTCCAGGAGACCTTCACGGTCCGCAAGGTGAGCTACGGCGTCGGCGTCGAGCGCACGTTCCCGGTCCACTCGCCCACCATCGCCAAGATCGAGGTCGTGACCCGTGGCGACGTGCGTCGGGCCAAGCTCTACTACCTGCGCGATCGCGTCGGGAAGTCGGCCAAGATCAAGGAGAAGCGCGAGCCGCGCGACTGACCTGGTCGGCGCCACCGGCTCGCACGAGTCGGGTGTCGACCGCTCGCCGATCCCGACCGTTCGTCTGTCCGGGATGGGCCCAGGAATCCGTTCGGGTGCATCCACCCGGTTGCCCAGGGACTGACCTTGAGCGCTGAAGATCTCGAAGACTACGAGTCAGAGGTCGAGCTCCAGATGTACCGCGAGTACAAGGACGTCTGTCCGATGTTCCGGTACTGGGTGGAGACCGAGCGACGCTCCTACCTCGCCAACGAGGTGAACGTCGAGGTCCGCAGCGAGGGCGGCCGAACCTGGTTCGAGGTCGACCTCCGCGACGTCTGGGTGCTCGACATGTTCCGCACCAACCGCTTCCTCCCGTCGGCGCGCATCTACGCGTTCAAGGACGTGCTCGTCGAGCAGCTTCCCGAGGCGGAGCTGCCGTGACCGCCCGTCGCCTGGCCCTGGGCGCGCTCGGCGAGGCGATCGCCGCCGACTGGTACGAGGCCAACGGGTACGAGGTGGTGGCCCGCAACTGGCGCTGCCGGGAGGGCGAGCTCGACCTGGTGGTGCGCAAGCAGCGCACCATCGTCTTCTGCGAGGTCAAGACCCGGTCCAGCACGGCGTTCGGCCTGCCTCAGGAGGCGGTGACCCACGAGAAGCGCCAGCGGATCCGCCAGCTCGCCTCCAAGTGGCTCGACGAGAGCCCCATCCGAGCTCGTCAGGTCCGCTTCGATGTGGCGGCGGTGCTCGACGGCGAGCTGGAGATGATCGAAGGGGCCTTCTGACCCCACGGGCGTCCGGTGCCGATCGGTGCCGACCGTCTCGGTCGACCGCGCTCGGGGATCCCTCGATCGGGTCGGTCGGGTCGAGCGATCAGCGGGTCTGGAGGTCGGCCGGGAGGTGCGACACGTCGGCGAAGCGCAACAGGCTGAACGCGTGCACGTCGCTGATGTCGATGGGCTCGATCTCGCTCACCGACGCATGGAACGCCACGAACCGCTCCCACTCCCAGGGCACCGGCGTGATGCCGAGGAGGTAGCTGACGGCCATCGCGTTGGTGCCGGCGTGGGCCACCACCACGACCGTCCGCTCCGGGTGGTCGAGGTGCCAGACCGCGGGATCATGGAGGAGCTGCTCGCCGCCGGCGGCATCGAGGTAGCCCTGGAGGCCGGCGGTGACCCGGGCGTGGAAGTCGCGGAACGTCTCGCCGCCGGGGATCCCGTGCCAGTGCTCGGCGATGGGCCGCTTGCGGATGTCGGCGAAGATCTTCTCGACGACCTCCACCGGTTCACCGTCCCAACCCGGGGCGCCGATCTCGGCCAACCAGTCGAGGGTCGTGGGTGCCATGTCGAGGGCATCGGCGATGTACCCGGCGGTCTGCTGCGCTCGCACCAACGGCGACGCGATCAACGCATCCACCTGGGCGCCGCGGAACCGCTGGGCGGTCAGCTCGGCCTGGGCGTGCCCGAGATCGGTGAGACCCGGGTCGGAGACGCTGAGGCCGTTGCGGGCCCATTCGGGTTGGGCGTGACGAACGAGGAGGAACCGCACCTCGTGAGCCTATTGGGTGGGTGCGACGGTCCCGGACGTCCGGCCCGGTCGCCGACGGTCGGTCAACGGGTGGACCGTCCGGGCCGGCGGCGGTGGCGGGCGTTCCAACAGCCCCGGTGCCAATGGCGCCGGAGGTCGACCGCATCTCGGGGAACCACCACCATGTGGCCGGTCCCGGGAACGATGTCCTGGTTGCAGCCGGGACAGAGGTAGGTCTTGGTGGCCTGGTAGGGCTGGATGAACCGGACGTCGGCGTCGTCGTCGTCGAAGCTGATCACCGTAACGAGGACACGGTCCGGGGGATCACCCGAGGAACGCCCAGGCCACGAGGGCGATGATGACGGCGAACGCGACCACGACCATGACGTAGTCGGCGACGGATCGCTCGTGGTGGCGGAACGGGTTCATGCCCACGGCACCAAGTATCGCCATCGCTTCGGTGCGGTGTCGCATCGGCGGTGCACGGCGCGGTGCGCCGGGGTTCGGTGCCGAGCACGTCGTGGCGGTTCTACGCTCCCGGTATGGCTTCGAAGCACACCCCACTCGCGCCCGGACCCGTCACCCGGGTCCGACCACGGCCAGCACCCCGCGCCACGCGCTCGCGACGGCTGGGTGTGGTGGCGGCCGTGGCGGTCGCGCTCTCGGCAGGGGCGCTCGCCGCCTGCTCGTCGACCACCGTGCCGTCCGACCCGACCCTGGCCAAGGGGCAGGAGGTGTACGCCAAGAGCTGCGCAGCCTGCCACGGGTCCGATGGAGGTGGTGTCACCGGTCCCCGTCTGATCGGGGTCGAGGCGCGCCTGACCGAGGAGCAGGAGATCGCGAAGATCACCGACGGCGTCTCGGGAACGGCGATGCCGGCGTGGGGCGGCCGCCTCTCACCCGAGGAGATCGCCGCCGTCGCCGCCTACACCCGTTCGCTCAGCGCAGGCTCCTAGTTCCTGGACCCGGGCATCGCAGCCCGCGGGTCGACACCGTCAACGACGAGGCCGTGACCGGCGCCGGCGGGGCCGGGGCTGGCAGACCGGGCAGAGGTGGGTTCCGCGCCCGGCCACCCGGATCTTGACGATGGCGGTCCCGCAGCGCGTGCACGGCTCGCCGGTGCGGCCGTACACCAGGAGGTGGTTCTGGTGGTCGCCGTCGCCGCCGTCGGCCCGGCGGTAGTCGCGCAGGGTGGTGCCGCCGTTGGCGATGCCCGAGGCGATCACCTCCCGCACGGCGATGCTCAGATCCGTCACCGCGGCGACGCGCAGGTCGCCGGCTCGTGCCCCGGGGTGCACCCCGGCGTGGTGGAGCGCCTCATCGGCGTAGATGTTGCCCACGCCGGCCAGCACGGCCTGGTCCAGGAGCAGCACCTTGACCGCGACCCGGCGGCCCGCGAAGACGGAGGTGAGGTGGATGGCGAGGTGCTCGTCGTCGGGTTCGGGACCGAGACGACCCAGGACGCCCAGGTTCCGGTGATCACCGGTGGGGACCACGGTGGCCCGCCCGAAGCCGCGTACGTCGCGGAGCTCGAGGACGACGGGCGCTCGGCTCGGCGACGGCGCGGCGAGCGTGGCGCGGAACCGGTAGCGCGGCGACACCACCTCCGGCTCGACGAGCAGCAGCTGACCGCTCATCCCGAGGTGGACGACGAGCTCGGCGTCCTCGGTGCCGCCGTGCGGGGCGAGCCCGATCAGCAGGTACTTGCCCGATCGGCGGACCGTCGTCACGACGGCGCCCAGCGCGTCGGCGGCGCCGTCGAACCTCGGTGACCTGTCGGTGGTGATCGCGTCGACGGTCCGGCCGGTGATCACGGCGGCGAGCGCCGCCCGCACGGTCTCGACCTCCGGCAGCTCGGGCATCGCCCGACGGTGCCACATCGGCTCGGTCGGCGACGAGTCGATCCGGCCCTTTCGTTCCCCGATCACGGGCGCTACGGTCGCTGGTGCCTGCTCGCGCTCCGGTGCGACAGCTCTTCTCCCGCCGGCATCACCTCCACCCGTGCAGTCGGGCCTGCGACGGTGCCGCTCCGATGGACGCGCCGCGCCGATGCTCGCACCGGTCACCGACCCGGCCGTCTCCCCGTGCTCGACGGTGCTCGTCACCACCGTCGACCCGTTCTGCCTGTGCCTCGGAGGAGTCATCGATGCTCGCCACTGTTTCGTCCGCGTCCCTGCTTGGCGTCGACGGCCATCCCGTCTCGGTGGAGGTCCACGTCGCCAGTGGACTGCCCGGCTTCACCGTCGTCGGATCGCCCGACTCGGTCTGCCGCGAGGCTCGCGACCGCGTGCGAGCCGCCATCTTGTCCTGCGGGCTCACGTGGCCGATGCAGCGGGTCACGGTGAACCTCGCCCCGTCGGCGCTGCGCAAGGGCGGCGCCGCCCTCGATCTGGCGATGGCCATGGGTGTACTCGTCGCCTCGGAGCAGCTCGAGGCCAGCGCGATCGACGACATGGCCTTCATCGGGGAGCTCGGACTCGATGGCACGCTGCGACGCGTGGTCGGCGCGCTGCCGCTCGTGGACGCGGTCCGCGAGCCGACGGTCGTCGTCCCGCCTGCATCGATGTTCGAGGCCGGGCTCGTCGGTCGGCACCGGGTGCGGTCCGCCCGGACCCTCCTCGAGCTCGTCCGTGCCCTCGCCGGTCAGGAGCCGTGGCCCGACATCGCGGTGGTGCGACCGTCACCCGAGGCGGTCGACGTGCTGGATCTGGCCGACGTGCACGGTCACCCGATGGCCCGACGGGCGCTCGAGGTGGCGGCCGCCGGAGGGCACCACCTCCTGATGATCGGGCCGCCCGGTTCGGGCAAGACCATGCTCGCCCAACGCCTGCCCGGTCTGCTCCCGGACCTCGACGACCCCGCCGCGATCGACGCGACGCGCATCCACTCCGCCGCCGGTGCCTCGCTGCCCTCGGGTGGTCTCGTGCGCCGACCCCCGTTCCGTGCGCCGCACAACGGCGCCTCGGCCGTGGCCATGATCGGCGGTGGTGCGAGCTTCCTGCAGCCCGGTGAGATCTCGCTGGCCCACGGCGGGGTGCTGTTCCTCGACGAGATGGGCGAGTTCGCGGTGGATGTGATCGATTCGTTGCGCACCCCGCTGGAGGAGGGCGTGGTGCGCATCGCCCGGGCTCACGGCCGGGTGACGTTCCCCGCCTCGTTCCTGCTCGTCGCGGCGATGAACCCGTGTCCGTGCGGTGAGGGCCTGCGTCCGGGTTCGTGCCGGTGCAGCGACGCGAGCCTGGTGCGCTACAGCCGTCGGCTGTCGGGTCCGCTGCTCGACCGCTTCGATCTCCGCATCGAGGTCATGGCGCCGGATCCCGGCCAGATCCTCCGGGGCGAACCCGGCGAATCGACCGCGGCGGTCGCCGAGCGGGTCCTCGCCGTGCGCGAGCGCACCTCCGCCCGCGGCTTCGACACGAACGCGCAGCTCTCGGCCCGCGCCCTCGAGGAGGTGGCCCCCCTCTCCGTCGAGGCATCGGCCTTCCTCGAACGGGCGCTCCGGGCGGGCCAGCTCAGCGCCCGGGGTCTCCGACGCGTGCGCGGCGTGGCGCTCACCCTGCACGATCTCGACGGGGTCGATCCGCCGATCTCGGTGAAATCGGTGAGCCTCGCCATGCACCTGCGGGTGGAGCCGCGCTTCCTCTCGCGACGGCTCGCCGGATGAGCCTCCCCGGAGACGCCCGGGATGGCGACGACCGCTGCGCCCAGCTCCCGCCCGAGGCGTGGGTCGCTGCCCTCGCATCGCTCGACGGCATGGGACCGGCGCGCCTCGGCGCGCTCCTCGGCGGCTCCGACGGCCCTGCCGCCGCCTGGCGCGCGGTGGTCGCCAACCGCTGGTCGTGGCAACCGGGGCCACTCGTCGACGCGCTCGGCGGCAACGGTGCGGCCATCGCCGACGGGTGGTCCCGAGCTGCTCGGATGCTCGACCCGGCCGAGTGGTGGCGACGTCACGTCGATGCCGGTGTGGGTGTCGCCGTCCGGGGTTCCCCCGCCTACCCGGAGGTGTTCGTCGACGATCCGGACCCGCCTGCGATCGTGTTCTCCGTGGGTGATCCCGATGCGTTGGTGGGTCCGCGCGTCGGGATCGTGGGCACCCGCGACTGCACGAGGTACGGCTACGACGTCGCTCGCGAGCTCGGTGCCGAGTTGTCCGCGGCCGGCGTCTCGGTGGTCAGCGGCCTTGCCGTGGGCATCGACGGCGCCGCGCACACAGGTGCTCTCGACGTCGAGGGCGCACCACCCATCGCCGTGGTCGGCAGCGGGCTCGATGTCGTCTATCCCCGTCGGCACCGATCGCTGTGGGAGCGTGTCGCCGAGCGAGGCGTCGTGCTCAGCGAGCACCCGCTCGGTTCGCCGCCGCTCGCCTGGCACTTCCCGGCGCGCAACCGGCTGATCGCGGCGCTCTCCGACATCGTGGTGGTCGTCGAGTCCCAGCCGCGCGGCGGATCGATGCACACGGTCGACGAGGCCCAGCGGCGCGACATCGACCTGATGGCCGTGCCCGGCCCGGTCACCAGCCCCGTGTCGGCGGGCACGAACCAGCTCCTGGTCGATGGCGCCTCGGTGGCCCGCGACGCGACCGATGTGCTCGTCCAGCTCGGGATGGGCCCGGGGATCCGCCGCGCCGCGGTGGAGCGACGTCGCTCCCCGAGTGCCGCCGCTCAGGCGGTCCTCGACGCGTTCGACTGGCAGCCGGCGCTCATCGACCAGCTCGCGCTGCGCTCGGGCGCGGCCATCGAGGACCTCTCCCTGGCGCTCGACCGGCTCGAGCGCGACGGGTGGATCGATCGTCGTGGAGGTTGGTTCGAGCGGCGCACCAAGCCCGAGCGCGACCGACCTCCGAGCACCTGACCGAACCGACCGCATGGCTGCGTCGTGGAGTGACGCGGTGGCCGGGGTCTCGCGTTGGGTGCCGGGCGCCCGACGATCGTCAGTCGATGCCGGCGAGTCGGCGCGCGTACGCCACCGGACCGTCGGCCGGGTACGAGCGCAGGATCTGCATCTTCTCGGCCTCGACCGAGCCTTCGGCGTGGACCGCGAGCACGGCGTGGTACCCACCGAAGTCGCGCGCCGTGAGATCCGCGATCAGGTTCATGACGCGCAACCGCTCGGCCGCGGGTGCCGCCGCGACGAAGTACTTCTCGAGCACCGCACGGATGTCGGGGTCGGCCCAGTCCTCGGCACCGGGTCCGGTCACCAGCAGGCCGCCGGCGCAGTCCTGCACCAGGTGCACGGCCTGGTGGTACCCGGTCGCGAAGGTGTACTTGGCCAGGTTCGTGGTGAGCGGATCCGGGTATGCGATGCCACGGTCGTCGATGCGCGCCCGGCGCGCGGCGGTCTCGGTGAGGGCCCGAACGGTCTCGGCGTAGATGATCAGCTGGGTGAGCTTGTCGCGGATGTGGCCTGCCCGCGCCACGCCGTTCATCTCGGCGATCAGGGCTGCGCTCCCGACCAGCAGATCGACGAGCGGCAGCTTGTAGGACACCGCCGTGAAGCGGTGGTACTCGACGAAGCGCAGCGCCACCGTTCCGGCGAGCTCGGGCTCGCGGCACAGGAACACGCGGTCCCAGGGGACGAAGACGTCGTCGAACACGGTGAGGGTCTCGAGCATCTTGTGCTTCGACGACAGCGGGAACTCCCACTCGTCGCGATCACCCGCTCCGTAGGAGGAGATGTACATCGACACCCCCGGTGCGTTGGCCGGCACTGCGAAGGCGACCGCGTAGTCGCGATCGGCCTCCGACATCGCCCGCGTGGGCAGGACGATGATCTCGTGCGCGTTGGCGCTGATCGAGGTGTGGCACTTCGCTCCCCGCACGACGATCCCGTCGGTCCGTTCCTCGACCACCCGCACGTACAGATCGGGGTCGTCCTGGTCGTGCGGCCCTCGGGAGCGGTCGCCCTTGACGTCGGTCTGGGCCACGGCCACCGCGAGGTCCTCCCGACGGCAGTGCTCGGCGAAGCGAACAGCACGTTCGAGCGCCTCGCCGTCGAGCGATCGGAGCAGGGCGAAGAGCGCGTCCGATCCGATCTCCTTGATGAGGGTCACCATGGTGCCGCCCAGGTCGGTGCAGAGCTCGATGAGCGCGGAGCGCCGGAGGAGGTCCTCTGCTGACCGGGGGACCGCGTAGTAGGTGCTGTGCTCCTCACCCGTGTCCGGGTCGACGGTGACCGCCAGATCGCGGTGTTCGGGGGACTCGGCGACCGCGTAGTCGATCGCCGCATGATCGACGGCGACCCGGAGCTCCGGCTCGCTCAGGATGTCGGCGACGCGGGCGCCGCGGTAGAAGAGCCGCCGGCCGTCGCCGGCGAGGGAGCTGCGGTAGTCATCGGGTGTCCTGAGGGGCATGGCGGCACACTAGTGACGGCGTCCTGGATCACCACGAGAACCTGTTCTGGCGCGATCTTGGAGCCGATCGCTTGTCGGTGGTCGCGGCGACCGGTCGGTGGTCACGGGTCGCGGGTGGCGGGTCGCCGGGTGGGACCGAGGCCGTGGCTAGCGTGGTCGTCGTGTCCAACGTGGTTTCTCGCGGTCCCGTGGTGGCCAGCACGTCGACGGTGCGCGAGGAGGTCGAGGAGCTGCTCGGCGGCCGGTCGTCGGCACGTGCGGGGGTCGGTTCGTGAGCGAGCCCGACCGCAGCTGGTCGTCGCCGTGGCAGATCGACGAGTTCCTGGCGTCGCTGGTGGCAGCCGCGCCGAACACCCTCGTCGCCTACCGGCGAGACGTCGTCGCCTTCGTGGACTGGGCCCAGCGCCTGGGGCTTGGGGATCCGACCGGCGTGGACCGTCGCGCCCTGCGCCGCTACCTCGCCTACCTCACGACGCGGGGGTACGCCCGCCGCACCATCGCTCGCAAGGCCTCCGCGATCCGGCGCTGGTTCGATTGGCTGCGGCGCACCGGTGTCATCGAGGCGGATCCATCGGTGGGACTCCGCGCCCCGAGCGGCGGTGGCCGCCTACCCCGGGTGCTGCACGACGACGAGGTCCGCACCCTCCTCGACGACCCGCCGGCAGCGGTGGCCGACGACGATCCCGCCGTTCGCTGCCGCGACGACGCGGTGCTCGAGCTCCTCTACGGCAGCGGGCTCCGGGTGGCCGAGCTGTGCGCGCTGCGCCCGGACGACCTCGAACCCGGTCGCCGGCTCGTGCGCGTGTGGGGGAAGGGGTCCAAGCAACGTCAGGTGCCGATGAGCGGTCCGTCGGCTGAGGCCATCGAGCGCTGGCTCGCCTGGGGTCGCGACCGTCTGATCACCGCGGACTCGCCCGCTGATGCCGTGTTCGTCAACGCTCGCGGGAGGCGGCTGACCACCCGCGACGTTCGTCGGATCGTCGATCGACGGGCGGCATCACCCACCCACCCGCACGCGCTCCGTCACACCTTCGCCACCCACGTGCTCGACGGCGGCGCCGACCTCCGGGCCGTCCAGGAGCTGTTGGGCCACGCCGACCTCGGCACGACCCAGCTCTACACGCACGTCAGCAAGGAACGGCTGCGTCGGGTGGTCGAGGCCACCCACCCGCGCGCGTGACCTCGATGGCGGCTCGATGACCACGCACGGTGGCGGCCGGGCGCGACCTGGCCGACGTCGGGAGCGGCCAACCGCATCCGACCTCCCGGTTGTGCCTAAAATGGCGCGCCACATGGGGGCCGACGTTGTGGGTCCTGGGGTTCCGTTGCCTGTCCGAGGGGTCACATGACCGACGATGCCACCGAGATCGAGCGTCTCTGGGTCGAGTACAAGGCGACGGGGGCACGCGCCGACCGGGACGAGCTGATCGTCCACTACTCACCGCTGGTCAAGTACGTCGCCGGCCGGGTGGCGGTCGGGCTCCCGCAGAACGTCGAGCAATCCGATCTGGTGAGCTACGGGATCTTCGGGCTGATCGACGCGATCGACAAGTTCGATCCCGGTCGTGGCTACAAGTTCGAGACCTATGCCATCGCCCGGATCAAGGGGGCCATCCTCGACGAGCTCCGATCGATCGACTGGGTGCCCCGATCGGTTCGGGCCAAGGCCCGAGCCCTCGAGAAGGCCTACGCGAAGCTCGAGGGCGAGCTGCACCGCACGCCCACGGACGAGGAGATCGCATCGGAGCTCGAGATGAGCGACGACCAGTTGCAGACGACCCTCTCGCAGATCTCCTTCGTCGGGTTGGTCGCACTCGACGAGATGCTCTCGGTCGGCGGCGACCGGGGCGAGTCGATCACGCTGGGCGACACGATCGCCGACGGCGGGGAGGGTCCCGTCGCCGCGTACGAGGTGGAGGAGATGCGCCACATCCTCGCCGACGCGATCAACCGGATGCCCGAGCGCGAGAAGATCGTGCTGACCCTCTACTACTACGAGGGGCTCACGCTCGCCGAGATCGGCCAGGTCCTCGGCGTCACCGAGAGCCGCGTGTGCCAGATCCACACCAAGGCCGTGCTGCAGCTGCGGTCCCGCGTCCTCGCCACCGAGCGCGAACCCGCCTGACCGCACGGGATCCCCGCTGACCCCGTCGCGATCGTGAGGTCGGCTCGACCGGTCGACCCTTTCCTCGGAGTCGCCGGTTGGCTACGGTCATCGGCACCGGTCGGCCGGTCATCCGCCGACCGGACCCGCGTCGGATCGCCCGTGCCCGCAGAGGCGATCGACCGGCTGATCGCCCCGCACCTCCCCCTGACCGCTGCATCTCGCGCGCAGGGAGAACCCCGTGGCATCCACGCCCACCACCCGGTGGCACCGAGCGATCGGTTCCCACCGTCGCCGACCTCGCCCCGCCCGCACGGGTCCACCGCCCGCCTGCCGGACCTCGGTGTGCCGCCTGGCCCTGACCGCGATGGTCGGCGTGTTCGGGTTCGCCCCGGGAAACGCGTTCGCGGCCTCGGCCGTCGACGCGGGTGCGGCGGTCCCGACGACCCCTCCAGGAGCGGCGTCGATCGGAGGGACGCCCCAGTACCGGCCTCCGGTCGACGCACCCATCATCGATCCCTTCCGGCCGCCACCCCACCGCTACGGTCCCGGCAACCGGGGCCTGACCTACGGCGTGGTGCCCCTGACACCTGTTCGGTCGGCCGCCGCCGGCACCGTGATCTTCGCCGGACCGGTCGCCGGGGCCCTGCACGTGACGATCCGCCACGCCGACGGGCTCCGAACCACGTACTCGTTCCTCGCCTCCATCTCGGTCGTCGTCGGTCAGGTCGTCGACGGGGGCGCACCGGTCGGCCGGTCGGGCGAGGTGTTCCACTTCGGGGTGCGCACGCCCGACGGCACCTACCTCGATCCGGAGCTGCTCTGGTCGGGGAGGTGGGAGCCGCGTCTGGTCCCCGGCGGCGACGACGGCGCGTCGGTCCCGCCGGAGCCCGTGCTCCTCGAGGCGCTGGTCCACGAGCGGATCGGACCGCTCGCCGCCCGGGTCGCCTCCGGGGGTGCTCCCGACGGCGGGGCCGGCCCCGGCGCGATCGCCGACTTCGAGCGGCGGCTGCGGTTGTGGGAGCACTACGCGACCGAGCTCGGACCTTCGGCCCACCTCCGTCGCCTCCGAGAAGGGCTCCGGCGGTGGACCGCCGACCACGGCGACTGCACCCGGTCCACCCAGGACGTCTCCGCGCCGAGCGAGCGACGCATCGTCGTGGAGGTCGGTGGCATCGGGTCCACCAGCGACGCGGCCGCCATCGACCGCTTGGACGTGAACGCGTTGGGGTACGACCCGGGAGATGTCCTGCGGTTCTCCTACGCGGGAGGACGGGTGCCGGCCGTCGCACCCCCACCGGCGGGTGGCGCCGCAGATCCGGCCCCTGACGGTCCCTTCGCCGGGATCACCACGACCGACTACGACGCGGTCGCCTCGCAGGAGGACCTGGAGGTGTCGGGGCGTCGCCTGGCCGCGCTCGTCGACGAGGTCGCACGCGCTGCGCCCGGCGTGCCGATCGACGTGATCGCGCACTCCCAGGGTGGCGTGGTCGCACGGATCGCGCTCGCCGGGGGGCCCGACGACGCCGCCCCCGCCGAGGTCCAACGGCTCATCACCCTCGGATCGCCCCATGCGGGAGCCGATCTGGCAACAGCGGTCGAGGCCGTCGGATCCGATCCGGCGGGTGCCGGGCTGCTCGAGCGAGCCCGCACCGACCTGGGCATCGACCTCGATCCGTCGCGCCCAGCGGCCCGCCAGCTGTCGGAGGTCTCGCCGTTGATGGTCGGCCTCGACGATCGCCCCGTGGCCGACGGCATCGCCTTCACCTCGATCGCCGCGCGAGGAGACCTGGTGGTCCCGCTCGGTCGCACCGACGCCGTGGGTGCGCGCCGCAGCACGGTCTCGATCTCGGGCATCTCGGCTCACGACCGCCTGCCCGGGTCGCCCGAGGCGACGCGCGAGGTGCTGCTCGCGGTTCGGGGCCTGCCGCCGACCTGTCGCGACCTCGGCGACACCGTGGTCGATCTGGCCGTCGGTGAGGGCATCGCCAGCCTGGAGGACGCGCTGGGAGCGACAGCCGCCGGCGTCGCGCTCACGGTTCCGGGCTGACGCGGATGCGACGGTGAGGAGTTGGCCGCACCCGCCGACGGCTCGTAGACTCTCCCGTCGGCCCGACACCGGTCCGGCCCTGATCACATCATCACCGGGAACCACCCACGGTCGCCTGCGTACCCGCCACCTCGGCGGAGCAGGCGTCGGATCCCGGTCTCGTCGAACCGTGGGGAGGAGAACACCATGGCACCTGTCGTCACGATGCGACAGCTCTTGGAAGCCGGCGTCCACTTCGGGCACCAGACCCGGCGTTGGAACCCGAAGATGAAGCGATTCATCTACGGCGAACGCAACGGCATCTACATCATCGATCTCGAGCTGTCGCTCCAGCGGATCGAGGTCGCCTACTCGTTCGTGCGCGACATGGTCGCCGAGGGCGGCACCATCTTGTTCGTCGGTACCAAGAAGCAGGCCCAGGACGGCGTCGCCTCCTACGCCGAGAAGTGCGGCATGCCGTACATCAACATGCGCTGGTTGGGCGGGATGCTCACCAACTTCGAGACCATGCACAAGCGCGTGGGCAAGATGAAGGAGTACCAGCGCATGCGCGACGCCGGTGAGCTCGAGGCCATGCCCAAGAAGGAAGCGCTCAAGATCAGCCGCGAGCTCGAGAAGCTCGAGCGCAACCTCGGTGGCATCCGCAACCTCGAGCGCACCCCGGACGCCGTGTTCATCCTCGACACCAAGAAGGAAGACATCGCGGTCACCGAGGCACGCAAGCTCGGGATCCCGATCGTCGCCGTGGTCGACACCAACTGCGACCCCGATGTCATCACCTACGTCATCCCCGGCAACGACGACGCCATCCGATCCGGCAACCTGATGTGCCGCATCATCGCCGATGCGGTCGAGGAAGGCCGCTACATCGCCTCACGTCGCGGCGTGAAGGCCGGCGGCGCCCCGGACCTCGAGGCGCCCACCGAGCGCTCGGCCGAGCAGGAGGCCGAGATCGCGGCCCAGCAGGCCGACGCCCGCCGCCAGGCCGCCGAGCAGGCCGCCGCCCGCGAAGCGCGCATCGCCGCCGAGAAGGACGCGCCGCTCGCCGAGCCCGACCAGCAGCAGGCGGTCGAGAACGCCGCGCTGGCCGACGACGTCGCCCCCGGCGAGGCGACCCTCACCGAGGCCAACGTCGCCAACCTGCTCGCTGATGCCGATGCCGATGCCGCCGCGCCGGTTGCTGCCGCCGCGCCGGACGAGCCAGCCGCGGCGAGCGAGCCCGCCGAGACCGAATCCCCCCAGGAGTCCTGATCATGTCCGAGTTCACCGCCAAAGATGTCCAGGCACTGCGCCAGGCCACCGGAGCCGGGATGATGGACGCCAAGAAGGCGCTGCAGGAGAACGGCGGCGATGCCGAGGCCGCCGCGCAGTGGCTGCGCGAGAAGGGCTTGGCGAAGGCGGCCAAGAACGCTGATCGGGACAACAGCCAGGGTTCGGTGTCGTTGGTCGTCGACGGCAACGTCGGCGCGATCGTCGAGCTCAAGTGCGAGACCGACTTCTCGGCCAAGTCCGACGACTTCACCTCGGTCGTGCAGGGTCTCGCCGACCTGGTCGCCGCCAAGGGCACCGACGCGGTCCACGAGCTGGACAAGGAGATCGACGATCTCAAGATCTCCAAGAAGGAGAACATCGAGCTCGGCAAGGTGGTGCGCATCGAGGCCGCGGAGGGCAACATCCTCGATTCCTACCTGCACATCCAGGACGGCCGAGGCGTCAACGCCGTGCTGGTCGAGCTCGCGGGCGGCACACAGGAGCTCGCCCACGACCTCGGCGTGCACATCGCCTTCACCAAGCCGCCGTTCCTCACCCGCGACGAGGTCGATCCGGCCGCCGTCGACAAGGAGCGCCAGGCGCTGCTCGATGTCACCAAGGCCGAGGGCAAGCCCGAACAGGCCTGGCCCAAGATCGTCGAGGGTCGCCTCAACGCCTGGTACAAGGAGCAGGTCCTGCTCGAACAGGGCTTCGTGCGCGACGACAAGACCTCGATCCAGCAGCTGCTCGACGAATCGGGCGCCGAGCTGGTCCGCTACGCGCAGGCCTACATCGGCGCCTGACCGTGACCGAACCTCGCTGGGGACGCATCCTGCTCAAGCTCTCCGGTGAGTCCTTCGCCGGCGACGCCGGGTACGGCATCGACGGCGCCGTCGTCGCCCGCCTCGCCAAGGAGATCGTCGAGGTCCGTCGGGACCTCGACGTCGACGTCGCGATCGTGGTCGGCGGCGGCAACATCTGGCGGGGCATGTCCGGTGCCGGTGCGGGCATGGACCGTGCGCAGGCCGACTACATGGGGATGCTCGCCACGGTGATCAACGCCCTGGCCCTGCAGGACACGCTCGAGCAGCTCGAGCAACCGACGCGGGTCCAGTCGGCCATCCACATGGCCCAGGTCGCCGAGCCCTACATCCGTCGGCGGGCCATCCGTCACCTCGAGAAGGGACGGGTGGTCATCTTCGCCGGCGGGACCGGCAACCCGTTCTTCACCACCGACACCACCGCCGCGCTGCGAGCGGTCGAGCTCGAGACCGATGTGCTGCTCAAGGGCACCCACTCGGGCACCGACGGCATCTACACCGCGGATCCGAAGACGAACCCCGATGCCACCAAGCTCGACGAGGTCACCTACCTCGACGTGTTGAACCAGGGCCTCCGCGCCATGGACTCGACCGCGATCACCCTCTGCATGGACAACGACCTCCCGATCGTGATGTTCGATCTCATGGGCGAGGGCAACGTCCGCGCCATCCTCGAGGGACAGCCGATCGGGACCCTCGTCCGCTGAGGCCCGGTGGGTGCCACGCGGGCGTCCGGAGCCGTCTCGTGCGTTAGGGTCGCGAGGTGCCGGTCCGCTCGCGTCGGCCGTCGAAGGCACCGAGGAGCCGGATCTCGTCGCACGACGATGCGGTCGGCCCAGACCGACGATGTCGCCCGGAACCGAGAACCCAAACCGACAGGAGCAACCGTGAGCACGGAGATGGCCGACCTCGTTCTCGAGGACGTCGACGACAAGATGCGCAAGGCCGTCGTGCACGCCCGATCGGAGTTCGCGTCGATCCGGACCGGACGCGCCGCACCCTCGCTCGTCGAGCGTCTCCCGGTGGAGTACTACGGGGTCGAGACCGCGCTGCAGCAGCTCGCGAGCTTCACCGTGCCCGAGGCACGGCAACTGCTCATCACGCCCTACGACAGGGGGTCGATCGGGGCGATCGAGAAGGCGCTCCAGCAGTCCGACCTCGGTCTCAACCCCTCCAACGACGGCCACGCCATCCGCCTCAGCTTCCCGCCGCTCACCGCCGAGCGACGCCGTGAGTACGTGAAGCTGGTCAAGGGCATGACCGAGGACGGCAAGATCACCCTGCGCAACCTGCGTCGAGCGGCCCGCACCGACCTCGAAGCGATGAAGAAGGACAGCGAGCTGTCCGAGGACGAGCTGAAGCGGTACGAGACCGAGCTCGACAAGCTGATCCACGTCCACGAAGCCGACATCGACGCGGCGTTCGATGTCAAGGAGAAGGAGTTGCTGGAGGACTGATGGCTCCGAACTCGATCTTCGGTCGCGATGACGACCACACCGAAGCCGAACCGGCGAGCGAGGGCGTGCGCGTCCTGGGCGCCGACGAGGTGGCGAAGGCAGCGGAGAAGGCCGAGGCAGCCAAGCGCCTGGGTCCTGGCGACAAGAAGTACGGCGACCGGCCCGAACCGCCGCCCGCCGACGTGAAGCCGGCTCTGCGGTTCCCGCTCTCGGGCTCATCGGACCCCACCGACTTCGATCGGCCCCGCACCGCTCCCATGACGCCCCGCACGGCCGAGGACCCGACCGGGACGGCTCCCGCTCGTTCCGACCGCGATGAGGATCATCGCTTCGATGCCTCGATGCCGTCGGGTGAGGATCTCCCGTTCGACGCGCCCATGCAGCCGGACGAGGATCTCCCGTTCGACGCGTCGATGCCCTCGGACGGGGATCTCCGGTTCGACGCGCCCATGCAGCCGGACGAGGATCGTCCGTTCGACGCCTCGATGCAGCCGGACGACGATCTCCCGTTCGACGCGCCGATGCCGCCCGATGCCGGCGACGTGGAACCGGCGGGTGGCGCGCCGATGCTCTCGGTCGGTCCGCCCACGGGTGAGACATCGCTGCCGCACTGGACCGAGCCGGCGACGGGCGAGGTGCCGCGCGTGGTGATCGGTGACACCGGCGGCGAGGTCGACGACGACGGCAAGTGGGCGGCGTTCGCGGCGTCGTCACCCCGCTGGCGTGATCAGAGCACCGACTGGGACACCGAAGCCGAGGGCGGGTTCGAGTTCGTCCACGACGACGACTCGCGCATCGGCGCCCTCGACGAGACCGAGCGGCCGAAGGACGAGGATTACCTGACCTTCGAAGATCTCGAGGTCCCCGACGCCGCCTCCCCGGTGGCCGCTCGCCGAGGTTCCCCGGACGATCCCATCCGCATCCAGACCGAGGGCCGCCGGCCGGCGGCCGCGGTCGGCGAGCAGATCGAGCCCGATGCCCCCGTCGGGCGCGACGACCGCGGTCGCCCGCCGGCCGACGCCGACGTTGCGGTCGGCGAGGCTCCCGTAACGGCCGGCTCGGGTCGCGATCGCCAACAGGCCATCCAGGTGGGTGCCGGCGTCGCCGGCGGCGCGCTCGTCATCTTCCTCCTCGGCGCGTACGTGGCGCAGTGGATCCCGTTGCTGCTCGTCACCGCCGCGGTCGTGGGGTCGCTCGCGGAGTTCTTCAACGCCACCGGTCGTGCCGGGTTCCGACCGTTGCGCGAGATCGGTCTCGTCGCCGCCGCGGCGTTGCCGCTGGCTGCGTACGCCACGGGTTCACCGGCGGTACCGATGGGGGAGTCGGGCATGATGCTCGTCCTCTTCCTGACCCTCGTGGCGTCGATGGCGTGGTACCTCTTCGGCGCCGGCAAGGGTCGCCCGGTCGCCAACATGGCCATCACCTTGTTCGGGGTGTTCTACGTCGGTGCCCTCGGCGCGTTCGGTGCCCTCATCCTGCGCGCCGGCCCGTGGGCCAACGTGGCGCCGAGCGCCGATCCCGCGATCCAGGGCGTCGCGTACTTCATCGTGATCGCCCTCGGCACCACCATGTACGACGCCGTCGGGTACCTCGCCGGTTCGAGGATCGGCAAGACGCCGTTGTCGGAGGCCAGCCCGAACAAGACCCTCGAGGGCCTCGGCGCCGGCATGGCGGCCTCGTTCGTCACCGTCGTGATCTTCGGCGGGTTGTTCGGCATCGGCCTGCAGAACATCGGCCAGGCCCTGGTGCTCGGCGTGATCATCGCGCTCGTCGCGCCGGTGGGCGATCTCTTCGAGTCGATGGTCAAGCGCGATCTGGGGGTCAAGGACATGGGGAGCGTGCTGCCGTCCCACGGAGGTCTGCTCGACCGTCTCGACGCCTATCTGTTCACCCTGCCTGCGGCGTACTACACGCTGCGGATGCTCGGTCTGATCGGGTGACGGGGTGATCGGGACCTCCGATCGCGGTGTCGGTGGCGACCGCCCCCGGAACGGCGATCTTCCCGCTCGCCCGACCGTTGCCGGGGCGCCCCACCGGTAGGATGGGCGCATGACGGTCCGGGTTGCACTCGCTGGTTCCACGGGTTCGATCGGGACGCAGACCCTCGAGGTGCTGTCGGCGGATCCGGTGAACTACGAGCTCACCGCACTGGCCGCCAGCGGTCGTCAGCTCGATCTGCTGGTCGATCAGGCGCGCCGCTACCAGCCCAAGGTCGTTGCGGTGGCCGATGCCGGTGTCGGTGCCGAGCTGACCGGGCTGTTGCCCCAGTGCGAGATCCGAGCCGGAGCCGACGCGCTCGAGAGCCTGGCCACGGAGGCCGACGTGGTGGTGAACGGCGTGGTCGGGTTCGCCGGCCTCCCGGTCACCCTGGCCACGCTGCGCGCCGGCCGCCGACTCGCCCTGGCCAACAAGGAGTCGCTCATCGCGGCCGGCCCCGTGGTCCAGGAGGCCCGGCGAACCCCCGGTGCCGAGCTGGTACCGGTCGACAGCGAGCACTGCGCGGTGCACATGTGCCTGCGGGCGAACGACAACCCCGCTCGGGTCGCGCGCATCGTCCTCACGGCGAGCGGTGGTCCGTTCCGGGGTCGGACCCGCGAGGAGTTGGCCGCGGTGTCGATCGACGATGCGCTCGCGCACCCGACCTGGAGCATGGGCCCGAAGATCACGGTGGACTCGTCCACGCTCATGAACAAGGGCCTCGAGGTCATCGAGGCCCACGAGCTGTTCGGCGCCCCCGCCGGGCCGGCCGGGGTCGGGATCGGCTTCGATCAGATCGAGGTGGTCGTGCACCCGCAGTCGGTCGTCCATTCGATGGTCGAGTTCACCGATGCCGCCACGATCGCCCAGTTGTCGTTGCCCGACATGCGCCTGCCCATCGGGTACGCGCTGGCGTTCCCGGACCGCGCCACCACGCCGTTCGGTCGCATCGACTGGGCCGAGCTCGGTCGGCTCGACTTCGAGCCACCCGATCTCGAGGCGTTCCCCTGCCTCGGGCTGGCTTACGCCGCCGGGCGCATCGGGGGCACGGCGCCGGCGTGGCTCAACGCCGCCAACGAGGTGGCGGTGGAGGCGTTCCTCGCCGGCGAGATCGCCTGGAGCCGCATCGCCGCGGTGCTCGAGGTCACCCTCGAGCGTCACGATGGAACTCCAGCCGACAGTCTCGACGTTGTGATCGAGACCGACCGCCGGGCCCGCCGCGAAGCGCGCCAGGTGATCGAGCGGACCGCCGCATGAGCGCGGTGGCCGACGACCTCGAAGGGACCCTGATCGCGTGAGCGATTCGACCGACACCCGCCCACCCTGGACCCGCGACCCCGACCACGGCGCCGCGACCCTCACGGGCGAGGCGCCGACGACCACGGAGCTGAACCCGGACCAGGCCTGGATCGCCGGCGGAGCCGGGTCGGGGGAGTCCCGCTACGGGATGGTCCGACTGGTGCTGCTCGCGGCGGCGGTCGTGGCAGGAGGCATCTTCTTCGGGCCGTACGTCCTGATCATCATCGCCGCGCTGCTCATCTCGATCATCCTCCACGAGTTCGGGCACTACGCCGTCGCTCGGATGAGCGGCATGAAGGTCACCGAGTACTTCATCGGGTTCGGCCCCCGGTTGTGGTCGTTCCGCCGGGGCGAGACCGAGTACGGGCTCAAGTTGATCCCCGCCGGCGCCTACGTGCGGATCATCGGCATGAACAACCTCGAGGAGATCGATCCCGCCGACGAGCCCCGGTCCTACCGGGCGCAATCCGCGCCCAAGCGGGTCGCCACCGTGCTCGCCGGGCCGTTCATGAACCTGCTGATCGCCTTCGTGCTGCTCTTCGGCCTGTTCCTCGTCCAGGGTCGGCCGAGCGACGAGATCTGGACCGTCGACGCCATCGTCGCGTCCAGCGCGGCCAGCGACGCAGGCATCGCCCCGGGGGACACGATCGTCAGCATCGACGGCCAGCCGGTGTCGGGCACGTTCGAGCAGTTCGCCGACTTCCTCGACACCCGAGCGGGCCAGCCGGTCGACATGGTGGTGCGACGCGACGGGAACGAGGTGGCCCTGCGTCCCACCCTCGGATGGCGCCTCGACGGCCAGTCCGCGGCGGCGATCCCCGCCACGCCCGCCCTCGATCCGCAGGACCTGATCAACTCGGTCGACGGCCAGCCGATCGCCACCTACGACGAGCTCCGGTCGATCCTCGCCGAACCCGGCGATCCGGTCACGGTGCAGATCGAACGGCGCCAGAACCTCTACGACCTCACCGTCGACCGACCCCTCGAGCTGCCGGCGGGCGCCGCCAACGGGTTCCTGGGGATCCGGCCCGAGTACGGCTACACCGAGGAGGGCCCCGTCGGGGCACTCGCCGAGACCGGCCGCCTCATGGGGCAGGTCACCACGGGCACGCTGAGCGGGTTCGGTCGGCTGTTCTCGCCGTCCGGACTGTCGAACTACGCCCAACAGGTCGCCGACACGACCACCGGTGGGGGGTCAGACGCTCCCGTCGAGCCCAACGCGCTCCGACCTGTCGACGGCGCAGCACCGGCATCGGCGCCGGGCGCCACCGAGCAGCAGGATCGGCCCATCTCGATCGTCGGCATCGTGCAGTTCGGGTCCGGCGCCGCCGAAGCCGGATGGTTCGAGCTGCTCTCCATCGTGGCGCTCGTCAACATCGCACTCGCGCTGATCAACCTGCTCCCCGTCCTGCCCTTCGACGGCGGTCACGCCGTGATCGGCATCTACGAAGGCATCCGCGGCAAGATCGCCGGACATCCGTACCGGGCCGACATCACCAAGATGATGCCGGTGGTGTACGGGGTCTTCGCCCTGCTGATGTTGCTCGGTCTCTCGTCGATCCTGCTCGACGTCCTCAACCCCGTCTCGTACGGCGGATGATCGGTGGTCACCAGGTGAACTTCGAGCGCCGCAAGACCCGTCAGGTCATGGTCGGTTCGGTCGCGGTGGGCGGCGACGCGCCCATCTCGGTGCAGTCCATGACCACGACCAAGACCTCCGACGTCGAGGGCACGCTGCAGCAGATCTACGCCCTGGCCGGAGCCGGCGCCGACATCGTGCGCTGCACGTGCAACGACACGGCCGCGGCCGAGGGTCTGGCCCAGATCGTTCCCCGCTCGCCGGTACCGATCGTCGCCGACATCCACCACCAGTACAAGATGGCGTTGGCGGCCCTCGAGGCCGGTGTGCAGTGCCTTCGCCTCAACCCGGGCAACATCCGCAAGCCCGAGCACATCAAGATCGTCGCCGAGGCGTGCCGCGACCGGAACATCCCCATCCGCATCGGGGTCAACGGCGGTTCGCTCGACCCGGTCCTCTACGAGAAGCACGGTGGGCAGGTCACCGCCGAGGCCATGGTCGAGTCGGCCCAGCGGGAGCTCGCGTACTTCGAGGAGGTCGGCTTCGAGGATGTGAAGATCTCGGTCAAGGCATCGAACGTCGCACTGATGATCGACGCGTACCGGCTCCTGTCCGAGACGGTCGACTTCCCGCTGCACCTCGGCGTCACCGAAGCCGGCCCACCGCCGGCCGGGTTGGTGAAGGCCACCGCGGGGATGGCCACCCTGCTGGCCGAGGGCATCGGCGACACCATCCGGTACTCGCTCACCGCCGACCCCGTCGAAGAGGCCCGAGCCGGCCGTCAGCTGCTCGAGGCGCTCGGGCTGCGCGAGCGCAAGGGCCTCGACCTGATCGCGTGCCCGTCCTGCGGACGGGCCGAGGTCGACGTCATCGCCGTGGCGTCCGCCGCCCAGGAGGCGCTGTCGGGCCTGAACATCCCGATCCAGGTCGCGGTCATGGGTTGTGTGGTCAACGGACCGGGCGAGGCCCGGGAGGCCGATCTCGGCATCGCCGCGGGTCGCAAGCGCGGCCACCTGTTCGTGCGGGGCGAGGTCGTCAAGGTCGTTCCCGAGGACGCCATGGTCGAGGCGCTCGTGGAGTGGGCCGAGATCATCGCTGCCGACGGGGTCGACGCGGCGCTCGGTCGCAAAGACGACAGCGCCGCGGCCGAGGCCGCCAAGGATCGGGCCGCCCTGCTCGTCGAGCAGGGCGATGACGCGAACGACGTCGGTGCCAAGGTCGAGATCATCCGCAAGAAGATCCACGGCGACGCCTGATCCACGTCGCTCGGCTGCGTCCGTTCTCCGGCGCCACGATGCCGGCGCGAGCGCGGCACCAGCCGCGGCCCGCTCGGATCCTAAGCTCACCGGCGTGATCAGCACGGCGGTGCCCCGCTCGAGATGCGCCACCGTCCGGGCCCGTCGACCGATCGTGGCGCGCGTGCTCGTCGTCGTCCTCGCCTTGGTGCTCGCCACGTCGATGGGTGCAGGCCGGGCCGACGCGCAGATCGACCCGCCGCCCACCGATCCGTCCACGTCGACGCCCCCGACCGACCCTCCCGACACCGACCCGCCGCCGACGACGCCCCCGCCCACCGATCCGCCGTCGACCCCACCGGTCCAGACGACGACGATCGTGCCCGTGACCCCGACCACGCCCACGGCGCCGACGAGCAGTGCTTCGCCCGTGACCACCGGTGGCGGCCGGGGCGGCGAGCGCGGGCCGGTGCCCACCGCCCCACGCGCCACCCCCCGGCCGGAGGGCGACGGCGCCGACGACGACCCGGTCGATCCGGCAGCGAGCGACGACGGGGCGGGTGCGCCGTCGCCGGGGTCGACCGCACCCCGAACCGCGACGAGCCGATCGGGCGCCCTCGACGTGGTGCCTTCGACCGTGGCCATCGCCCCCGAGGTCGCGCTGATCGACGTCGATGCGGCGACCTCCAAGGCCGGGCCGCTCGTGGTGGTCGTCGGGATCGCCGCCGCCGGACTGGCACTGGTGCTGCGGCCGAACCGCCGACGGGCGACGCGGCAGGCGCCGCCGTCGACCGATCCGGTGTCCCTGGCCGGCCCGGCGACCGATCGACCGGCCACCTCGGTCGACCCGTCGGCCACCTCGGTCGACCCGTCGGAAACGACGTCGGAGGGCCCAGGACCGCAGCAGTAGGCTCGGCGCCCATGGCCAAGGCTCCCGTGCTCACCCCCCAGGCGGAGGACTTCCCCCGCTGGTACCAGGACGTCATCACCAAGGCGGAGCTGGCCGAGAACGGGCCGGTCCGCGGCACGATGGTGATCCGCCCCTACTTCTACGCGATCTGGGAGCGGATGCAGGCCGAGGTCGACCAGCGCATCAAGGCCGCCGGTGCCCAGAACGCCTACTTCCCGCTCTTCATCCCCGAGAGCTACCTCACCCGTGAGGCCGAGCACGTGGAGGGGTTCAGCCCCGAGTTGGCCGTCGTCACCCACGCCGGCGGCAAGGAGCTCGAGGAACCCGTGGTCGTTCGGCCCACCAGCGAGACCGTCATCGGTGAGTACATGGCCAAGTGGGTGCAGAGCTACCGCGACCTCCCGCTGCTGCTGAACCAGTGGGCGAACGTCGTGCGCTGGGAGCTGCGCCCCCGCATGTTCCTGCGTACCACCGAGTTCCTCTGGCAGGAGGGCCACACGGTCCAGGCGACCTTCGAGGAGGCGCGAGCGTACGCCGCTCGCATCCTCCACGAGGTCTACGAGCAGTTCATGGTCGAGGTCCTCGCCATCCCCGTGGTCGTCGGCCGCAAGACCGCGAGCGAGCGGTTCGCGGGCGCCGTCAACACCCTCACGTGCGAGGCGATGATGGGCGACGGCAAGGCCCTGCAGATGGGAACCAGCCACGAGCTCGGCCAGAACTTCGCCAAGGCCTTCGGCATCGAGTACCTCGACGAGTCCGGCGTCCTGCAGTCGGGCTGGACCACGTCGTGGGGGGTCTCCACCCGCATGCTCGGCGGGTTGATCATGAGCCACGGCGACGATGCCGGCCTGCGCATCCCGCCCCGCTTGGCCGCGGTGCAGTGCGTGGTGCTGGCCCTGCGTGATGCCGACGGCGTGCTCGAGCGATCCGAGGCGCTCGTCGACGAGCTGCGCGCCGCGGGGATCCGCGCCCAGCTCGACGCCAAGGTGGACGTCTCCTTCGGTCGCCGTGCCACCGACTGGGAGCTCAAGGGCGTTCCCGTGCGCCTCGAGCTCGGACCCCGGGATCTGGCCGACGGCGTCACCACGGTGGTCGATCGGATCCGCCGGACCAAGGCTCCCGAGGCGCTCGACGGCATCGCCGACACGGTGGGATCGCTCCTCGAGGAGCAGCAGGCCGTCCTGCTGGCCGAGGCCACCGAACGTCGCGATTCGCGCACCACCGAGGTCACCACGCTCGACGACGCCGTGGATGCGGCGGTCGGCGGCGGCTGGGCCAGGATCGCCTGGTCCGCGGTCGGCGCCGACGGCGAAGCGGTGCTCGCCCGGTCAGGGGTCACCGTGCGATGCCTGGTGCGCGCGGACGGCTCCGTACCCGTCACCGGCGACGAGGACGACCTCGTGGCCCTCGTGGCGCGCAGCTACTGATCGACCGTCCGCAGGGCGACCGTCGATGGGTCCGAGAAGGCGCTGCGGGCTATAGTCGGCGGTGCAAGTCGTTCTTCGTTCGTTCGGAGGCGTGGGCGTAGCCCACGCCTTCTGTGTGTAAGCGTGCCGGTTCGGTGCCCTCGGGCGCCACGCCGCCCACGCCACTGCCCGCGACCTGGGACCGGTGAACATCCAGGTGAGCGGCCCGAATGCTCAAGGAGGTGCAAACAGTTCATGGCCACGACCATCCAGCGTCTCGCGGACATCATCACGCCGATCGTCACCGATCTGGGCCTCGAGCTGTTCGATCTCGAGTACACCAGTTCCACCGTGCGGGTGACCATCGACAAGGCACCCGTCGACGGCGAGCCGGGCGTCATCGACCTCAGCGACATCACGGCGGTGACCCGGAGCGTCTCGCGGGCGCTCGACGAGCACGACCCCATCGTGGATCAGTACTCGCTCGAGGTCTCGAGTCCCGGTCTCGAGAGGACGTTGCGCACCCCCCGCCACTTCGAGCGCGCCGTCGATCAGATCGTGTCGATCAAGACCGTTCCCAACGCCGAGCTCGACCGTCGCATCACCGGCACCCTCGTCGCCGCGCCGCCGACCGGCCCGATCGAGCTGCGTCTCGACACCGGCGAGGTCTGCACCATCGCTTACGCCGACATCGACAAGGCCCGCACCGTGTTCGCGTGGGGTCCCGAACCCCGCCCCGAGAAGACGAAGACCAAGCCACCTGCCACGACGAAGGCCTCCTCGAAGGTCCCGTCCGGAGCGGCTGATGCCGACTCCGATGCGGCGCAGACGATGCCGCCGCGGCAGCCGAAGAAGAAGGTGAAACCGTCATGAGCAATCCCGAACTGATGGACGCGTTGGCGGCGCTTGCGGTCGACAAGGGTGTCTCGGTCGACACGCTCTTCGGTGCCCTGGCCGACGCGCTCGAGTCCGCGTACAAGCGGATGCCCGGCGCCCACGAGTACGCCTGGGTCACCATCGACCCGGACTCGGGGGAGATCGGCGTCATGGCCCAAGAGCTCGACGAGGACGGCGAGCCCGTCGGTCCCGAGCTCGAGGTGACGCCCGACGACTTCGGACGCATCGCCGCGCAGACCGCCCGCCAGGTCATGAGCCAGCGCATCCGCGAGGCCGAGCGCGAGATGAAGTACGAGGAGTACGCCGGGCGCGAGGGCGACATCGTCACCGGGATCATCCAGCAGAGCGACAGCCGCTACACCCTCCTCGACCTGGGCAAGGTCGAAGCCCTGCTC
>JBBSTY010000007.1:0-53114 GCA_038235385.1 Acidimicrobiales bacterium | reverse complement strand
GTAGCTCGTCGTGTCCGCCGACGTGTCGTAGCTCGAGGTGTCGTAGCTCGTCGTGTCCGCCGACGTGTCGTAGCTCGAGGTGTCGTAGCTCGTCGTGTCCGCCGACGTGTCGTAGCTCGAGGTGTCGTGCTCCGAGGCGTCGTAGGTGGCGTCGACGGTCGTGTCCTCGTACGGGGACTGGTAGGGCGTGCCCTCCATGAACGCCTCGCTCTCGGCGCCGTACACCTCGCTGGAGGCGTGCTCGAGGTTGGAGGAGGCGTCGGTGGCCGAGCTCTCCCAGTCGCCGGCGGCGTGCTCGGCGTCCTTCAGGGCGTAGTAGCCGTCGATGTCGCCGGCGTCGTAGGCATCGCCCGCGGCGAGGCCGGCGTCGGTCCCGGCCTTCCACGCCTCGAAGGCCTCGCCGCTGGCGTCGAGCGACGCACCCCAGAGCTCGCCGCTGGTGGTGTCGCCGACCGACTCGTCGTTCGCCTCCCAGGCGGCGTTGTCGGCGTTGGTCTCGTAGACCTCGGCCAGGGTGGCATCGGGCTCCGGCGTCTCGTAGCCGGTGGTGTCGAACGGTCCGTCGCTCATGGTCGCCTTCCTCGTCCGCCCCGGTTGGGCGTTCGCTGTCGTACAGGGGATGAGAGATCGTGGGCGGCGCAGATGTTCCGGGACGCCCCCCTGACAGATGTCACAGCACCCACCGGGAACATCTCGTCGGTGCAACCACTCCCACCCTTGACCCGAGCCACCGACGAACGACGGAGTCGATCACGTGCACCGCCCGAGCGAGCCGAGCCCCACGACCTGCGAACCGCCGCGCCCGAGCGTGTTCGCACGCATCGCGGTGGCGTCGGTGGTGTCGTCGGCCACCGCCACCGCCACCGCCACCGCCGCCGCCGCCGGCGCCCAACGTGTCGGGGGCGGGCTCCCGGGGTCGGGAGCGGAACCCGCATCGGGCTCGGGTTCGATGTCGGGGTTCGCGATCGTGCTCGGCATCCTCATCCTCATCGCGCTGGTGACGATCGTCGCCGTCATCGTCGCGGTGACCCGCACCCGTTCACGACGCGCCCCGGGCGGTCGACCGCTTCCGGCGCCCGCCACGGTGATGGCGCCCCCGGCGCCCGTCGTCGCTCCCGACACGCGTTCGGCCGATGAGCGGGCTCGGCTCGTGCAGGTGCTCGTCGAGGTCGGCGACCAGCTCGACAGCCAGGCGTTGGCCGCGTGGGTCGGACAGGCGCTCGCCGAGGTCGGCGTCACCGAGGTCGTCGTCGACGGCGAGCGCTTCGACCCCGCTCGTCACCACGCCCTCGAGCACGTCGTCACCGAAAATCCCGCGTACGACGGTCTGGTCGCCCGGACCGCGCGGCGGGGCTACGTCGACCGGGGCCGCGTCATCCGGCTGCCCCAGGTGCTGGTCTACCGCTACGCGGTGGCGGCCCCGTGAGCACCTCAGCTGGCGAGCAGCAGCGCCATGCCCTGACGAGCGCGCGAGATGCGGCTCTTCACCGTGTCGAGCGCGATGTCCTGGGCGTCGGCGATCTCCTGGTAGCTGAGCCCGCCGTACTCGCGCAGCACCAGGGCGGCCCGGAAGTCGGGCGGCAGCTTGCCGAGCGCCCAGCGCACGGCGTGCACGTCGTCGACGGTGTCCGATCCCATGGCGGCGTGGGCCTTGGCCACCTGCGTGCCGCGTTGGGCGGCGATGTCGTCGACCGGATCGGCCTGCTGGCGTCGCACCATCGCCAGCGCCGCGTTGTGGGCGATCTGGCACAACCAGGTGGAGAACCGTGCTCGCCCCTCGAACGAGGCGATGTTGCGCCACGCGGCGAGCAGCGCGTCCTGCGCAGCGTCCTGGGCCAACTGCTCGTCGGCCGCGATGCGCAGGCACACCGCGCGGAGCTTGCGACCATGGGGTTCGACGAGCGCGGCGAAGGCCCGGTCGTCGCCAGCCACCGCCCACCGCAGGAGAACCGCCTCGTCCGCGCCGCCGTAATCTCGCCGCACGTCCCTCCCCGCCGCTCGTCGAGGACGCCAATGTACCGCGATCGGCTCGCGCCGGCGCTCGTCGACGGAGACGGAACGATGGAGCGACCGTGATGGCCCCCGAACTGCGATTCGACGACGACGGGTTCATCGACCTGTCGGTCTTCCCCGACATCGAACCCGACGTCCACGGGTACAGCGCCGAACAGCTCGACCCGAAGCTGGGCGAGGACCGACGTGGCCTCGATGCCACGTTCGACCGCGCGTGGCTGGCGGCCGCGCTCGACGAGCTCCCCGACTCGGGTTCGGTCGACGACCACCTCCTGCTCGCGCTCCTGCCGGCGCCGCACGCCGCCGAGCACCCTGCGACGCGTGATCGGGCGACGGGCGACGGGCCCGACGAGGGTCACGACATCGACGTGGAGATCAGTCCGTTCCCCACCTTCGACGCGTCGGGCCGGCCGGACGGGTCGCCGCGATGACCATCACGGGGCGCGTCGCCCAGATCTGCGCCGAGATCGTGCGCTCGATGCCGGCATCCGAGCTGCGCAGCCGCGTGGAGGCCATCGGCGCGTCGCTCGACGAACCGCTCCGGGTCGCGGTGTCGGGCAGCGTCAGCTCCGGGAAGTCGACGCTGGTGAACGCGCTGCTGGGTCAGCGCATCGCCGAGGTCGGACAGGGCGAGTGCACCCGGCTGGTCACCTGGTTCTGCTTCGACCACTACGAACGCATCGTCGTCGAGGGGCGCGACGGCTCCTCGCGAACCCTGGCGTTCGAGCCCGGCCACCGCATCCCCGCCGACCTCGGGCTCCCGGCCGATGCCATCCGCCGGCTCGTGATCCACCTGTCGAACGAGCGTCTCCGGGCCATGACCATCATCGACACACCGGGCATGAACACCGTCAGCGACGCCAACGAGTCCGCCACCCGGGATCTGCTCGGGATCGGCGGCCAGCCCGAACCAGCCGACCCGGTCGAGGACGACTCGGTCCACGCCGTCACCGAGGCCGACGCGCTCATCTTCTTGATGCCCCACGTGCGCGCCCACGACGTCGACGTGCTCGCCGGGTTCCGCAACCTCTTCGGCGGCACCGGCCTGTCGGCCATCAACGTGGTCGGCGTGCTCAGCAAGATCGACAAGCTCGCCCCCGACGGTGACCCCTGGCCGGTGGCCGAACGTCTCGCCGGGCGCGCCCGGGACGAGCTCGGTGCGATGGTCTGCGACGTCGTCCCCGTCAACGGTCTGCTGGCCGAGACCGCCATGACCGACCGGTTCACCGAGGACGACACCGCGACGCTGCGCGAGCTCACCGCGCTCGACGAGATGGATCTCGAGGACCTGCTGCTCAGCCAGCAGGACTTCCTCGAGAGCGACCTGGCCGGCGAGATCGCCCGCGAGGGGCGTTCGCGCCTGCTCGAGCAACTCGATCTCCACGGCATCTCGCTCGCGGCCGACGCCGTCCGGGCCGGTGCCGACACCCGCTCGTTGCTGGCTGGCCTCCGCGACCGGTCCGGCATCGATGCGCTCGAACAGGTGATCAACCAGCTCTTCGCCCAGCGAGCGGGCGCGCTCAAGGCCCATGCGGCACTGGCCGAGCTCCGTCGCCTCGCCGTGCGGTTCTCGGTGGACGCGTCGTCGATCGACCTCGTCTCGCTGCACCGGTCGCTCGAACAGGTCGAGCTGGACCCGGCCCTCGAGGACCTCAACCTCTACGAGGTTTGGCTCACGTCCCAGGACGGTTCGTTCTCCCTGCCCGATGAGCTCACCACCGACCTTCGGCGGCTGGCTCTCGACCCGTCGGTGGCCGGTCGTGTCGGCCTCGCACGCGACGCCGCACCCGACGACATCCGTACGGCCGCTCGCGAACGGGCCCGAGCCTGGGCCCGCTGGGGCAACGATGCCCGCCGCGGACCGGATGCCCAGCGGATCGCCGACGACGTCCGCGCCGCGTTCGAACGGATCGTCACCTCAAGACCCACCCCGGCCACCATCCCCGACCCCGAGGCGAGCCCCACCTCCCCGTGACCTCCACACCCCCGACCCCGACCTCACCGACCTCACCGACCTCACCGACCTCACCGCCGTCACCGCCCCCACCGGCAGCGCCAGCGCCGGGCGCGGGGCACGGAACCCTCGTTCCCAAGGTGATGCGCTTCGCCAACCAGCTCCACGGCTTCGTCACCGCGCGCGACCTGCCCCAGCTCGCTGCGCTCATCGAGGACGAGGCCGCGGCGTGGAAGGACACCCGCGTCCGGGTCGTCGTCGCCGGCGAGATCAAGCGCGGCAAGACGAGCTTCATCAACGCGCTGGTGCGCCGTCCGGGTCTGTTGCCCGTCGACGCCGACGTCGCCACGAGCGTGTACCTGTCGGTCCTGTACGGCGACACCGAATCGATCGAGGTCCTGCGCCAGCGGTTCGACGACGACGCCGGGTCGGTCGATCGCTTCCCCATCGCCCCCGGGGACCTGGTCCACTACGCCTCCATGCTGGGTGACGCCGAGCGGCGGCGAGGGGTCACCGCGGTCGAGGTCCGGCTTCCCGAACCGATCCTCGAGCGCGGCCTCACCCTCATCGACACCCCCGGCGTCGGGGGCATGACCCAGGGCCACCGCGACATCGCGCTCGCGTCGTTGAAGCTCGCCGACGCCCTGATCTTCACCATCTCGAGCCAGGAGCCGATCCTGCGGACCGAGCTCGAGTTCCTGGCCGAGGCGAGCGCGCGGATCGATTCGGTCGTGTTCGTGATGACCAAGACCGATGCCAACGCGGCGTGGGAGGCGATGCGGGACGAGGACATCGCCAAGCTCCGCACCTTCGGCCAGCAGCTCGACGAGCGGGCCCGCACCACCGATGCCGACGAGGAGACCCTCGAGATCGCCCGTCGGTTCGATCGGCTCTACGGCGCACCGTTCCTGCCGGCGAGCGCACGCGTGGCCGATCGCGGCCAGGCGCGGGCCGAGGCGGGACGGCCCGAGGCGGCCGACGAGATGCGCCGCCGGAGCGGTCTCGCCGACATCGATCAGATCCTCGAGCGGACGATCGAGTCGCGCGAGGAGGTGCGGCTGCGCAACATCTTGAACCTGTGCGGCATGGTGCTGGCCCGCCTCGAGCGTGAGGAGCGCGACCGCCTCCGGGTGGCCCAGGGCGACCACGAGGCCGTCGAGCGCGAGCTGGCCGAGCAGCAGGCGCGCCTCGAGGCGTTGATCCCCCGGCAGGCCAAGTGGCGCCAACGGTTCAGCACCGACGTCCAACGGATCCAGACCGAGATCCAGCGGCTGGTCGCACGCGAGATCACCCGCACCGAGAAGCACTATCGCGACTACGCCAACGGCGCCGGCAAGCAGATCACCGACGTGATGGACGCGCTCGGCGATGACCTCGAGCACTCCCTCATCGCCGCGTGGACCAACTTGAGCGTGGCCCTCATCGAGCGACTCGACCACTCGCTGGTCAAGCTCACCGAGGAGTTCAGCCTCGACGACGTGAGCCTCGAGTTCGGCGGGCTCTCCACCACCGACACGCTCGACGAGGTCGGCGTCCGCGACCGCACCGACCCCGATGCCGGCAAGGCCGACCTGCTCGCGGATGGCCTCCCGTTGATCACGTCGATCAGCATGTTCGGGAGCATGGCGGCCAAGGCGTTCGGCGGCGGACCGATGATGCTCCCGGGCCTGGTCATCGCGGCTCCCGTCGCGTACATGCGCTACAAGCACCGCCAGCGGGTGGAGGTCAAGCGCGAGTACCTCCGCGTCGTCCACGAGGTGCTGGCCAACGCCCGTCAGGAGGTGGCGAGCGAGCTCTCCCTCAAGCTGCTCGAGGCCCGCGAGCTCATCGAGGAGGCGGTGGACCGTGCCCTCACCGAACGCCGCAAGGCGGTCGAGGGCCGTCGCAAGGAGCTCCAGACCTTCCTCGCCCAAGACGGCGCCAAGCAGAAGCAGCTCGAGGCCGCGACCAAGGCCCGTCTGGACCAGGTCACCCAGCTCCGCGCGCAGGCCGACGAGCTGCGCGCCGAGCTCGGACCCTAGGAGGAGGCCTCAGGCCTCCATCGAGAACGGGCCCTCGCCGACGTCGATGGGGCCCTCGGAATCGACCTCACCGTCGAAGTCGCTGTCGACCACGGCGTGGTCGAGCTCGCCGTCGCCGTCGGTGTCGGTGGTCACGACGTCGATGAGGCCATCAGCGTTCGTGTCGCCTCCAGCCGTGTCGAAGACGCCGTCAGCGTCGGTGTCGGCCACCACCATGTCGACCTCGCCGTCGCCATCGGTGTCCGCCTCGCCGTAGTCGAGGAGCCCGTCGCCATCGGTGTCGACCGCGACCGCCTCGATGACGCCGTCGCCGTCGGTGTCGAGGCCCACCGTGTCGACGACACCGTCGCCATCGGTGTCGTACGCCGCCGCGTCGTCCACGCCGTCGCCGTCGGTGTCGATCATGACCGGCTCGGGCTCCTGGAAGCCGGTGTCGTCGTAGCTGGTCTCCTCGAAGCCGGTGT
Source organism: Acidimicrobiales bacterium (assembly GCA_038235385.1). Classification (GTDB taxonomy): domain Bacteria; phylum Actinomycetota; class Acidimicrobiia; order Acidimicrobiales; family Acidimicrobilacustridaceae; genus JBBSTY01. Next base: position 46,662 of record JBBSTY010000007.1, on the reverse strand, counting down.
CGTCCGTGCCGGAATTGTCATCGGGGGTGTCGAAGGTGTCGTCGCCGAAGTCCATGGTTCGCTCCTGTGGGGATGTGCCGGCCGCAGGCTTGCCGTCGGTCAGGGGGTACGAGGACGCACCGGGTCGAAATGTTCCGCGCCGTTCCTGTGGCGGTGGTCACCACCGATCAGTAGGTGGTCGTGCTCATCGACGACAGGAGGATCAGCGCGCTGATCCCGCCACCAATGAGGAGCGCGACGATGTTCGCGATCAGGGCGGTCTGCGCCTGGGGATCGCCTGCCTTCTTGGCCTCGTTCGCGAAGTAGAGCCCGACGAACGCGCTGATGCAGCAGAGCAGACCGACGCCGGCGCACACGTAGCTGATGGTGGTCTTGTCGCGTCCGGGAGGCGAGCCCGACGGGGTGGCGCCCGCCGGCGTGTAGCCGGGCGGGGCGACGCCGGGCTGCGGGTACGCAGGCTGGGGTACCGGAGCCGAAGTCGGGCTCGGAACCGGCGAAGGCATCGGCATCGGCGCCGGCGCGGCGTAGGCGGCCGGGGCGAGGAGTGCCGGCGCAGCGGGGTACACCGGAGCTGGCGGGGTGGCGCTGCCGGGCGCGGTGGGCAGCGGGGCCGACGGTGCGGGGGCCGGAGGCTGCTCGACGGGCAGCTCCCTCGACGCGTGGAGGGCGGCGCCGAGCGCGACCACGAACTTGGGATCGGCCCAGGTGACCAGGCGATCGGCGTACACGACGGTGAGCTCGCGGTGGACCAGCGGGATGCGGCCGGCGCCGCCGGCGAGGTAGAGGCGACCGATGTGCTCCTTGGTGACGCCCGCCATCTGCAGCGTGCGGTCGAGCTCGGCGACCGTGCGCTCGATGTCCTGTTCGATCAGCCGCTCGAACTCGTCACGGGTGATGTGGAGATCACGATCGACGACGCGCACGTAGGCGGTCGGGTTGGACGAGAGCGTCTCCTTGGCCCGACGGCACTGCTCGCGCAGCGCCGCGTTGGCATCACGCCACTGCCGGTCGTCGCTCGACTCGATGTTCCCCCAGAGCTCGGCGTCCTGGCGGGCGATGAGCTCGCCGAAGTGCTTGAAGAGCGTGTCGTCGAAGTACTCACCACCGATGAACTCGTCGCCACCCGGCATGCCCCGCACCGAGAACGACTCGCCGTGACGCTCGAGCACGGCGGTGTCGAACGTGCCGCCGCCGAGGTCGTACACGGCCACGACGTGCCCCTCGACGAGGTGCTCGTCCGCGTAGTGGATCGCCGCCGCGACCGGCTCGGGCAGGAAGGACACGTTGGCGAGGCCGGCTTCGGCCGCCGCGGCGGCGAGCACCTCGAGGCGTTCGGGACCCCAGCGCGCCGGGTGGGTGAGCACGACCGCCGCCGGTTCCTCGCCGTTGCGCTGGCGTCGGCCCTCGTCGGCGAACGGGCGGAGGAGCGCGGCGATGACCGTGGTGATCGGCAGGGAGGCATCGTCGAAGAGCAGCTCGGTGCTCCGCCCCACGCGCCGCTTGACCGCCCGGTGGACCCGATCAGGGTGCAACGCCGCCTGGTTGGCGGCCTCGCGCCCGACGACGAGCGTGCCGTCGGCGGCCATCAGCACCACCGAGGGGACGCGACGCTCACCGTCGACCTCCAAGCTCTCGGTCTTGCCATCGGCCCACAGCGCCGCCGCCGTGTTGCTCGTGCCGAAGTCGATCGCCAAGGTCCACATGCAGAACGTCCTCTCGCCTTCCACCGTCTCCGCTCGCTCGTCGGATGCTACCGGTTGGTCTCGCGCGCCGATCCCGTGAACCGGCTCCGAGGTCGCCGAACGGGCCACGCTCGTCACGATCGCGCCGGGCCGGATCGACGACGACGCCACGTCGCTGGTGCCGACGTGTGGCGCTCAGATCGAGACCGGCACCTTCGACCATCCCCGAACGGTGGAGGTGTGGAGCCGCACGGCGGCCTCGCGGTCGACGGTGAAGTCGGGGAACCGTCGGAGCGCCTCCTCGATGCCGATGCGGCCCTCGGAACGGGCCAGCGCGGCACCCAGGCAGAAGTGCACGCCGTAGCCGAACGACATGTGGTGGTCGAAGGTCCGGTGGATGTCGAAGCGGTCGGCGTCGGGGTAGACGCGCTCGTCCCGTCCGGCCGATCCGGTGAGCAGGAGCACCCGACTCCCCGCTGGGATGGCCTGGCCGTGCAGCTCGATGTCCTCGTTGAGCCAGCGTCCCTGGACCGGTGACGGCGCTTCGAAGCGAAGCAGCTCCTCGACGGCGTTGGGGATGAGCGCCCCGTCGACCGCCAGCTCGGCTCGCTGGTCGGGGTGCTCGTCGAGCACGACGGCGGCCCACCCGAGCAGCCGGGCCACCGTCTCGGTGCCGGCACCCACGAGCAGCAGCGCGAACTCGCAGGCCTCCTCCAGCGTGAGACGGCGCTCGACGCCGTCGTCGTCGGTGATCTCCGCGTGCACGAGATCGTTCATCATGTCGTCGACCGGATGGGCGAGGCGACGTTCGAGGTCCGCCCGGATGAACTCGAACAGATCGATGCGGGCCTGGAACGAGATGTCGTTGATCATCCCGACACCCGGCTCGATGTGGAAGAGGGTGTCGATCAGGTGGTGGATGTCGGCGCGGTCGGTGTCGGACACACCCAGCAGGGACGAGATGACCATCGACGGCAGGACGGCGCCGAAGTCGGCGACGAAGTCGAACGAGCCGGCTCCCACCTGGGCGTCGAGCAGGCCGACGGCGTAGTCCCGGATCCGGTCCTCGAGCTCGGCCATGCGGCGCGGAGTGAACGCACGCGACACGAGCGCCCGCATCCGCGTGTGCTCGGGCGGATCCATGAAGATCATCTGGCCGCCCCCGAACCGGTACTCGTTCATGAGCTCGAGCACGGTGCCGTGCGCGGAGCTGAAGCGCTTGGGCGCAGCACTCGACGCCTTCACGTCGTCGTAGCGGCTCAACGCGTAGAAGTCGTACCGGTCGTTGCGGTAGACGGGGGCCTCGTCGCGGAGCCGCCGCCAGATCTCGTACGGAGCAGAGTCGATCTCGGTGTCGAACGGGTCCCAGTAGAGGTCGCCCGATGTGGTGCTCCCGGGGTCGGTCACGTCCGGATCACCTGGCCGCCGTCGACGGCGACGATCTGGCCCGTCATCCACCGAGCGTCGTCCGAGAGCAGGAAGAGCAGCGCACCCACGTGGTCGTCCGGGTTGCCCATCCGCTTGATCATCAGCGACTGGACGAGCGGTTCGAGGAACATCTCGGGAACGACCTCACGGGTGGCGCTGGTGTCGGTGGGGCCGGGTGCGATGGCGTTGACCCGGATGTCGACGTGGGCCAGCTCGGCCGCGAGGTTCACCGTGAGGCTGTTGATCCCCGCCTTGGCGATCGAGTAGAAGCCGCCCGCCATCCACGCCGCGGTGGACGACTGGTTGACGATGGCTGCGCCCGGCCGGGTGCGCATGCTGGCGAAGCACGCCCGGGTGACGATCAGCGCGCCGTCCATGTTCACCGCGAAGAAGCGCCGGTAGTAGTCGAGGTCGACCTTCATGAGCGACTCGATCTGCATCCCGCCGTAGATGGCGGCGTTGTTGACCAGGCAGTCGATGCCGCCGAACGTGTCGACGGTGGTGGCCGCCATCGCCGTCGCGCTGTCGGGGTCGCTCACGTCGACCGTCACGGCGATGGCGCTCCCGCCGGCGTCGGTGATCTCACGTGCCACCCGCTCGGCCTGCTCGGTGTTCAGGTCGGCGACGACCACGTCGGCCCCCTCGTCGGCCAGGGCGCGCGCGTACACCTCACCGATGCCGCCACCGGAACCGGTGACGATCGCCACCTTGTCCTCGAACCTCATCCGGTCCCCCATCTTCGTCCTCGTCCTCTCGGTCCGATCGTCCGCCCGCTTCCCTAGGCGGTGGCCTGCTCGGCCAGCTTGCCCAGATCCGCGCCGATCTGCTTGGTGAAGCGGCCCTTGTCGTAGGCCTTGGTGGTGACGTCGTGACCCTCGGCCTCGGCCCGCAACGCACCGACCGTGCACTGCTCGCGGGACCGATGGGCGAAGGGGTCGAACGAGTACCAGCGGGCGGCGTTCTCGAAGCTGATCTTGTTGAGGTCGGCGTCGTCGACATCGGCCGCGACGCGGGCCAGCTCCTCGGGGGCGTGCGGCCACGACGAGTCCGAGTGGGGGTAGTCGCACTCCCACGCGATGTTGTCGATCCCGATCTTGTCGCGCAGCTCGATGCCCACCGGATCGGCGATGAAGCAGGTGAGGAAGCGCTCGCGGAACACCTCGCTCGGGAGCTTGTCGCCGAAGTCCTGACCGGTCCAGAGGTGGTGCATGTCGTAGGTGCGGTCGAGGCGGTCGATGAAGTACGGGACCCAGCCCGTTCCCCCCTCGGACAGCGCGATGCGCAGGTCGGGGAACTCCTTGATGACCCGCGACCACAGCAGGTCGGCGGCGGCGGCGCAGATGTTCATCGGCTGGAGCGTGATCATGACGTCGATGGGGGCATCGGGCGCGGTGACCGCGAGCTGCCCGGACGAGCCGAGGTGGATCGACAGCACGACGTCCTCCTCCGAGAGCGCCTTCCACAGCGGGTCCCACGATTCGCTGTGGAAGCTGGGGTAGCCGAGCGTCGCCGGGTTCTCGGTGAAGGTCATGGAGTGCACGCCCTTCTTCGCCAGGCGGCGCACCTCGGCGGCGGCGAGCTCGGCGTCCCAGAGCACCGGCAGACCCATCGGGATCATGCGACCCGGGTACGCGCCGCACCACTCGTCGACGTGCCAGTCGTTGTAGGCCTGGATGACCGCCAGGGCCAGGTCCTTGTCGTCGATGGCGGCGAAGAGGCGGCCGCTGAAGCCCGGGAACGAGGGGAAGTTCATCGAACCCAGCACCCCGCCGGCGTTCATGTCCTTGATGCGCTCGTCGATGTTCCAGCAGCCCGGCCGGATCTCGTCGAACGCCGTGGGTTCGATGCCGTACTCCTCCTTGGGCCGGCCGGCCACGGCGTTCAGCCCGATGTTGGGGATCTTCGAGCCCTCGAAGCTCCACACGTCGGAGCCGTCCCTGGTCGTGATGACCTTGGGCGCCCGGTCCCGGTACCGGTCCGGGATGTGCGCATCGAACAGGGTCGGCGGCTCGACCAGGTGATCGTCGACGCTGATGAGGATCAGATCGTCTGCGTGCATGGTGCCCTCCCCGGGTCGGCGGACAGCTGGCCGCCGTGTTTGAACCCTAGTTCGTAATTCTGAACGACGAGCAGTGCGGAGCGAACCCGCCCGCTCCGACGCGCCCTCCGAGCGGGCGTCCTCGCGCCGTGCGCCCAACCACTCGTACCTGAACCACGGTTCATTCGCGTGCAATACTGCTCCGACGGCACGGACCCGAAACGGCCGCGACGATCGAGGGGCAAGGGGAACCAGGACCATGGAACGCGAGCGCGCCGGCATCACCGACGAGGCGATCGAACGCCTGCGGGCCCGCATCGGCGTCGCCGAGCCGCACCCAGTGCCGCCGCACTACCGGTGCCCCGACCTCGACGCCTTCCGCCACGTGGCCAACGCCTACGGCGACGACAACCCGCTGTTCACCGATCCCGGGTACGGGGCGGCGACCGTCTGGGGCGGCCCCATCGCCACGCCCGTCCTGGTGGGCGGCGACACGTTGATCGGTGAGGACGAGGTCACCGAGCTCTCCGCCGACGAACGCGAGCTGCTGAAGGGCGACCCGCTGCGCGGCGTGCACGCGTTCTACTCGGCCAGCGCCCGCGAGTGGTGGGCGCCGCTTCGTCCGGGCCGCACCATCGCCCGGCGCAACGCGCTCGTCGGCGCGCTCGACAAGCCGAGTGAGTTCGCCGAGCGTGCCGTGCACGAGTGGACCGGCCAGGTGTTCCGCGAGCACGACGGCCCGCTGCTGTCGGCCCAGTACAAGCTGATGATCCGCACCGAGCGGGCCAAGGCGCGCCAGGCCAAGAAGTACGACGCCATCGAGCCGGCCCGCTACGACGACGCCGACATCGAGCGGATCGACGCGCAGTACGCCTCCGAGGGTCCCCGTGGAGCCGAGCCCCGCTGGTGGGAGGACGTGAACGAGGGAGACACCGTGGGCCCGATGGTGAAGGGACCGCTCACCGTCACCGACATGGTGTGTTGGCACGTCGGCATGGGCATGGGTCTCTACGGCGTGGCTCCCCTGCGCCTCGGCGCCGCCAACCGCCGGCGCGTGCCCCGCTTCTACCACCGCGACGACCAGGGGGTGCCCGACGTGATGCAACGCGTGCACTGGGACCCCGAGTTCGCCCGCCGCTCGGGCAACCCCACCACCTTCGACTACGGCCGCATGCGCGAGACCTGGCTGATCCACCTGTGCACCGACTGGATGGGCGACGACGCCTGGCTCTGGAAGCTGGACTGCGAGTTCCGGTCGTTCAACTACGTCGGCGACACCCAGTGGCTCACGGGCTCGGTCACCCGTCGCTACCTGGCCGACGGCGACCGGCCGGCCGTGGACCTCGACCTCACCGTGCACAACCAGCGCGACGAGGTCACGACCCCCGGACACGCCACGGTGCTGCTGGCGAGCCGCGAGCACGGACCGGTTCGGCTCCCGGACCCGCCCGGCGGCGCCACCGATCTGCAACAGGCGCTCGATGTGATCGCATCGGACTTCGTGACGGGGACCAGGGGCGGCGGCGCATGACCGACTACGGATCGGTCGACGGTCTGGGCGCGACCCTCGACGACGCCACGCTGCACCTCGTCCTCGACCGGCCGGCCAAGCGCAACGCGCTCGACGACACCATGACCCTCGGGCTCATCGAAGCCGTCGACCGCGCCGGGCGCGACGACGCGGTGCGGGTGATCGTCATCCGCGGCGCCGGCGACCACTTCTGCGCCGGTGCCGACATCGTGGCCCGCAACCAGTCCGGTCCGGACAGCGCCGAGCCGCGACGACCCCGGGTCGGCAGCATCCAGCGGCGGGTGCCATCGCTCGCCCACCGGCTCATCCCGCTGCTGGTGGACGTCCAGACCCCGGTGGTCTGCCAGGTGCGCGGCTGGGCCGCCGGCATCGGCTTCCAGATCGCCCTCGCCGCCGACTTCACCGTCGCCGCGTCCGACGCCCGATTCTGGGAGCCGTTCACCGAGCGGGGGTTCACCCCCGACAGCGGAGCGACGTGGTTGCTGCCGCGCGTCGTGGGCATGGCCCGGGCCCGGGAGCTGCTGCTGCTCGGACGGGCCCTCGACGGTGCCGAGGCCGCCGACTGGGGCATCGTCCACCGAGCGGTGCCGCTCGACCAGCTCGACCCCGCCACCGACCTGCTCGTCGAGCAGCTCGCCTCGGCACCGACGGTCGCCGTCGGCCTCACCAAGTGGCTGCTGCGGGCCTCGCACGACGAGACGCTCGTCGGCCAGCTCCACCACGAGGCGCTGGCGCTCGAGCTGTCCTCGCGCAGCGAGGACTTCCGCGAGGGGCTCGCCGCGTTCCGCGACAAGCGGCCACCGGAGTTCCGGGGTCGATGACCATCGATCGCATCGCCATCGACCCGACCACCTCACCCGACGACGCCGCGACCATCGCCGCGGGCTGGGTCGAGGCCAACGTGCCCGGTGCGTGGCGAGAGGCGGCGGCGCGAGGTGGCGCGGCCGCGATCCGCGAGGTGCGATCACGGGCCGAGTACGAGGACTGGTACCCGGTGTTCGGCTCCTCCGGCCTGGTGGCGTCCACGTGGCCGGTCGCCTACGGCGGTCTCGACCTGCGCCCGGAGGTGGCACGTGCCGTCGAGGTCGTCCTGGCACCGTTCAACCTGGGGAGGCTCAACCCGCTCGGACTCAACCTCGCCGCGCCGGCGCTGTTCGCCCACGGCACCGAGGAGCAGCGGCTGCGCTACCTCCCGCCGATCGTGCGCAACGACGAGGTGTGGTGCCAGCTGTTCAGCGAACCGGGCGCAGGCAGCGACCTCGCCTCGCTCGCCACCCGCGCCGAGCTCGACGGCGACGAGTGGGTCGTCACCGGACAGAAGGTCTGGACCACGTGGGCCCACCTCGCCGACTTCGGGGTCCTGCTCGCTCGCACCGACCCGACGGCCACCAAGCGCCGGGGCATCACCTACTTCCTCGCCGGGCTCCACCAACCCGGGGTCGACGTCCGAGCCCTGCCCCACATCACCGGCGAGATCGACTTCAACGAGGTGTACCTCGATGCCGCTCGCATCCCCGACGCACAGCGGGTCGGCGCGGTGGGCGACGGGTGGAAGGTCGCCAACGCCACCCTCTCGGGCGAGCGGCAGATGGTGTCGGGGTCGGGATCGGGCGGCGTCGACCGCATCGGCGGGTCGGGCACCGACCGGCTCATCCGCACGGCTCGGACGACGGGCGCCTGGGACGACCCCGTCGTTCGCCAGGAGCTCATGGCGGTGCACACCGAGGAGCGCGTCCGGGCGTGGACCAACCAGCGGGTTCGGGCCGGGCTCAAGGCCGGCCGCTCACCCGGACCGGAGAGCTCGATCGGCAAGGTCCACCAGGGTGCGCGCCACCAGCGCATCCAGCTCATCGCCACCGATCTGGCCGGACCGGCCGGGCAGGCCTGGGACACCCCCACCGAGCTCGACCCCGCTGTCAGCGGGTACGAGCGGTACGCGGCGTCGCTCCCCTACGCGGTGAGCGGCATGCTGCGCAGCCGAGCCAACACCATCGAGGGCGGCACCACCGAGATCAACAAGAACATCGTCGCCGAGCGGGTGCTCCGTCTGCCACGCGAACCCGATCCGTACCTCGACGCCGCGTGGCGAGACGTCCCCCGGTGACCAGCGTGGGATCAGTCGCGTGACCTACGAGACGCTCGTCGTCGAGCGGCGCGGTGCCGTCGGCTGGTTGATCTTCGACCGCCCCGCGTCGGCCAACGCCATGGACGCCACCATGCTCGGGGAGCTGGCCGAGGCGTGGCGCGAGCTCGATGCCGACCCCGAGGTGCGGGTCATCGTCAACACCGGCAACGGGAGGGCCTTCCAGACCGGCGTCGACGTCGTGCAGATGAGTCGGGATCGAGGTGCCATGCGCGAGCAGAGCCGCCGCACGCGCGATGCCACCCTCGAGCTCACCGCCTGGCACAACCGGGTCTGGAAGCCGGTCATCTGCGCGGTGAACGGCGTGTGCGCCGGTGGCGGGCTGCACTTCGTGACCGACGCCGACATCGTGATCGCCGCATCGGACGCGACCTTCCTCGATCCCCACGTGTCGGTGGGCCAGGTCAGCGCCTACGAGGTCGTCGGCCTCGCCGCCAAGATGCCCGTCGAGGCGGTGCTGCGCATGGCGCTCGTCGGGCGTCACGAGCGCATCACCGCGCAACGCGCGTACGAGCTGGGCATGATCAGCCAGATCGTCGACCCGCCCGACACCCTCCGAGACGAGGCCCAGGCGCTGGCCGAGAAGATCGCCCAGAACTCCCCCGCCGCCATGGCCGCCACCAAGCGGGCCCTGTGGGGCGCGCTCGAGCTCGGGCTCACCGACGCCTGCAAGCAGGGGGCCGCCGAGCTGGTCTCGATGTGGGGTCACCCCGACCAGACCGAGGGACCGCTCGCGTTCACCGACAGGCGCACCCCCGACTGGACACCGATCACCGGTGCCGGTCCCGCTTCATCAGGAGAAGGCCGGCCATGACGTTCTCGTCCTATGACTTCGTGAAGGTGGAGCGCCACGGACCCGTCGGCTGGCTGATCAACAACCGACCCGACCAGCTGAACGCCATGAACAACGGCATGCGCGACGAGTTCGAGCGGGCGTGGAAGGAGCTCGACGCCGACACCGACGTGCGCGTCATCGTGCACACGGGCGAGGGCCGCGCCTTCCAGACCGGCGTCGACGTCGCCGAGATCGCCAGCGACGGCGTCGGCATGGAGCGCTACCGCGAGTCCATGGAGAACTTCGACCTCCGCTTCACGTCGTGGCACAACCGGGTGTGGAAGCCGGTGATCACGGCCGTCAACGGCCTCTGCGCCGGTGGCGCCTTCCACTGGGTGGCCGACGCCGACATCGTGCTCGCCGCCTCGGACGCGCAGTTCTTCGACCCGCACGTCTCGGTCGGCCAGGTCGTGTCGATCGAGGCCATCGGCCTGATGCGCAAGATGCCGGTCGAGGCCGTGATGCGCATGGCCCTCGTCGGTCGTCACGAGCGGATGAGCGCGCAGCGGGCCTACGAGCTGGGCATGGTGAGCCAGGTCGTCGATCCGCCCGAGCGGCTGCGCGACGAGGCCCAGGCGCTGGCCGAGAAGATCGCCCAGAACTCCCCGGCCGCCATGGCCGCCACCAAGCGAGCGCTGTGGGGCGCGCTCGAGCTCGGGCTCACCGACGCCTGCAAGCAGGGGGCGGCCGAGCTGGTGTCGATGTGGGGCCATCCCGACCAGACCGAGGGGCCACTCGCGTTCACCGAGAAGCGAGCGGCGAACTGGGCCGAGATGACCGGAACCGGGCACGAGGACGACGCGGCGGACACGGACACGGACACGTGAGCCTCACCGACCTGCTCCTCGCCGATGACGCGGGTCCGGCCGCTGCGCCGCTGGTGCACGCCGGCGACCGATCGTGGAGCCGGCGCGACGTCCGAGACCTGGCCACCTCGATGGCGGCCGCGCTCACCGCGGCCGGCGTCGAGCCGGGCACGGCGGTCGGCGTGATGTTGGGGAACGGCGTCGACGTCGTGGCCACCCTGTTCGGGGTGTGGCTGGCCGGTGGGGTCTACGTCCCGCTCAACCCGCGCCTCACCGACGACGAGGTCGCCCACGTGCTGGCGACGGTCGAACCCTCGGTCGTCGTCACCACCCCGGATCGGGCCCACCGCTTCGAGCTGCCGGTCGTGCTCACGGGCGACCCGCTCACCGCGGTGTCAGGTACAGGTACTGGTACTGGTACAGGTGCGGGAACGACCGACCGGCGTCACGGTCCCGACGTCGCCCTCGTCCAGTTCACCTCCGGGACGACGGGGCGCCCGAAGCCGGTCCTGCTCCTGCACTCGGGCGTGCTCACGCTGCTCGACGGCGTCATCGCCAAGCTGCGAGGTCCGGCGAAGCCGGCCGAGGGCGCCCGCGCCGGTGACGGTGCCGGTGCCGGGGTGGCCAGGGCGCCGATGCCGAACCTGATCCCCGTGTCCCTGTCGCTCTGGGCGGGGATCTACAACGTCCTCTTCGCGATGCGGGTCGGTGCCCCGGTCATCATCCTCGACGGCTTCGACCCCACCGAGTTCGTGGTGATGGTCAAGCGCTTCGGGCTGCGCTCCACCGTGCTGCCGCCGGCGGCCATGACCATGCTGGTCGACGACGACCGCATCGACGATCTGGTGCCGCTCCGATTCGTCCGCAGCATCACCGCCCCGCTCTCGCCGCTCCAGGCCAGGCGGTTCAAGGATCGCTTCGGCATCGCCGTGCTCAACAGCTACGGCCAGACCGAGATCGGCGGCGAGATCATCGGCTGGAACGCGGCCGACTCGCGCGAGCACGGCGAGGACAAGCTCGGATCGGTCGGTCGGCCCCACGACGGGGTCCGGGTCCGCGCCGTCGACGACGAGGGCAACGACGTCGGCCCCGACTCGTCCGGTGAGCTGTGGGTCCTGACCCCGGCGTTGAGCGCCGGCTACGCGGACGGCGGCGACCTCGGCGATCGCCTCAGCCCGGACGGCTGGTTCCGCACCGGCGACATCGGCCGCGTCGACGCCGACGGGTTCGTGTGGATCGAAGGGCGCGTGTCCTCGATGATCAACCGCGGCGGCCTCAAGGTGCACCCCGGCGAGGTCGAGGAGGTGCTCCGCCTCCATCGGTCGGTCGCCGACGTGGCGGTGGTCGGGGTTCCCGACGATCGCCTCGGCGAGGTCCCGTGGGCCTTCGTCGTGGGCGCCCCGGGCACGACGCTCGATCCCGAGGCCCTCACCGAGATCAGCCGCGAGCACCTGGCGCCCTACAAGGTGCCGGTGCGCTTCGTGGCCATCGACGCCCTCCCGCGCAACGAGGTGGGCAAGGTGCTCGGCCACGAGCTCGTCGCCGGCATCGCCACCGGAACCGATGGAGCCAGGACATGACGAGCCTCGCCGGTCGCAACATCCTCGTGGTCGGCGCCTCGGCGGGTGTCGGCCGAGCGTTCGCCGAACGGGCCATCCGCGACGGAGCCCACGTGGTGCTGGCCGCCCGCCGCCGCGAGCGTCTGGACGAGATCATCGCCGACGCCGGCGGCGGCTTCGGTGTGACGGCCGACGTCCGCATCGACGGCGACCCCGAACGTCTCGTCGCCGCCGCGGTCGACGCGCTCGGCCGCCTCGACCTGGTGTTCTACGCCGCCGGCGTGGCGCCGTTGGGTCACCTCCGCGACACCGGTGCTGACGCGTGGCGCGACACGCTCGAGACCAACGTCATCGGCGTGCAGCGGGTGCTCGCCAGCGCCGTGCCCTCGCTCGGCCCCGAGGGCATCGTCGCGGTCCTGTCCTCGGAGACCGTCGGTCGACCTCGGCCCGCCCTCGGCGCGTACGGCGCCAGCAAGGCGGCGGTCACCGAGTCGCTCCGTGCCTGGCGCACCGAGCACCCCGAGGTGCGGTTCTCGTGCGTCATGCTCGGCGCCACCCAACCCACCGAGTTCGGCGACGCCTTCACCGGTGACGTCCTGGGACCGACGCTCGACCTGTGGTTCAAGCACGGCCTGATGCAGCGGTCGTACATGGCGACCGCCGACGTCGCCCACCTGCTCGCCGACCTGTACGCCTCGGCCCTCGGCTACCCCGGCGTCGGCATCGAGGACATCGTGCTCCGCTCGCCCACGCCGCCCGTCTCGGGCTGGGACGAGATGGTCTGACGTCTGCCGTCAGCGACCGCCGTGGGTCAACGCGAGACCGGCGGCGGTGACGATGTCGCGGACCGCCCGATCGATCTCGTCGCGTCGACCGGGCTCCAGCAGCGCAGCCGCGGCGTCCGGGGCCATCTCCAGGTGGATCTCGCCCGGATCGGCGAACGACGCGCTCGCTCCGATCTTGTCGAACACCGCTCGCATGGCGAGGTTGTCGATGAGCACGGTTGCGACGAGGACCTCGATGGCGGCCGCCGAGGCCGCCACGCCGATGGCGCCGAGCAGCGCGGTCGCGATGCCGCGGCACTGGTGGTCGTCGCTGACCTCGAACGCCACCTCGGCGCGGTCGCGGTCGCGGGCCAGCCGCACGACCCGCGACGTTCCGAGCACCTCGTCGAGGTGCTCGGGGTCCTGCACCACCCAGGCGAAGTGGTCGACGTAGTCGATGTCGACCAGGTAGTCGATCATGCGCGAGCTGGGTCGACCACCGCTCAGGAACCGCCGCCGCAGCGAGTCGGCCGACAACGCGCCGATGGCCGACCGGTACGCGCTCCGGTCGCCGGGCAACAGCGGTCGCAGCACGACCTCGGTGCCGTCGCGCAAGCCGATCGGGGTCAGGCGCACCGCTTCGGCCAGACGACGGCTCGCCAGACGTTCCATCCGCTGGTGCACGCCCGTCAGCCCGACCAGGTGCTCGAGGTCGTCGGCGTCGCCCACGGCGACGGTGGTGTCGCGCGTGGCCCGCACCGTCGCGGTCCGCTCCTGGTGGAGCAACAGGGCGAGCTCGCCCACGATCGAACCGGGCGCCGCGACGGCGATCTGCTCGGTGGTGCCATCGACCTCGCGCTCGACCACCGCCTCGCCGTCCACCACGAGCGCGAAGATGTCGCCCCGGTCGCCCTGATGCATCAGGACCTCGCCGGCACCGAGGTTCCGCTCGTCCAACCGCTCACGCAACGACGCCAGCTCGTCGGGACGGCACTCCCCGAGGAGGTCGAGCGACGCAAGCGGCGAGTCGGTCACGGCGTTCCTTCCGCTCGGCTGGCGAATCGAGCCATCGCCGTCCCTGCGAGCTTACCGGGACCGCCGATGGGGATCGGACCGACCAGAACAGCGAGCGTTGCTCAGTTTCCACTACGGTGTGACGCACGCCACAGAGCTGGGAGCCACCGATGTCGACCCGCACCGCCCCATCGACCACCGCCCCATCGATCGCCGATCGCACCGGCACCAGAAGGCGTCGCCGGCGCGTCGGCGGGATCGCCGTCGCCGCCGGGCTCGTCCTGGCCACGGTGGCGTGCGACGCCACCATCGACGGCCAGACGTTGACCGCCATCGATGCCCAGGAGGATGCCTGGTACTCCAACGGCGACGAGCCCTACCTCGCGGTGATCCAGTTCCGGGTGACCCCGGGCATCGTCGGCTCCACCCAGGTGCACTACCTCGGGAACCTCCAGGAGGTCGGCCAGCACATCCACGATGGCGACACCGCGACGATCCCCGACGCCATGGGTCTGGCGTCGTACCCGGACGTGCACTACGCCGACCTCGGCCAGATCCTCGACGGGGGATCTCCCGAGATCATCGGGGCGGTGACGGTGGCCATGGAGAGCGATGCCAGCCCGTGGAGCGCGATCAACTCGATCATGGACGACGTCGCCGCTGAGCTCGACCTCCAGCTGCGCACGCAGATCGAGACGCTCTCGTTCGCCGAGATCGTCGACGGCGACACCGCCGCCGATCGCCTCGCCGGCGCCGCTGCCTCCATCCAGGCGGCGGCCGAACCGTCGTTCTGGCGGGGCGTCGGGATCTGGTTCAGCTCGTTCGGCGACCCCGACGACGTGATCGACTTCAAGGTGATCTTCCGCGTCGCCGTGACCAACGAGCTCCAGGACCTCGTCGACGCCAAGCTGGGCACGGGACTCCCCGATTCGGTGGTGGGTGGTTCGTTGCGCAACGGCCCGCTCGACATCGACTACAGCGGCGACGGTGCCACCTACCGGGTCCACTGGGACATCGCCAGCACCTGATCCGGGTCACGTGGTCCGGCGTCGCTGACGAGGGGCCCGCTCAGGGCTGCAGCAGCACGCGCAGGCGGCGTCCGGCGACCCGCACACCGATCGCGCCCATCACCGCCAGGTAGGCCACGTTGAGGCCCATGGTCCAGCTGAGCTCGCCGAACACCAGGCCGCGCTCGAGGGCCACGCCCTGGTACAGCGGCGTGACCTGCACGATCCACTGCACGACGGTGGGGTAGCGCGAGAGCGGAAAGAACGTCGCCGAGAACAAGAACATCGGGACGATCGCCACGTTGACGATGTCGAAGTCCATGAACGATCGCATGAAGCTGGCCGCGGCGAGCGCGGCGCCGGCGAAGGCGAAGCCGATCAGCAGGGATGCGGGAACCGCCAGGATCGCCCACCACGACGACACGAGCCCCATCACAAGCATGACGGCGAGAAACGCGACGGCGTAGAGGGTCGCGCGAATGAGCGACCACACCAGCTCGCCCCGAGCGACGTCGCTCGGTCCCATCGGCGTGGCCAGCACCGCGTCGTAGATGCGGAAGTACTTGAGCTTCACGAAGAAGTTGAACGTGCAGTCGAAGACCGGACCCATCATCGCCGCCGTCGCCAGCAGCCCGGCGGCCACGAACGACCGGTACGGGACCATGGCGCCGCCGGGACCCTCGACGTCACCGACCAGCGCGCCGACGCCGATGCCGATCGAGGCCAGGAACAGCACGGGCTCGACGAACACCGACACCAGGATCAGCCACATCCCGCGCCACGCGACGATGTTGCGCTCGACGAGCCGGAGCGGGAGGGCCCGCCGCAGCGCGTCGCCGGGCACCAGCCACGACCATCGTGGGACCGACGGCGCCCCGGCCTCGGCGGCGGTCACGCCGCCAGCCTCGTGCGGAACGCCCGCGCGCCCCAGCGGAAGCCCCCGACGACGAACGCGGCGAGCACGACGACGTGGCCCACCACGGCGACCGCGGACACGACGTGGCCGGTCGTGGCGGCCCGGCAGAGCTCGACGCCGTGCCACAGCGGCGACAGCCACATCGCCGCCTGGATCCAGGCCGGGAGGTCCGACAGCGGGAAGAACGTCCCCGAGAAGAGGAAGAGCGGCAGGATCACGAACCGCATCACGAGCGGGAACCGGGTGTCGGATTCCTGCGTCGCGCTGAACGCGCTGATCGGGGCCGAGAACGCCAGCGCCGTGAGGACGGCAGCGGGCACGGCGAGCACCGCCCAGGGCGAGGCGAGCGCGCCGAGCACCCCGGCCACGAGGAGGAAGATCGTGGCCGAGAGCGCCACGCGGATCGAGCTCCAGCACAGTTCGCCGGCCAGGATCTGGGCCGGCGTGAGCGGAGTGGCCGCCATGGAGTGGAACGAGCGCATCCACTTCATCCCACCCATGACCGGCCAGAGCGAATCGGCCGCCGCCGACTGCATCACCGTGGCCGCGAGGAGCCCGGGCGCGACGAACTGCAGGTAGGTGACGTCGCTGGCGAAGGAGCCGTTGGCCTCGATGAGGCCCCCGAGGCCGAGTCCCCTCGCCGCGAGGTAGAGGGCGGGGCCGACGAAGTAGGTGAAGACCGAGCTTCGCCAGAGGCGACGGTAGATCTGTGCCTCGCGCTCGACGACGCGGAGCAGGCCCGACCGGCGCACGGTGCTGGTGATCGCCGCCATCAGTCGTCCAGCGTCCGACCGGTGAGGATCAGGAAGACGTCCTCGAGCGAGCTGCGCCGCACGAGGACCCGATCGGGCCGGACGCCGTCCGCGGCCAGCCGGGCGACGTGGGCGTCGCCGTCGTCGGTGTAGATCAGGATCCGCTCGGCGAGCGCCTCGACCCGACCGCCGTGGCGCGTGACGACGTCGAGGGCCGCCAACCGCTCGGTCTCGTCGGGGAAGCGCATCTCCACGACCTCGCGGGGCGCGTGGCGCTCGATGAGCGAGCGGGGTGATCCCTCGGCGGCGATGGTGCCCTCGTCCATGATCACGAGCCGGTCGCAGAGCTGTTCGGCCTCGTCCATGTAGTGGGTGGTGAGCACGATCGTGACGCCCTGGTTCTTGAGCTGGAACAGCCGCTCCCAGACGAGGTGACGGGCCTGCGGGTCCAGTCCGGTGGTCGGTTCGTCGAGCAGGAGCAGCTCGGGGTCGTTCATGAGCGCCCGAGCGATGGTGAGCCGCCGCTTCATCCCGCCCGACAGCGGATCGACCTTTCCGTCGGCCCGATCGGTGAGCTGCACGAACTCCAGCAGCGCCGTCGCCCGCCCGCGGAGCTGGGCCCGTGGCAACCCGAAG
Source organism: Acidimicrobiales bacterium (assembly GCA_038235385.1). Taxonomy (GTDB): domain Bacteria; phylum Actinomycetota; class Acidimicrobiia; order Acidimicrobiales; family Acidimicrobilacustridaceae; genus JBBSTY01. Next base: position 29,551 of record JBBSTY010000007.1, on the reverse strand, counting down.
TACCGGCCGTAGATGATGAGGTTGTCCCAGACGCTCAGCTCCAGGTCGAGGTTGTCCTCCTGGGGGACGACACCGAGCCGGGCGCGGATGGCGGGACCGTCGGCCGCGGGGTCGAGGCCGAGGACCCGGAGCGCGCCCCCGCTCGACGGGGACACGCACGCGATCATCCGCATGGTCGAGCTCTTGCCCGCACCGTTCGGCCCGAGGAACCCGAAGCACTCGCCGGGCTGGACCTCGACGTCGATCCCGTCCACCGCCACGTGGCCGTCGAACACCTTGGTGAGCTGACGCGCCGAGATCATCGGTCCCCCGGCCATGGCATCCACCCGCCGGACGCTACCGGTGTGACCGGGTCGATCCCCGGCCTTTCCCCGATACCGGCGTCTACGCCGACACTGTGTACGTGTATACACTGCCATCGTGCGTCCTCCGCCCCCTGCTGCGCCCACCGTTCGGTCGTCCTGACGTGAGCGCCACCCGCTTCACCACCGATGCACCGGCGCTGAGCCGAGACGAGATCGTCCGCACCGCCTCGGGCTACGCGGCCACCGGTGCGCTCGACGACCTCACCATCCGCCAGCTCGCCACCGACCTCGACGTGACCCCGATGGCGCTGTACCGCCACATCCGCGACAAGGACGACATCCTCGAGGCCGTCGCCGACCGACTGATCGGCGCCCTCCCCCTCCCGTCCGACGATCTGCCGTGGAACGAGTACCTGGCGGCCATGGTCGCATCGTTGCGCGGCCTGCTCCGCGCCCATCCGGCGATCATCGGCCTCTACACGCGCGAACCGCTCACGACCCCCGCCGCGAAGGCGCGGCTCGTGGCCGCCCGCACCGCGCTGATGCGGTCCGGGTTCTCCGAGGACGACGCCACCCGCGCCTACGCCACCATCCACACCTTCCTGATCGGGTTCTGCGCCCTCGAAGCCGGTCGCGGCCTCATCGAGCCGCACCCGATCTCATCCGCCGACGACCCCTTGAGCGACGCGCTCGCGCAGTTCGTCACCGACGAGCCGTTCGAACGCGGCGTGCAGGTCATCGTCGCCGGCATCGCATCCGGAGGACCACTGCCATGACCGACTCACTCGTCCACGCCATCCCCGCCGCAGCGGACCCCGAGCTCGACCGGGCCATCGACGAGCGCGAGGACGACGGGCTCGGACGAGCGCTCGTCCTCGGCGGGCTGGCCGGTTTCGTGATCGTCTACATCATCTCCTTCGCGCTGTTCGAGTGGGTCAGCGGCTCCGGGGTCGTCGTCGCCGCCGGGTCGTCGGTCTTCGTGGGTCTCTTCGGCGGCATCGGCTTCGGCGCGATGGTCGGCGCGTCGCTCCACCACTGACCCCTGCCATGAGGCACCCGGGCGGCGCCGGGCGCGAGACTCGGTCATCGCTTCCTCGCATCGAGAGATCCCCCCGCGCCCCTCGTGAGCACGACCGAGCACGCACAGGTCACGTCGCCGACTGACGACGGCGCCGACGGACGCACCGTCGCGACCATCATCGAGCCACCGCGCCCCCGTTTCGAGCGATCCGGTCGCGAGCTGATCCGGGTGGTGACGGCCGCCATCGCGTTCGGGTTGGCCCTGCTCGCGACGGCGGTGCTGAGGACGAGCGTCTCGGGCGCCGACACGGATCTGCGCAACCTCGCCGACACCGTCCCCGACCCGCTCGCCACCATCTTGATCCTCGCCAGCCAGTACGTGGGCGCGATCGCGGCGATCGCCATCGTCGCCGCCCTGATCGCCATCCGTCGGCTGCGGGTGACCCTCGCGGTGGTCGCCGCCGCGGTGATCGGCGCCGTCGCCATGTGGGCGGTGAGCCGGTTGCTCGCACTCGACGTCGCGCTCCCCGCCGAGCTGGGTCGTCTGCGCGGCGTCAGCTACTCGGGCACGCAGCTCCTCGCCGGCGGGGCGGCGGTCCTCACCGTGCTGATCGTGTGGATCGACCCCCGGTGGCGCCGGGCGGCGCTCGTCCCGATCGTCATCACGGCGTTCGCGCGCATCGCGTCGGGCGTCGAGACCCCCTACGACGTCGCCATCGCCCTGATGCTCGGTTGGCTCGTCGGCTCGGTCGTCCTGCTCGCGTGCGGATCACCGAACCGCCGGCCGCGCGGCGCCGAACTGGTGGACGCGCTGGCCGCGGTGCGGGTTCCGGTCGATCGACTCGAGTACGTCGGCCCGGGGACCGGAGGGTCCGCGCTGTTCGCCACGACCGAGGCGGGCAACGCCGGGCACGTGCTCAAGGTCTTCTCCCCCGATCAGCCCGAGACCGACCGGCTGATCCAGTACTGGCGGTGGGTCCGACTCCGTGATCAGGACCGCGAGCACCGCTTCGCGTCGTTGCGCGACTCGGTGGAGCACGAGGCGCTCGCCAGCCAGACCGCCGCGAACGGCGGCGTTCAGACCGTCGACCTCCGCCGCATCCTCGCGCTCGACGGAGGCGGCATGGCGCTCGTGTTCGCGCCGATCGGGAAGCCTCTCGCGGGAGGGGGCCCTGACCGGGTCACCGATGCCCTGCTCGCCCAGACCTGGCGTCAGGTCGTCGCCCTCCGCGATGCCGGCGTGGCCCACGGCGACCTGAACCTCCACCACGTGGTCATCCGGCCGGTCCCGGTCGATCCGGATCTCGATCTGGCGGTGAACCTCGAGATGGAGCGCACCGTCGAGACGACCGACCAGGTCCAGCTGGTGGCTTTCGGCCGGGCCGAGGTGGCGGCCGACGACGTCGCCCTCCGGAGCGACGTCGCCGAGTTGCTCTGCGCGACGACGATCGAGGTCGGTCCCGAGCGGGCCGTCCGGGCGGCGATCGATGTCGTCGGTGACGACGTGGTCCGGCTGGCGCTGCCCCGCCTGCAGAAGCTCGCGCTGCGCGCCAGCACGCGTGACGCGATGGCCAAGCAGAAGGGCTTGCTCGCCGACCTCCAGCGCGAGGTCCAAGATGCCACCTCGGTCGAGACCGTCGAGTACGAGGAGATCGCCCGGTTCCGGCCGCGGACGCTCGTGAGCTTCGCCGTCTTCGCCATCGCCCTCTACGCCCTCCTGCCCCGGCTGGCCGAGATCAGCGACATCGGCGCCACCCTCGGCAAGGCCGACTGGGTGTGGTTGGGGCCGATGATCGTCGGCCAGTTCCTCACCTACATCGGCGCCGCGTTCGCCCTCAACGGATCGGTCCCGAACCGCATCGCGTTCCTCCCGTCGTTCTGGGCACAGGTGGCCGCCGCGTTCGTCGACATCCTCGCCCCCGCGTCGATCGGCGGCATGGCGCTCAACACGCGGTACCTGCAGAAGCGCGGCGTCGACGCCGGTGTGGCCGTGGCCGGGGTCGGGCTCAACGTCGTCGCCGGGTTCGTCGCCCACGTCGCGCTGGTCGCCGCCTTCCTCGTGTGGGTCGGCTCCGGCGCAGGCGGCGCGTCCACGGTCGATGGCGCCGACGCCGTCGACAGCTCGGTCGCCATCGTGGCGCTCATCGTGCTCGCGATCGTGGCCGTGATCGTCGCGATCGCGCTGGCCATCCCGCCCGTCCGACGGATCATCAGAGCCCGGGTCGTCCCCATCGTGCGCGACGCGCGCACGGGCATCGTCGACCTGGCCCGCAACCCCCGAAAGCTCGTCGGCCTGTTCGGCGGATCGGGGCTCATCACCCTCGGGCTCATGGCCGCGTTCTACTGCTCCGTGCGGGCCTTCGGCGGCGACGTCCCCCTCCCCTCCCTCGCGGTCGCCTACCTGATCGCCTCGGCGATCGCGATCATCGCCCCGACACCAGGCGGGGTCGGCGCGGTCGAGGCCGCCCTCATCGCGACGCTCATCCGCCTGGGCATGGACGCCGAGTCGTCGGTCAGCGCCGTGTTCCTGTTCCGGGCCATCACGTTCTGGCTGCCAGTGCTCCCCGGCTGGATCGCGTTCCAGATCATGCAGCGCAAGAACTACATCTGAACCTGACGGCAGCCTGAAACCCCGGGGAGACGGGTGCGAGCTCGCGTATCGTCGAGGTGTCGGCCCCTGGCCGACGGCGGGAGAACCGGACCATCGACCCTCTGGAGGTCACCGTGGCACTCGCCGAGTCTGTTCACACGCTGATGGATTCGCCTGCGACGATCGGCGTCGAAGCCTACGACGGGAGTCGGGTCGAACCGGCCTCGGCGACGTCCACCGTCGTCATCCGACGACCCGAAGCGGTCGGCCGGCTCGTGCGGGCACCGGGCGAGCTCGGTCTCACCCGGGCGTTCGTGGCCGGTGACGTCGACCTCGACGGTGACCTCTACGGCTTGCTCGAGCTCGGGTTCACCAGCGCCCCCGCCCTCGGCCCCGCCGCACTGCTCGCACTCGTCCGCTCGGCAGGCACCGCCGCGTGGCGAGCCATCATCGCCCCCCCTCCGCCTCCCGCCGAGGAAGCCCAGCTCCATGGGTTGCTCCACTCCCGACATCGCGACGCCGCGGCGATCGCCCACCACTACGACGTGTCGAACGAGTTCTACGCGCTGGTGCTCGGGCCGTCGATGACGTACTCGTGCGCGGTGTTCGAGGATCCCGACGATCCGCTCGAGACCGCCCAGGCCCACAAGCACGAGCTCATCTGCACCAAGCTCGCCCTGCGCCCCGGCGAGCGCCTGCTCGATGTCGGCTGTGGGTGGGGATCGATGCTCATCCACGCGGCCCGCCACCACGACGTGCACGGCGTCGGCGTCACCATCTCGCACGAGCAGGGCGAGCTCGCCGCCAAGCGGGTCGCCGACGCGGGGCTGTCGGATCAGATCGAGATCCGCATCCAGGACTACCGCGACATCGACGACGGTCCGTTCGACGCGATCAGCTCCGTCGGCATGTTCGAGCACGTCGGCCGTCGCGCCCAGGAGACCTACGCCAGGCGCCTGCACGGGCTGCTCACCGACGGAGGGCGACTCCTGAACCACGCCATCTCGCGCCCCGTGGTTGCCGGGCGCGACGAGGTTCCCGGTCGGTACCACGCCGCACTCCGCCGGATCGAGGTCGCCGTCGGTTCGCGCATCCCGTCGCGCATCGACAGCGAGCTGATGCGCCGCTACGTGTTCCCCGACGGGGAGCTCCACGAGGTGGGCACCACGGTGAGCCTGCTGAACGAGGTCGGCTTCGAGGTCCGCCACGTCGAGAACCTCCGCGAGCACTACGGGATCACCCTGCGCCGGTGGGCGCGCAACCTCGACGACCACTGGGACGACGCGGTGGCGGAGGTCGGCGAAGGGCGGGCCCGGGTGTGGAAGCTGTACATGGCCGCGTGCGCGGTCGGCTTCGAGCTCCACTCCACCGAGGTGCACCAGATCCTGGCGGTCAAGAACCGTGACGGATGGAACTCGGGCTCCGACCTGCGACCGGAGTTCTCGACCGGTCCCTAGGCTCGACCCATGAGACGAGCTCCGCGCGAGGACGCAGACGACCAGCGGCTGCGGGTCACCGAGCCGTCGGATCAGGCCGCCGGGATCCCCGGCGTCGCCGCCGCGCTGAGCACCAGCATCGAGCAGATGGGCGTGGTGCGGACCGCTCGCACGCTGCTGCGGATCAACCAGGTCGACGGGTTCGACTGCCCCGGTTGCGCATGGCCCGAACCGGGGACGCGGCACCTCGCCGAGTTCTGCGAGAACGGCGCCAAGGCGGTGGCCGAGGAGGCGACCACCCGTCGCATCGACCGCGCCTTCTTCGCCGAGCACGATGTGGACGAGCTCGCCACGCGCAGCGACTGGTGGCTCGGCCAGCAGGGCCGGCTCACCGAACCCATGATCAAGCGGTCGGGCGCCCACCACTACGAGGCCATCTCGTGGGACGACGCCTTCTCGTTGATCGGGTCGGCGCTCACCGATCTCGACTCGCCCGGCGAGGCGATCTTCTACACGTCGGGCCGGACGAGCAACGAGGCGGCTTTCCTCTACCAGCTCTTCGTCCGCGAGCTCGGCACCAACAACCTTCCGGACTGCTCCAACATGTGCCACGAATCGAGTGGCTCGGCCCTCACGGAGACGATCGGCATCGGCAAGGGGACGGTCTCGCTCGCCGACATCAGCGAGGCCGATCTCCTCTTCGTCGTCGGCCAGAACCCCGGCACCAACCACCCCCGCATGTTGAGCGCGCTCGAGGCGGCCAAGGCGAACGGCGCCCGGATCGTGGCCGTCAACCCGCTCCCCGAAGCCGGCCTCATGACCTTCAAGAACCCCCAGGAGCTTCGCGGGATCGTGGGGTCGGGCACCCAGCTCGCCGATCTGTTCTGCCAGATCCGGGTGAACGGGGACCTGGCGTTCTTCCAGGCACTCGACCTGCTGCTGCTCGAGGCCGAGGATGGTGCACCCGGCACCGTGCTCGACCACGAGTTCATCGCCGAGCGCTGCGGGGGCTTCGACGACTACGCCGCCGCGCTCCGGAGCCTCGACTGGGCCGAGGTCCACGCGGCGACGGGCCTCGACCGCCGGGAGATCGAGGCGGTCCGCGATCTGGTGCTCGACTCGGAGCGGATCATCGTGTGCTGGGCCATGGGACTCACCCAGCACCGCAACTCGGTCGCAACCATCCGAGAGATCGTGAACTTCCTCCTCCTGCGGGGCAACATCGGCCGGCCCGGCGCCGGCGCGTGCCCGGTGCGTGGCCACAGCAACGTGCAGGGCGATCGCACCATGGGCATCTACGAGAAGCCCGACTCGGCGTTCCTCGACGCGCTCGGCGCCGAGTTCGGCTTCGAGCCGCCCCGAGCCCCGGGCCACGACGTCGTCGACGCCATCCGCGCCATGCGCGACGGCACGGCCTCGGTGTTCGTGGGGATGGGGGGCAACTTCGTGCGGGCCACACCCGATTCCGACGTCACCGTCGCCGCGCTGCGACGGTGCTCGCTGACGGTGCAGGTCTCGACCAAGCTCAACCGCTCCCACGCCGTGGTCGGTGACGTGGCGCTCATCCTCCCGACGCTCGGACGCACCGAGGTCGACGCGCACCCGACGGGCGAGCAGCTGGTGACGGTCGAGGACTCGATGAGCATGGTGCACCTCTCCCGCGGGCGGCTCACGCCGGCCAGCGAGCACCTCCGGTCCGAGGTGGCGATCGTGTGCGGCATGGCTCGGGCGACCTTCGGGACCGGATCGCGGTCCACCACCGACTGGTCCGGCCTGGAACACGACTACGCCGCCATCCGTCACCACATCTCCCGCGTCGTCGACGGCTTCGACGACTTCGACCGGCGGGTGCGCGAGCCCGGCGGCTTCATGCTGCCCAGCCCCCCGCGCGACGAGCGGCGGTTCGAGACCTCCACCGGGGTGGCCAACTTCACCGTCAACGAGCTCGACGTCCTCATCGCGCCGCCCGGTCGGCTGATCCTGCAGACCATCCGGTCCCACGACCAGTACAACACCACGATCTACGGCCGCAACGACCGCTACCGCGGCATCCGCAACGGACGCAGCATCGTCCTCGTCCATCCCGACGACCTCGCCTCGCTCGGCTTCGAGGGCGGCGAGGTCGTCGACATCGTCAGCGAGTGGACGGCACACGACGGCACCGTCGAGCACCGCCGGGCACCGCAGTTCCGCCTCGTCCCGTACCCGACGGCGCGCGGCTGCGCCGCTGCCTACTTCCCCGAGACCAACGTGCTCGTGCCGCTCGACTCGCAGGCCGAGATCAGCGGCACGCCCACCTCCAAGTCGGTGATCATCGGTTTCGAACGGTGAGCTGCCCCGCCGGTCCCTCCGGGATCCGGTTGGGGGCGGGCGCCAGCGGCGTGTGAGAGTTGGCCGGTGAACGGATGGGAGGCGGTCGCGGTGATCGCCGCTGGGATGGGTGCCGGTGCGATCAACGCCGTCGTCGGATCGGGCAGCCTCATCACCTTCCCCACCCTGTTGGCGGTCGGGTACACGCCCATCACCGCCAACGTGTCGAACAACATCGGGCTGGTGCCGGGCTCCATCAGCGGCACCTACGGCTACCGCCGCGAGCTCGAGGGCCAGGGCAAGCGGGCGCGGACGCTGGCGGTGTGCTCCGTCGCGGGGTCGCTGATCGGCGCCACCCTGCTGCTGACGTTGCCGTCGGAGGTGTTCGACAAGATCATCCCTGTCCTCGTGCTCGGCGCCGGGCTGCTCATGGCCGGCCAACCCCGCCTGTCGAGGTGGGTGGCGGGTCGGCGCAAGCACGACGCCCGCGATGTGGGCGCGGCGCCGCTCGCCATCGCCTTCTTCGCGGGCATCTACGGCGGCTACTTCGGCGCGGCGCAGGGGATCATCCTGCTGGCGATGCTCTCGGTGTTCGTGCCCGACGAGATGAAGCGGTCCAACGCGCTCAAGAACCTGCTCGCAGGCACGGTCAACGCCGTGGCGGCGATCCTCTTCATCCTCTTCGCCGACGTCGCCTGGGAGGCGGCGGCCCTCATCGCGACCGGTGCCGTCGTCGGTGGGGTCCTCGGAGCCCGGGTCGGCCGGCGCATCAACCCGACGCTCCTGCGCGCCGTGGTCGTGGTCCTCGCCATCGTGGTTGCGGTGAAGCTGATGTCGGCCTGGTGACCAGATCGGCGACGACCGTTCGAGCTGACACGGCACGCCGTTGGCGCGAAGCTCTCGCCATGCCCAGCGCTCCATCCAGCAACGAGGTCCCTGACGGTGTCGATGTCGTGATCCTCGAGGCGAGGGCCGTCGACGAGATGGTCGGCAAGATCCGCGCCGCGTCTGCGGGCCCGAACGCCGCGACGGACGTCGACCGGTGGCGCACCGAGCACGGCGAGGAGCGCTACCGCGATCGCGGCCACGATCACGCCGTGGTGGGTGTGACGCTCATGTACCTGCACGACGCGCCCGACGGCGTGCTCGTTCCGCATGCCCGCTACCCCGACGGCACCGAGAAGATCTACACCGACCACGAACACGGCGGGAGCGCCTTCTGATGCACCTCCTCATCGGTACCGACGGTTCCGAGCACGCCCTCGAAGCAGCCGGCCGGGCGCTGTCCCTGCTCGCCGACGTCGACCAGGTCACCGTGGTCTCCGTCGGCGAGACGCCGGGGGTCGCGACCGCCGGGTTCGAGTCCGGGTTCGCGGGCGGCGTCGCCCGGCCCGAGGTCGTCGAAGCCGCGTGGAGCGCCGTGGAGGAGGCGTCGAGCTCGGCGGTCGACGTCACCGTCGATGCCCTCACCGCGTCGGCGCCCGATGCCACCATCGAACGGCGCATCGAGGTCGGCGAGCCAGGTCAGACCCTCTGTCGCCTCGCCGGTGAGCTCGACGTCGACGTGATCGTCGTGGGGTCCCGCGGGCGGGGTGCGATCAAGCGCGCGCTGCTCGGATCGATCAGCTCCCACGTCGTGCACAACGCGCCGTGCCCCGTGCTCGTCATCCGCGACGAGGACTGACGCCGATCACGACACCGGCAGGCAGGTGGGTCCCTCGCCGTCGGCTCCGGCGACCCGGTGCAGCACGGCCGACGTGGGCTCGATGACGATGCGCTCCCCGCCGTCGCGGTCGCCGACGTAGGCGCCGTCGACGAGCAGGCTGTAGGCCGGGTCGGTGGCCGGGGGCCACAGGAGCGTCGCCGTCGGGCGGGCGTCGAGGTTGGCTCGGGTGCGTTGGCCGGCGGCGACGGCCAGACGACCGTCGTCCCCGTCGACGACGACCGACACCGACACCACGTGCGGTGCGCCCTCCGCCGTGACCGTCACGAGGTAGGCGTGCGACCCGTACTCGCCGATCCGATCCGACAGCCCGTCCAGTTCCTGCTTCACGCTCATCATCCGACCGTACCCCCGGACCCGAGATCGGCCACCCGACGCGGGTGTCCGATTTCCGCCAGACAGGGTCCCGGATCGGTGACAGGATCAGCGCGTGCACGACGACGCGCTCACCGGTCTCCCGACCGGGCTCGAACTGGACGACGATGCACGGTTCCGCGCCATGACCACCCGCGACCGGCGCTTCGACGGGTGGTTCTTCATCGGGGTCGAGACGACCGGCATCTACTGCCGGCCCAGCTGTCCCACCCCGGTCCAGCCCAAGCGCGTCAACATCACCTTCCATCGCACCGCTGCGGCAGCGCAGCAGGCCGGCTTCCGAGCATGCAAGCGGTGCCGACCCGACGCCACGCCCGGTTCACCGGAGTGGAACCTCCGAGCCGACCTCGCCGGCCGGGCGCTGCGGTCCATCGCCGACGGGGTCATCGACCGTGACGGCGTGTCGGGACTCGCACGCCACCTGGCCGTCAGCGAACGCCACCTCAACCGGGTGCTCACCGACCAGGTCGGCGCGGGTCCGATCGCGCTGGCCCGGGCGCAACGGGCACAGACCGCCCGCCTCCTCGTCGAGACCACCGACCTCCCGTTCGGTCAGGTGGCCTTCGCCGCCGGGTTCGCGAGCGTCCGCCAGTTCAACGACACCGTCCGGTCGGTGTTCGCCTCGACCCCCAGCGCCCTGCGCGAATCGTCGCGGACGCGACGCTCCCGAGACCCGGAGCCCCCCGCCGGCACCGCCACGACCGCGGCGTCACCGATCACCGTGCGCCTGGCGGTGCGCCAACCGTTCGACCACGAGCACCTGTGGTCCTTCCTCGCCGCCCGTGCGGTACCCGGCGCCGAATCGGCCGACGGCGGAACCTTCCGACGATCGATGGATCTCCCCGGCGGTCCGGCGGTGATCGAGCTCCGCCCCGGCGATCAGCACGTCACGGCAACGCTGCACCTCACCGACGTCGGCGGTCTCGCGTCGGCGATCGCCCGGGCGAGGCGACTGCTCGACCTCGACACCGACCCCCTGGCCATCGACGGTCTCCTCGCCGAGGACCCGTTGCTCGCCGGCTCGGTCCGGGCCCGCCCCGGCCGACGATCACCCGGCGGGGTCGACCCGCACGAGCTCGCCATCCGTGCCGTCCTCGGCCAGCAGATCACCGTGGCGGCGGCGACGACGCTCGCCGGACGGATCGTCGACCGGTTCGGCGCGGCGCTGCCCGCCGGGGCGTCGCGGGGGTCGGTGACCCGGACCTTCCCCGACGCCGCCACCCTCGCGGCGTGCGACCCGGCCGAGATCGGCATCCCGATGGCACGCGCCCGTGGCCTGGTCGGACTCGCTGCGGCGCTGGCCGACGGAACCGTGGACCTCGGTCCCGGCGCCGATCGCGAGGACGCTCGCGTCTCGCTGCTCGCGCTCGGTGGCATCGGACCGTGGACCGCCGCCTACATCGCCATGCGCTCGCTGTCGGACCCCGACTCGTTCCTGGCCACCGATCTGGCGGTTCGCAAGGGCGCCGCCAACCTCGGCCTCCCGACCGATCCCGTCGCGCTCGCCGCCCACTCGACCCGGTGGCGACCGTGGCGTTCCTACGCCACCCACCACCTGTGGGCGGCGTCCACCTCGCCGGTCCCTCTCCCCCCTACCCGCGCCCGCCAGCAGGAGCCCCGACCATGACCACCCCGTCACCCGGCCCCGCGTCACCCGGCACCCCGTCACCCGGCACCGCGTCGACCGCCGGCTCGTCCACGGCACGTCTCCGCCAGGCGACCTTGCCGTCGCCCGTCGGCGCGCTCCGCGTCGTGGTCTCCGACGTCGGCATCCGCGCCGTCCTCTGGCCCTCCGATGTCGACCGCATCCGGGGGGTCGACGCCACCCCGATCGACGCCGACGACGATCCCGTGACCCGGTGCGCCGTCACGCAGCTCACCGAGTACTTCGCCGGCGATCGCACCACCTTCGACGTCCCGCTCGATGTCGTGGGCACCGAGTTCCAGCTCGCCGCCTGGCGAGCGCTGGCGCGCATCCCCTACGGCGAGACCCGCACCTACCGCGAGCAGGCTGCCGACATCGGCCGACCGACGGCGGTCCGGGCGATCGGCGCGGCCAACGGCCGCAACCCCGTGAGCATCATCGTGCCGTGCCACCGCGTGGTCGGTGCCGACGGCAGCCTCACCGGATTCGCCGGCGGTATCGAGGCCAAGCGCTTCCTGCTCGAGCACCAACGGTCGACCGGCCGTGCCGAGCCCGGCTCGCTGTTCGGCTGAGTCAGCGATCGGTCAGCGATCGGGGATCTGCCAGTCGATCGGGTCCCGCCCGGCGGCGACGAGCGCATCGTTCGCCCGGGAGAACGGATGGCTGCCGAAGAAGCCGTTGCGGGCCGACAGCGGCGACGGGTGGGCCGATTCGATCACGACGTGGCGGCTCGTGTCGATGAACGAGCGCTTCTTGCGGGCGGCGGCGCCCCACAGGATGAACACCACCGTGTCGTGCTTGTCGTTCACCGCCCGGATGACCTGGTCGGTGAAGACCTCCCACCCCTTGCCCTGGTGCGATGCCGCCTGGCCGCCGCGCACCGTCAGGCTGGTGTTGAGCAGCAGCACCCCCTGGGTCGCCCACGCCTCGAGGCATCCGTGGTTCGGCGGATCGATGCCGAGGTCGTCGTGCAGCTCGGCGAAGATGTTGCGCAGCGAGGGCGGACGCGCCACGCCGGGTTGCACGGAGAAGCACAGCCCGTGGGCCTGTCCCACCCCGTGGTAGGGATCCTGGCCGAGGATCAGCACCTTGACCGATGCGCACGGCGTGAGGTGCAGCGCAGCGAACACGTCACCGACTGCGGGCTCGACGCGGTGCCGGGCGCGCTCGTCGGTCACGAACGACTGGAGCTCGGCCCAGTAGGGCTTGTGCAGCTCGGCCCGCAGCAACGGGTTCCAGTCGGTCGACGGCGCCATCGCGTGCGACGGTACCGCGGCGTTAGCGTTGGCCCATGAGCCTTCCCACCCCCGCCCCCGATCGAACCGCTGTCGTCACCGGAGCATCGTCGGGCATCGGGGTGGAGCTGGCACGCGAGCTGGCCCGACGCGGGCACGGGGTGACCCTCGTCGCCCGGCAGGCCGACAAGCTCAACGAACTGGCCGACGAGCTGCGCGCCACCGGGGTCAGAGCCGAGGTCCTGGCGACCGATCTCGCCGACCGCGACGCGCGTGCCGCGCTCCTCGGACGCGTGCTCGGACTCGACCTGATCCCCGACATCCTGGTCAACAACGCCGGGTTGTCCACGGTCGGACCGGTCAGCAAGGGCGACCCCGACGCCGAGATGAACATGATCGAGGTCGACGTCGTCGCCGTCGCCGACCTGTGCACGCGGTTCCTCCCCGGCATGGTCGAGCGCTCGCGCGGCGCCGTGCTCAACGTCGCGTCGACCGCCGCCTTCCAACCGTTGCCCGGCCAGGCCGGCTACGGCGCGAGCAAGGCGTTCGTGCTCTCCTACACGCGCAGCCTCGGTGGGGAGCTGCGCGGCAGCGGCGTCACCACCACCTGCCTGTGCCCCGGTCCGGTCCACACCAACTTCGGCGTGGCGGCCGGCTTCGACCCCTCCGACGCCGAGGCGTCGCTGCCGTCGTTCATGTGGGAGACCGCCCGATCCGTCGCCGAGGTCGGCATCGGGGCGCTCGACGCCGGCGACCCCGTCGCCATCCCCGGCTCGGTCAACCGGGTCACGGCGATGTTCGCCCATCTCATCCCGAAGCGCCTGCTCGTGCCCCTGGTCGCCAGCCGGCACCCGGGCCTGCGCAACTGACGGTGAGGATGATGACTGGGTCGGCGCCGGGGACACGGTCGCCGCGAACCCGGTAGACAGGGAGCCATGCAGATCGGTGTGGTGTTCCCGCAGACCGAGATCGGTGCCGACGTCGGACCGATCAAGGCGTACGCCCGAGCCGTCGAGGAACTGGGCTACGCCCACCTGCTCGCCTACGACCACGTGGTCGGCGCCGACCCCGACGTCCACGCCCCGTGGCGTGGCCCCTACGACATCGCCACCACGTTCCACGAGCCGTTCGTGCTCTTCGGCTACCTCGCCGGTCTGGTGTCGATCGAGCTCGTCAGCGGGATCATCATCCTCCCGCAGCGCCAGACCGTGCTGGTGGCCAAGCAGGCCGCCGAGGTCGACCTGCTCACCGAGGGTCGGTTCCGGCTCGGCGTCGGCATCGGGTGGAACCCGGTCGAGTACCAGGCGCTCAACATGTCCTTCGGCGATCGGGGCCGGCGCAGCGACGAGCAGATCGACGTGCTCCGTCGACTCTGGACCGAACGCTCGGTCACGTTCCAGGGCCGGTCGCACCTGATCAACGGCGCCGGACTGGCCCCGCTCCCCGTGCAACGACCCATCCCGATCTGGATCGGCGGGCAGTCGCCGCGCGCCTACGAGCGGATGGGACGGTTGGCCGACGGCTGGTTCCCGCAGGTGGTACCCGGCCCGAAGCTCGACGAGGCCCGAGCCATCATCGATCGGGCCGCACGCTCGGCCGGACGCGACCCCTCGACGATGGGCATGGAGGGGCGGGTGAACTGGCAGGCCGACGGCGCCGAGAGCGTGGTCCACCACGTCGAGCGGTGGCGGGCGTCGGGCGCGACCCACATCACCGTGAACACGATGGGCGCCGGACTCGCGACCGTCGACGACCACATCGCGGCGCTCGCCACCGCGGCGGATGCACTCGGGCTCGAGCGGACGTGACGACCGCCGGCCGGGCACCGGACCCCGACTTCCCCGCCGGACTTCCCTAGGCTCGTCGCCATGATCCGCCTCGAGCACGTCTCGAAGACGTTCCCGGGGACGTCCGCTCCGGCCGTCGGCGACCTCAGCCTCGAGGTGGACGAGGGCGAGATCGCCGTGTTCATCGGACCGTCGGGCTGTGGCAAGTCGACGACGTTGCGCATGATCAACCGCCTGATCGACCCCACGTCGGGAACGATCACCGTCGGCGGTCGCGATGTCATGGACGTCAAGCCCCACGGGCTGCGGCTCGGCATCGGCTACGTGATCCAGCAGGTCGGTCTGTTCCCGCACCGGACCATCGCCCAGAACATCGCCACCGTCCCCGAGCTGATCGGGTGGCCCAAGGCGCGGACGGCCGAGCAGGTGAGTCGACTCATGGAGATGGTCGGTCTCGACACCGAGCTCGCCCGGCGCTACCCGTCAGAGCTCTCGGGCGGACAGCAGCAGCGCGTCGGTGTCGCCCGTGCGCTGGCCGCGGATCCCCCCGTGCTGCTCATGGACGAGCCGTTCGGCGCGGTCGACCCGATCGTGCGCGCCCGCCTGCAGGACGAGCTCATCGATCTCCAACGCCGGCTGTGCAAGACCATCGTGTTCGTCACCCACGACATCGACGAGGCCATCCGGCTGGCCGATCGCATGGCCGTGCTCAACGTCGGCGGAGTGGTGGAGCAGTACGGCACCCCGGTCGACGTGCTCGCGCAACCGGCCAACCCCTTCGTCGAGGAGTTCCTCGGCAGCGAGCGTGGCCTCAAGCGCCTCTCGCTGATCGACGTGCGGGGCACGAAGCTCGATCCGGGCCCGGTCGTGGGCTCGGACACCACGATGGATGTCGCGCGTCAGGTCATGCAGGCCTCCGCAACCGATTGGGTCGCGGTCGTCGACGACGGCCACCTACGCGGGTGGGTCGAGGCCTCCTATCTCCAGGGCCCCGACCGGGTGGGCGACGTCGAGGTGCGGCCGTTCCTCGTCACCCTGCGCCCGGATTCGTCGCTGCGCGAGGCGCTGGACACGCTGGTGGCGTCGCCCACCCGGGTCGCGGTGGTGCTCGACGAGCACGATCGCTACCAGGGCGTGCTCGACGTCGGCCGCATCGGCGGTGAGCTCGAGTGATGGTGCTGCCCGGCTCGATCCTCGCCCAGGTCGATCAGCCCCTGATCCGCTGGCCGTGGATCGGCGACCACCTCGCGCTCATCGGCGCCGCCCTGCTGCAGCACCTGATGCTCACGTTCATCGCCGTCGGCATCGGGTTCGCCCTGTCCATGGTCATGGCCGTGATCGCCATCCGGTTCCACGTGAGCTACGCGCCGATCAATGCGGTCACCGGGGTGATGTACGCGATCCCGAGCCTGGCCCTGTTCATCCTCCTCACGCCGATCACCGGGCTCACCACCCTCACCGCGGAGATCGCCCTGATCAGCTACACCCTGCAGATCTTGTTCCGCAGCATCGTCGCGGGGATCGACGGCGTTCCTGCTCCGGTCGTCGAATCAGCCCGGGGGATGGGGTTCACGCCCTCGAAGCGGTTCCTGCGGATCGAGCTGCCGCTCGCCCTGCCGGTCATCATCAGCGGACTGCGGATCGCCACGGTCACCACCGTCGGGCTGGTGCCCATCGCCGGCCTGCTCGGCCGCGACCAGGGCGGGCTCGGCCAGCTCATCTTCGACGGGCTCAACCGGTTCTTCAACACCCCGCTCCTGCTGGGAGCGGTGCTCACCGTGGCGCTCGCGGTGACGCTCGACCTGACCCTGGTCGGGCTCCAACGTGTCCTCACGCCATGGACCCGACGAGGAGCCGCTGCGGCATGAGCTTCCTCCACGATCTGTTCGTGTGGTTCAACGACCCGCTCAACTGGCAGGGTGAGAACGGCATCGTCCACCGCCTCATCGAGCACCTGGTGCTCGTGGGGTCGGCCATGGCCATCTCACTCGTCATCGCCGTACCCCTCGGCGTCCTCCTCGGACGGAGCCGACGAAAGGGGTCGATCGCGGTCAACGTCGCCAACATCGGGCGGGCCATCCCGTCGTTCGCGGTGATCGCCCTCGGCGTGATCTGGCTGGGAATCGGCTTCCGACCCGCCCTCATCGCCATGGTTCTGCTCGCGGTCCCTCCGATCTTCACCCTCACCTTCACCGCCATCCGCGAGGTCGACTCGGCCACGATCGACTCGGCCCGGGGCATGGGGATGACCGAGGCGACGCTGCTGCGGCGGGTGCAGCTCCCCATCGCCCGGCCGCTGATGCTCAACGGCATCCGGCTGTCGAGCGCCGCCGTCATCGCCACCGCCACGCTGGCCGCCCTCGTGGGGTGGGGCGGGCTGGGCCGCTTCATCATCGACGGCTTCTCCACCCGCGACTTCGTCGAGGTCTTCGCGGGGGTCGTCCTCGTCGCCGCGCTGGTGCTGATCAGCGAGGCGACCTTCGCGCTGCTCGCCCGCCTCACCGTCTCGCCTGGGCTCACCGACCGGGGGCCGTCACGTCGCGAGCGTCGCCTTCGACGCTCCGGCGTCGAGGGTGCGGCCGCCGCCTGACCGACCACGCGTCGCGCTCACCTGGTGGGTGATGGCGGGTGGACACCGATAACGTTGCGCCACTCATCGGAAAGGGAGAAACCCCCCATGTACCAACGCACACGATCTGTCCGGGCCCTGGCCCTGGCGGTGGCGCTCGTCGCCGTGCTCGCCGCCTGCGGCAGCGAGGGCAGCAGCTCCGACTCCAGCTCCACCACCAGCGCCGCGAACGGCGGCACCACGCCGGGCTCGGTGCCGACCGGCGACACCATCGCCGCCACCATGACCCTCGGCGGACCGCCGGAGTGCCCGGAACGGCCGTTCTGCCAGGTCGGGCTCGAGCAGACCTACGGCCTCGCGTTCAAGGACTTCAAGGCGCTCGACGCCGGTGGGCCGCTCACCGTCGCCGCCCTCCAGAACGGCGACATCCAGGTCGGCCTCCTGTTCACCACCAACGGCCTCATCGACGCCAACGGATGGGTGCTCCTCGAGGACGACAAGAACCTGCAGAACGCCGAGAACGTGGTGCCGGTGGTCAACGAGAAGATCGCCACCGAGTACGGCGAGGGTCTCCAGAAGGCGCTCGACGGCGTAAGCGCCAAGCTGACCACCAAGGAGCTGGCGGCGCTCAACAAGCAGGTCGACGTCGACCTCCAGGACGCGGCCGACGTGGCCAAGGCCTGGGCCACGACCAACGATCTGCTCTCCCCCGAGGACTCGTCGGCCAAGTCCGGCTCACCGATCATCGTCGGTTCCGCCGACTTCGGCGAGAGCGAGATCATCGCCGAGATCTACGCCTCGGTCCTCGAGGCCAACGGCTACAACGTCGAGAAGAAGCTCCGTGTCGGCAGCCGGGAGATCTACTTCCCCGAGGTCGAGCAGGGCGGCATCAGCCTCGTCCCCGAGTACACCAGCACGTTGCTGACCTTCCTCGACAGCGAGGCCAAGGCCAGCGGCGATTCGGATGCCACCTACGAGCTGCTCACCGGCGCCCTCGAGGGTCGCGGCGTCGTGGCGTTCGCCTTCGCCGAGGCGCAGGACAAGAACGGCTTCGTGGTCACCAAGGAGACCGCCGACACGTACAACCTCACCAAGCTGAGCGACCTCGCCAAGTCCGCCAGCTGATCCGAGCCCCTTCGGGGATCGACCAACCACCGCGAGAGCGCCGGTCCGCTGCGGGCCGGCGCTCTCTCGCGTTGGTCCACCCCGTTCGCAGGGTCAGGTGCCGGCCGCCCGCCGGAGCAGATCCAGCACCTCGTCGTCGGTGGTCTGCTCGAAGTGGTCGTACCAGCGGCCCACCGCCACCAGGTCGGCCGGCTCGAGGAGCGACACCACCTCGACGCCGCCGGCCCGCAGCGCAGCGACCGTCGCTCCTGCTCCGACCGGGACGGCGACCACGAGCCTCCCCACCCCGAGGGCACGCAGCGCCTCGATCGCCGCCGTCGCGGTGACGCCGGTGGCCAGGCCGTCGTCGACCAGCACCACATCACGACCCGCGAGGGGCGGGAGCGCTCGACCCACGCGGTAGTGCGCCACCCGGCGATCGAGCTCGTCGTGCTCCCGCGCAGTGATCCACTCGATGTCGTCGTCGGAGACGCCGAGCGCCCGCACCAGATCGTCGTCGAGCACCCGGACACCACCTTCGCTCACGGCGCCGATGCCGAGCTCGGGTTGGAGGGGAGCGCCCAGCTTCCTCGACACGAAGACGTCGAGCGGCACCTGCATCCCCCGGGCCACCTCGAACGCCACCGGTACCCCGCCGCGCGGGAGTCCGAGCACGATCGGGTCGTCGAAGGGCGTCGCCTCGTCGATCTCGACCATACGGGCGGCGAGGCGGCGCCCGGCATCGTGTCGGTCCCGGAAGGCCACGGTCGTCGGTCAGCCGACCATCAGATGGCCGTAGGTGATGCAGAGGCCGAGTGCGTTGATCAGGACGAACGACGCGATCACGAGCACGACCACCACGGCGTGCCAGCGCGTGCGGGCACCCGCCGTCGGCGTCGGCATGTACCAATCCGGGAGCAGCGTCGGGAACACGGGACCGCCACTCGCGAACGGTACGGCGTCGGGATCGGCGGGCATGTCGGGGTCGGCCGCCATCGCCTGCGCGCACAGCTCGTCGTCGGTGAACGCCAGGGGGTCATCCGGTTCGGGCCGTTCGAGGACCGAGGCCAGTGGAGCACCCATCGCCACCTTCCCATCGCGGGCGCCCTGTCCGCGATGGTCCTGACGGTACCCTCGCCCGACGGCCATGCGACGGGTTGACACCGCACCGATAAAAAGTATTCTTCGACACAACCGCTGGCCGGGGGGCCGGGAGGAGCGCTCGATGAACGTCACGCCCGATCTCGGGAAGCGGTCGCATGGGTAGCCTCCGCGGCGCGGCGGCCATCGTGGGCGTCAGCGACGCGGCGTCGCCGACCGGTGAGCTCGAGCTCACCGGCCGCGCCCTCGAAGCCGAGATGATCCGCCAGGCGCTCGACGACGCCGGCCTCACGTTGGCCGACGTCGACGGCGTCTGCCACACGTACTCGTCGATGGGCCTGGCCGAGTACCTCGGGATCCACCCCCGCTACACCGACTCCACGAACACGGGCGGGTCGAGCTTCGAGATCCACGCCGAGCACGCGGCGGCGGCCATCAACGCCGGGCTCTGCGATGTCGTGATCAGCGTCTACGCGTCGACCCCGCGCAGCGACCGCACGAAGAAGCGGCCATGGGGGCGACCGCAGATGGCGGGGCCCAACCCCATGCTGGAGTGGGAGCTGCCCTACGGCCTGCGCATGCCGATGGGCCCCTACGCCATGGCCGCGAGCCGCCACATGGCGGACTTCGGCACCACCGCCGAGCAGCTCGCCCAGATCGCCGTGAGCACACGCCAGTGGGCCACCATGAACCCCGACGCCCGCTACCAGGACCCGATCACGATCGACGACGTCCTCGACTCGCCCATGCAGAGCTCACCGCTTCACCTGCTCGACTGCTGCCTGGTGACCGACGGCGCCGGCGCGTTCGTGATGACGAGCGCCGAACGGGCCCGGACGTTGGCCAAGCCGCCCGTCTACGTGCTCGGCGCCGGCACCTGCCACGACCACTCGATGATCAGCGAGATGCCCGACATCACCACGACACCGGGGGTGATCTCCGGGCGGAACGCGTTCGCCATGGCCGGCGTCGGGCCCGCCGATGTCGACGTGCTCATGGCCTACGACAGCTTCACCATCACCGCGCTCTTGCACCTCGAGGACCTGGGCTTCTGCCCCAAGGGCGACGGCGGCCCGTTCGTCATGGATGCCAAGACGGCCCCGGGCGGGTCGCTCCCGATGAACACCAACGGCGGCGGCCTGTCCTACACCCATCCCGGGATGTACGGCATGTTCCTGATCGTGGAGGCGGTGCGCCAGCTCCGCGGCGAGACCGGCGAGCGTCAGGTGCCCGACGCCGAGATCGCCGTCGCCCACGGCTCGGGCATGGTGCTCTCGTGCATGTCGACCCTCGTGCTCGGAACCGAAGGGACCCTCTGATGGCCGACGGGAAGCCCGACCCGACCACCGAGCGTGCACCCCGGCGCATGGAGCCTCCCGTCACCGAGCTCACCGAACCGTTCTGGGACGCCACCCGCGAGCATCGGTTCCTCCTCCAGTGGTGCATCGACTGCGACGTCGCGCAGTACTTCCCGCGCTCGATCTGCCTCTCGTGCGGCGGCTCGGACCTGGCGTGGCGCGAGGCCAGCGGCGACGGCGTCGTCTACACGATGACGGTGGAGAACAAGCCCACGAACCCGGCGATCAACGGTGGCGTCCGGTACGCCATCGCCCTGATCGATCTGGTCGAGGGACCGCGCCTGATGGCGAACGTGTTCGGTTGCCCGCCCGACGACGTCCACGTCGGGATGCCGGTGCGCGTGGCGTGGGACCCGCTCTCGGACGGGCGGAACCTGGCGGTGTTCGAACCGGCGGATCTGTGATGTCCGCCCCCTGATCGCACCCGGTCGACGCACGAGGAGCAACCCCATGGCCGATCTCGCACTGGACCTCGGACCCGAAGCGGAGACGTTCCGCGACGAGCTGCGCGGGTGGTTGGCCGAGAACCGCCCCGAGGACCTCATCGGCGTGGATGGCGAACGGGCGGCCTTCGGCGATGATACCGCCGACCGATGAACGACACCGCGGTGACCGACGAGCAGGACCCGACCCGACGACGACAGCGCCTGGCCGAGGTCGGGATGCTGCTGGCCTGGTGGGCCGAGCAGCAGCCCGACACGCCGGCGATCATCACCGCCGACTCGACCCGGACGTTCGCCGAGCTCAACGCCGACGCGAACCGGCTGGTGCGGGCACTGCGCTCGCGGGGTGTCGTCGCCGGCGATGCCGTCGCCGTCGCGTGCCGAAACCGTCCCGAGTTCGTCGAGGCCACCTACGCCTGCCAGCGCGGCGGCTACCGGCTCACGACCGTCAACTGGCACCTCACCGCCGACGAAGCGGGCTACATCGTGGAGAACTGCGAGGCACGGGCGCTGTTGGCCGATGTCGCCGTCGCCGACATGGCCCGGGGGGCCGCGGCCGACGCACCGGCGTGCTCGGTGCTGCTGGCCATCGGCGGGCCCATCGACGGCTTCGAGGACTACGACGGCGCGCTGGCCGCCGAGGACGGTTCCGACATCGACGATCCGAGCGCAGGGAGCTCGATGCTCTACACCTCGGGCACCACCGGACGGCCCAAGGGGGTGTACCGGCCGCCCACCGCGCACGTCGCCCCGGCCCTGAACATCTACGACTACCACGAGGGTGAGGGTGACGTGCACCTGTGCACCGGCCCGCTCTACCACGCGGCGCCGCTCGCGTTCTCACTCACCGCCCCCCTCTCGTTCGGCGCAACCGTCGTGCTCATGGACCAGTGGGACGCCGCCGAGGCGCTCCGGTTGGTCGACGCGCACGCCGTCACCCACACCCACATGGTCCCCACCATGTTCCACCGGCTCCTGTCGCTGCCCGCCGACGCCCGCGCCCGTTGCACGACCGACCAGCTCCGATACGTGCTCCACGGCGCCGCGCCCTGTCCGGTCCCGGTCAAGCAGCGACTCATCGACTGGCTCGGCCCCGTCGTCGTGGAGTACTACGCGGCCACCGAGGGGGTGGGCAGCTTCGTCGACTCCGCCACGTGGCTGGCCAGGCCCGGCACGGTCGGCAGGCCGGTCACCGAGGGCCAGGTCCTCATCGGCGACGAGGACGCCAACCCGCTCCCGGCCGACGAGATCGGGCTGGTGTGGCTCAAGGCCATGCCCGGGGCCCGGTTCGACTACTACAAGGATCCGGACAAGACCTCCGGGTCGTACCGGGGCGATTACTTCACCCTCGGCGACGTCGGGTACCTGGACACCGACGGGTACCTGTTCCTCACCGACCGCTCCGCCAACCTCATCATCTCGGGCGGCGTGAACATCTACCCGGCGGAGGTCGACGCCGTGCTCCTCGAGCACCCTGCGGTCGGCGACGCCGCGACCATCGGTGTGCCCGACGAGGAGTGGGGCGAGCGGGTGACCTCGATCATCGAGGTGCAGCCCGGTCTGACCCCCTCCGACGAGCTGGCGGCCGAGCTCATCGCCTTCTGCCGCGATCGGATCTCCCACTTCAAGTGCCCCCGTTCCGTTGACTTCATCGACACGCTGCCGCGCCACGACAACGGCAAGGTCTACCGCCGCCGGCTCAAGGAGCTCTTCGCGACGCCGCCCGACCCCGGGTCATGAGGCGACGGACCCGGGGGTCGTGGGCGTCGAGCGAGTCGGATGCGTCGGGGTCCGCTCGATCGAGCCTCGTGGATGCCGCCGATCCGCTCCGCGATCAGCTCCTCGACGCAACCAGCCGGGTGTTCGCCCGAGAGGGCTATGACGGCACCAAGATCCTCGACATCGTGCGCGAGGCGGGGTTGTCGACCGGTGCGGTGTACGGACGGTTCCGATCCAAGAACGATCTCCTGCGTGCGGCGGTCATCCGATCCACCGCTCGGTTGCGGGTCGGGGGCGAGGACGCCGTGCACCTGCTCGACCTGCTCACCGGCCGATCGGCGTTGCGGCGAAGGGAGTTGTCCGACAGCGAGGCGGTTCGGCTCGAGGCGTACGTCGCGGCCCGGCGCGAGCCGGAGGTGGCCGCCGCCCTGGCCGACTCCCACGAGCGTTGGCGCGACGCCATGGTGCCGCTCATCGAGACGGCTCGCACCGACGGGACGCTGCGAGCGAACGCCGATCCCGACGCCGTCCTCTTCCTGGTGCGGACGCTCTACCTCGGCACGCTGTTGCACCGCGGGTCGGGCCTGGG
Source organism: Acidimicrobiales bacterium (assembly GCA_038235385.1). Lineage (GTDB taxonomy): Bacteria > Actinomycetota > Acidimicrobiia > Acidimicrobiales > Acidimicrobilacustridaceae > JBBSTY01. Next base: position 6,242 of record JBBSTY010000007.1, on the reverse strand, counting down.
GGGACCCGATCCCGACGCCTGGGAGGCGCTCCTCACCCACATCGCCGACAGCCTCGGGCCTGATCGTCTGACGTGATCGTCTGACGTGATCGTCTGGCGGGGTCCTCGATCGCGGTGGCGACGATCGGGACCCGGACGACGCTCGGGCCGGTCCGCCCCCGACACCAGGGCGTTCCGACACGGCGATCGACGAGCGGCTTCTGCTGCTGTCACCCCTGGCAGTGTCAATCACCACGGGCTCAGTCATCACGTCTGCCGCTTGTTCATCCCCCGCCTCCAGAGAACCGGACCAAGGTCTCGGGCTCGAGGCGAGCGGCAACCAGACGGGATGAACAGGTAGGACTGTAGCCGCGATCGCCCGTCGGCGGAAGCGATTTCGGTGGTGACACCGGCTCATCGCTCCCGCCGTGGTCGTGCCGTCAGAGAATCCAGGGCGGGTTGACCGGCTCGCGATCCGTGCCGGGGACGGTGGCCAGCGCCGTGGCGGCGGCGGTCACCACCGCGGTGAACCCGCCATCGGGGCCGGCGGCGATCCGCCGCTCGACACCGGCCGGGATGACCGCCGTGTCACCCGCCCCGAGGATCTCGCGGCCGTCGGCCACCTCCACGGTGGCGGTGCCGTCGAGTGTCAACTGCCGAACGTCCGGGCTTCGAGCTCCCGCTGCTCCTCCTCATGGGGTTCCGGGTGCTCATCGACCAGCTCCACGCGGAGCTGGCGGTGCGGGGGCATCCGGACCTGCGTCCGATGCACGGGTTCGTGATGCAGGCCATCGGCTCGGGCGGCACCACCGCCGCCGACCTCGGCCGAGCGCTCGGCGTCTCGAAGCAGGCCGCCGGCAAGACCCTCGACGGGCTCGTCCGGTCGGGCTACGTCGAACGAGGCGACGACCCCGCCGATGCCCGACGCAAGGTCATGCGCCTCACCGATCGTGGCATCGATGCGCTCGAGCAGTCAGGGCAGATCTTCGACGAGCTGCGAACCCGGTGGGCCGAGTCGATGGGCGAGGACCGGGTGCGAGCCCTCGAGGACGACCTGCGCGCCGTCACCCCGTCCGACGTCTTCCGGGTCGACGTGCCCGGGTGGTTCACCTGACGAGCGCACGCGCCGCGGACGCGCCGGCGCGTCGACCGAAGAAGGTGCCGTCGCCGAGGCTGATGCCGCTGACGTACCCACCAGCCGCGATCCCGGCGGTGGTGCGACCAGCCGCGAAGAGGCCCCCGACCGGTGCCCCGGCATCGTCGAGCACGCGGCTGTCGGCATCGGTGACGAGCCCACCGAGGGTGAACGGTGCGTAGAAGCTCGTCTCGACCCGGAGGTCGACCACGCCGTAGGGCGGCACGAGCGGGCTGACCCACTCGGACGCCTTGTGGAACTCGGGGTCCTCGCCGCGCTCGGCCGCCTCGTTGTAGCGGTCGAGGGTGGCCTGCAGGGAACCGGCGGGGAGCCCGATCGCCTGCTCCAGCTCTGCGGCCGTCTCGGCCACCCACGTGGGCTTGTACCCGGCGATGTTCACGGCGAAGGTCGAGTCGTCGTGGACGAAGTACACCTGGCCGTCCTGGCGGAGGAGGAACTCCTGGCCGAGCCGACCGGCATAGGTGTCCTCGTTCAGGAACCGCCGCCCCTGCGCGTTCACGACGATCCCGCGAACGAGGGAACGGGGTGGGGTGAACGGGATCCCGACCTCGACGCGGTCGAGCCCCTCGACGGCCGCACCGGCGCCCGTTCCCATGCCGATGCCGCGCCCATCGTCGAAGGGCGTGCCGATCGGCATGTTGCAGCGCAGCGCCGCCGGGCAGTGCTCGGCCACGAGCTCTCGGTTGAAGATGAACCCGCCGGCGGTCAGCACCACGCCGCGCCGAGCGGCGAGGGTGCGTCGAGCACCGTCGATCTCGGCCTCGACGCCGACCACCCGGCCGTCCGCCACGACGAGGCGCTCCACGACGGCGTCGGTCGCCACCCGGGCCGAGGTCTCGCCGACCGCCGCGATGAGCCGCTGCATCAGGAACCCGCCGGCCGCATCGGGGAACGCGGGGTGGTGCCCGCGGGGCACCGCCGGCGCGACCTCGGTGAACGGCCACGAGTCCTCGCCGCCGCTGAACACCAACCCGGAGTCGTCGGGCGGTTCCCGGCTGGGCTCGGGGTGGAAGCGGGGCTCGAACGGCACGCCGTGGTCCACCAACCAGTGGTAGTGGGCGACGCTGCCCTGGCAGTAGGCATGGACCTTCGCCTCATCCACATCGGGACCGCACGCCGCGAGCAGGAACCGCTCCATGTCCGCCGCGTCGTCGGTGTACCCGCACGCGTCCTGGATCGGTGTGCCGCCACCCAGGTAGATGAGCCCGCCGGACATCGCCGACGTGCCGCCGCCCATCGGAGCGGCCTCGAGCACGAGCACCTCGGCGCCCGCCTCGGACGCCTCGATCGCCGCGCAGGCGCCGGCGCAGCCGAGCCCGACCACCACAACATCGGCCTCGTCGTCCCACTGCTCGACCTCGTCGGCTCGCATCGGTTCGATCATCTGGCGGACTCTACCGACGGCGGCGGGTGGGGACCGTGGTGTCCGGTCTCTCGACCGGGTCTCGGTGACCGATGCTGGTGGCGATGCCCTCAGGGTCGAGAAGCCACCGCGAGCACCCGGCTGACGATTGCAACGAGCTCCGCGGGGCGTTCCAGTGCCAGATGGTGGCCGGCCCCGGTCACCTCGACGAACGTTCCCTGGCGGAGGCGAGCCGCGACGCGTTCGGGATCGGCCGGGAACGGCGTCGTGCTCGCCACGCGCCACGACGATCGGGAGGTCGAGCGACTCGACGTCATCCGATCGATCGGCCCGTCCGTGGAACGCACGAACACCGCTGACGAGATCGTCGATCGTTTGGTCGAGCGCGATGCGATGTGCGTGCTCGACGACCGAGCGTTCAGCATCCGGTGCGAAGCGCGGCGCCCAGTGCTCGGACCATGCCGCCTCGACTCCCGAGCCGGTGAGCTGGGCGATGACCGCGTCGCGACGACCGGCTCGGGTCGGTGGCCGGCCTTGGTGTCGGCGAGAACCAAGGCGCGCACGCGGTCCGGCGCGATCCGGGCAACCTCGATCGCGCACGATCCCCCGATCGAGCTCCCGACCACGACGAGCGGCCCACCCCCAGCGAGCTCGAGCACTGCGGCGGCCCAGGCCTCGACCGAATCGCCCAGCGGGTACAGCGTCGGGGCAACGACCGGAATCTCGCAGCCGGTGGACCTCGAGGCGCGTCGGAGCCGGTCGATGACCGGTTCCCACATCGAGCATCGAGCGGGAGGGCGTGCAGCAGCACGAGCTTCACGCCACGACCGTAGGACGGCGTCGATCATCGAGGACGCTCCCCGGCGGATGGTCGTGATCCTCGTCATCCTCATCGTCGACGCCGTCGTGCTCAGCGAGGTGCCAGGCGGTGGCGAGGATGTCGCGGGCGTAGCGGGTGAGCGGCTCCTTGGTGCCGGTGCGGCGTCGGTCGGGGGGGGGGTGGGGCGGTCGTGAGTGCGCTCGGAGCTCGGTGGGGTCGGGTGGCGGCAGCGGGGTGCCGCGCAGGGTGGTTCCGTCGTCGCGCGTGACCGTGACGGTGTGATCGACGCCGAGGGTGATGGTCTGGCCCTTCAGGTGGACGAGGGAGTGGTGTTGGCCGCACAGCAGCACCGCGTCGGCAACCGACGTGCGCCGGGTGGCCGACCAGGTCCTGGTGTGATGGGCGTGCAGGTGGCGGGTGCGGCCGCAGCCGGGGTAGCGGCAGTGCCGATCGCGGGCGCGCAGGGCGCGGCGTTGTGCACGGTTGAACGATCGCTGGGCGGTGGGTTCGGACACCGGGAACCCGCCGATCATGTCGACGGTGATCACGAGCGAGTCGCAGGCCAGCTTCTGGGCCAGCCAGTCGGGGAGGGCACCACATCCCGGGACGACCGCACCGGTGAGGCTGCAGCCAGGATCGTTGGGCGGTGGTTCGTCGCGGCGCGGCGCGCCGAGCAACCCGTCCCGCTCGAGCTCCCGACCCACCCACCGACCGGGCGGGTGCAACCTGGCGGCGTCGACGCGCCCGCGAGGTGTGAGGTTGTGGTGGAGGATGACCTGGGCGGACTCGGGCAGCAACCCGTCGTGGGCGTTCGCGGCGAGGATCACGTTGGCGAACGCCACCAGGGCATCGCTGCGTCGGATGCCGGCCGTCTCCTCGGGTCGCAGCTCGCCCTCGATGACATCGGGGCTCCCGGTCGACCTCGCGGATCCCTCGGATCGGCGTGCGGACGCAGGCCCAGGCCCAGCCCCCGTGGAGGACCCTGCATCGGCGGCGGATGCCTCGCGCTCGGCCGCCATGCCCGCGCCATCGACGTTGCGATCGGTCCCGGCGCTCCCGGCGCATCCGTCGCCCGCGGCGCAGTGACGAGCTCCAGCATCGTCCGCCGTCGCGTCGGATGCCGGCGGATCGCTTCCGCGCTCCTGGGTGCGAGCGGTGTCGTCGCTCCCGTCGCGTCCAGCGTCGCGGTGGGGTTCGGCGCCAGCAGAGGAGGAGGAGGAGGAGGAGGATGCCGGCGGCGTGGGTCGCGGCGTGGCCGTCTCGGCGGTGTCATCGATGTCGGCTTCGGTGCGGCGGAACTGCGCGAGCGCCAGCTCCAACGCCGCCTCGAGCACGGCGCCATCGTCGGCGCGCAGGTTCCACGAGCCGCGGTGGCGGCCGTCGTCGCCCCATCCCCAGGATGCCTCGGATGCCATGGTGGCCGGGTCGTCGAGCGCGGAACCTGGGGGCGGATTCGAGCCGGCGCGCACGGATCGGAAGTCACGGGCCACCTGCTGGAGCTGCTCGGCGGTGGCCGCGGCGGCGGCCTCGAGCACCCGGGCTTCGTTTGCCGGGGTGGCCACCCGGGCGAGCACCTCGGTGACACCGTCGGAGAGCTCGCCACGGCGGACCGCGTCATCGAGGAGGGGCAAGGTCGGCAGCTTCTCGGCCAACAGGCACACCCGACGCGCCTCGGCGGTGGTGAGGCCGCACTGCCATGCCACCCAGCGCCGCCAGGTCATGCCGTACTGGCTCTCGAACGGCTTCAGCGCGGCGACGGCGTCGATCAGGGCCGCCGTTTCCAGGGCCACCGCCGCCGCCCGCGTGCGCGCCGCTGCCGTGAACTCGTCGACCATCCGCTCGAGCTCTGCGGCCTCCGGGCGCGAGCGGCACGAGTCGTTCGGCGCGACGTGTCCGGGGCCGCCGACGAGGCCGCCGACGGGCGCAGATGCCGAGGCGTCGCCGGCCAGATCACCCGCCTCGGCGCCCTCTTCGCTCGGTTGATCGAACTGACGTTCGCTCATGACCTCGACCGTCGTGAACCCCTGCGACAGCGAACCCTGCGACGGCGGCGGCATCGAACGCGTCGAGTTCGAGCTCCGCCATCGGTCGCCCATCTCGACCGTGGACCCGCCGGGGTCTGGACCACGCCGAGGCTCACGAGGAAACGGGCTCTGCCCGGCGCGCGGACAGGCGAAGCTTGTCTCGATGCCTGCGCTCCCGCCCACTGCGATCCGTCCTGCCCGAGGCGCCGATGCGACGGCCGTCGCCGACCTGTGGCTCCGATCCCGGCGGTCATCGCAACCGGCGATTCCGGCGCCGATCCACACCGACGACGAGGTGCGGGCGTGGTTCGCCACCATCGTGCTGCCGGCCGGCCAGACCTGGGTGGCCGAGCGCCTCGCCCCACCCGGGGTTGCCGACCCGCCCCCGATCCTCGCCCTGCTCGTGCTCGACGACGCCTGGATCGACCAGTTGTACGTCGAGCCGCGCTGGTTCGGGCGGGGCGTCGGATCGGCGCTCGTCGGACGGGCCAAGCTCGAACGACCCGGCGGCCTCGACCTCTGGACCTTCCAGGCCAACCGGGGTGCTCGGCGCTTCTACGAGCGCCACGGGTTCGTCGCCATCACCGAGACCGACGGCGACAACGAAGAGGGTGCCCCCGACATCGGCTACCGCTGGCGGCCAGCCTGATCTCGACGTCCCGTGCCAGGCGTCCCGTACCATCCGACGATGCCCGCCGACGGAACCGACGACCCCCGCCCGGCGGCCCCCGGCCCGCTGCTCGACGGGAAGGTCTGCATCGTCACGGGCGGGGCCGGGGGGATCGGGCGGGCCATCACCGACCTCTGCGCCGTCCACGGTGCGCGCGTCGTCGTGGTCGACCCCGCCGAGCGACGCACGCCCGCGCCGGGCGCCGACGTGTGGGAAGCACGCGGCTCAGC
>JBBSTY010000006.1:0-58489 GCA_038235385.1 Acidimicrobiales bacterium | reverse complement strand
CCGCCATCCGGTCGGCGAGCCGTCCGGCCTCGCCGAGGAAGTGCGTGGCCAGGACGATCGTGCGTCCCTCGCTCGCGAGGTTCTGGATCAGGTCGATGACATCGCGCGTGCCCGCCGGGTCGAGCCCCGAGGTGGGCTCGTCGAGGAACAGGACCTGGGGGTCGTGCAGCAGCGCACGCGCCAGCGCCACGCGCTTGCGTTGACCGGTCGAGAAGCCCTGGGTGAGGTCCTCGCCGCGCTCGGCCATCCCGAAGCGCTCCAGCATCTCGTTCACGCGGGCCCGGGCGTCGCGCGGGCCCATGCCCCGCAGTCGGGCGACGAACTCGAGGTTCTCACGGGTGGTGAGCCGGTCGTCGAGGCCGGCGTTCTCGGTGAGCACGCCGGTGAGACGGCGCACCTCGTCGCCATCGGTTGCCGGGTCGAACCCGAGCACCCGCGCGCGGCCGGAGTCGGCGCGCAGCACCCCGTTGAGCAACCGGACCGTGGTGGTCTTGCCGGCGCCGTTCGGGCCGAGCAGGGCCAGGACCTCACCGCGGTCGACCTCCAGCGTGAGGCGATCGAGCGCCACGCCGCTGTCGAAGCGGCGGGTCAGTTCTTGGGCGGCGATGGCGACGGTCACCGGCCGAGTCTGCTGGTTCGGGCGAGCGTTCGCACACCAGCGGGCCCGGAGCGGGGCGGCGCGGCGGCCAGGTCGCTCAGCGGTCGATGCGGTGCAGCGCGTCGAGCACCGCCGCCGCCCGGTCGGGGGCCGACGCCGCGGGGACGATCACCGGTTCGGGTGCGGGCACCGTCGTCGTGGTCACCGGCGGCGGGGGAGCGGTGCGAGGCGGCGCCGGCGCTCGAGGAGCCGGAGCCGGAGCCGGAGGCGGCGGCACGTAGACGGGAGGCGGCGGTGCGGGGGTCCCCAGCGCCATGAACCGGTGGGTGACCCACAGCTGGGACCCGGTGGTGCCCGGGGTCCCGATGGTCACGAGGCCGATGCCGACGTGGGTGAAGTTCGGGTTCAGGAGGTTGGCTCGGTGGCCTGGGCTGTTCTGGAAGGCGCTCCAGACGCTGTCGAAGGTCGTTCCCTGGCCGACGTTCTCCGCCAGGTTCGCCCACGTGGCCGTCACCCCGGCGGTCAGGTCGCCCGTGTGCCCCAGCCCGGTCACCGCCATCTGCTGGGAGTGCTGCTGGGCGAGCGCCGAGAGCTGCCCGTCGAGCTGCAGCGGCCCGGCGCCGTTGGCGGCGCGGTAGCTGTTGATGGCGGTGAGCCAGTCGCTCGTGGCGTCGGCGCCGGCCGGCGGTGCCGGGGCGGCGATGACGAACGTCAGGGCCACCAGGGCGGCCACGAAGGCGGAGCGTGTGGAGATCCGGCGCAACGACGGCGAGGAGGGCTCGCGGCGCAGGGGCATGTCGACCTCGAGGGGAGAGACGTCGGACCCCGGAGGGACCGAGAGGGTGGGAACGACCGTCGTGGCGCCCGGGACGGATCCCGGAAGGTGGCCCGGTCCGTGATCGCCCGGGACCGGCACGCCGAGCCGACGAGCCGGGCTCCCCCAGGTATCGGCACCGGCGAAGCCGAACTGGAGCCGGATGCGCAGAAACCCTCGGGTCGCGGGCGCAGGTCGTGGCGGCCGGCCCCGGAGCGACCCGGTAGGGTGACGAAACACCCGCCCTGCGTCAGACGGCGCCTCGTCCCGGGAGCTCAGCCGTGAACCTGGCCTCGATCATCGATCCGCATCCGGCCGATGCCGTCGCCCTGATCAGTCGGGGCAAGACCACCACCTACGGAGCCCTGCGCGAGCAGGTCGGCGGCTTCCGCGGCGGCCTGTCCGAGCTCGGCCTCGAACCCGGCGACCGCGTGGCCATCGCGTGCGGCACCAACTGGTACTTCGCGGTGTCGTACCTGGCTGTGCTGAGCGCCGGACTCGTGGCGGTGCCGCTCAACCCGAACGCCCCGACGCCGGAGATCGCCAACGAGTTGCGCGTCGTCGGTGCGCGCGCGCTGATCGTCGGCCCGGCCGCCCGGTCGGCGATCGCAGGCCTCGACCGGTCCGGTCTCACCGATCTCGAGCACGTCATCGCCTCGTCGGGGGTCGATCTCGACGGCGCCGTGGCCATGGACGACCTCCTCGCCCACGACCCGGTGCCGGTCGTCGAGCGGGCCGACGACGACCTCGCCGTGCTCATGTTCACGAGCGGCACCGCGGGCCACCCGAGGGCGGCGATGCTCACCCACGGGAACCTGCGCTCCAACCTCGAGCAGATCCAGGGTCACGTCGGCCGTCGCCAGGAGGCCGACGATGTCGCCTTCGGGGTCCTGCCCACCTTCCACATCTTCGGCCTCAACGTGGTGCTCGGACTCACCCTGTACTCGGGGTCCACGGCGGTGCTGATCGAGCGCTTCGATCCGGTGTCGGCCCTCGAGGCCATCGACAAGCACGGGGTCACCATCATCTCCGGGGCGCCACCCATGTGGTCGGCGTGGGCCAACCTGCCCGGGGCCGACCCGCTCGCGTTCGCGTCGGTGCGCATGGCGGCATCCGGTGCGGCCAAGCTCCCGGTGGAGATCGCGCAGCTCATCGAGGATCGATTCGATCTCCACCTCGCCGAGGGCTACGGCCTCACCGAGGCATCACCGGTGGTCACCACCGCCGGGGGCACGAACGCTCCGTTCGGATCGATCGGCACGCCGGTCGCAGGCGTCGAGGTCCGCCTCGTCGACGCGGGCGGCGACGATGTGCTCGTCGGCGACTCGGGCGAGCTCTGGGTGCGGGGTCCGAACATCTTCACGGGGTACTGGGACGATCCCGATGCCAGCGCCGCCGCCCTCGATGCGGACGGCTTCCTGCACACCGGCGACATCGCGGTGGTGGACGACGACGGCTACCTGTTCCTGGTCGATCGGGCCAAGGATCTCATCATCGTGTCGGGGTTCAACGTCTATCCGGCCGAGGTCGAGGACGTCCTGGCGTCGCATCCGGCCATCGCCGAGGTGGCGGTGGTGGGCGTCGCCCATCCCTACACGGGCGAAGCGGTGAAGGCCTACGTGGTCCTCAACGAGAACCACTCGGCCGAGGAGGACGACATCATCGTCTGGTGCGCCGAGCGCCTCGCTCGCTACAAGTGCCCGGACAAGGTGATGTTCGTCGACGAGATCCCCCACGGCTCCGGCGGCAAGGTCCTGCGGCGCGTCCTGCGCTGACCCGCCGGCCTGCGGGCCCCGCTGGCCCCGCTGGCCCCGCTGGCCCCGCTGGCCCCGCTGGCCGCTTGTGCGCTTGCTCGACTTTGTGAACGAGTGCACGAGGCCGCTACGCTCCACGTCCCATGGCGCAACGTCCCGGTCGACGCATCCCCGAGGCGACGGTGGTCCGTCTGCCGGTGTACCTGCGGAGCCTGCTCGAGGTGGCCGAGACCAAGACGGCCACGATCTCGTCCGAACGGCTGGCCGAGATGGCCGGCGTGAACGCCGCCAAGGTGCGCAAGGACCTGTCGTACCTCGGTTCGTACGGCACGCGCGGCGTCGGCTACGACGTCGAGTACCTCCTGTTCCAGGTGAGCCGCGAGCTCGGGCTCACCCATGACTGGCCGGTCGTCATCGTCGGCATCGGCAACCTCGGCGCCGCCCTCGCCAACTACGGCGGCTTCACGGAACGAGGGTTCCCGATCGCGGCGCTCGTCGACGCCGACCACGGCAAGGTCGGCGAACGGGTCGGCGATCTCGTCGTGTCCCACATCGACGACCTGCCCGACCTCGCTCGGGAGCTCGGCATCGCCATCGGCATCGTCGCCACACCGGCGGCCGCCGCCCAGGACGTCGCCGACCGTCTGGTGGCCGCCGGCATCCCATCGGTGCTGAACTTCGCACCCGCGGTCATCTCGGTGCCCGAAGGCGCCTCGCTCCGCAAGGTCGATCTGGCCGTCGAGCTCCAGATCCTGAGCTTCTACCAGCAACGCCGCAACGGCGGTCGACCACCGATCGTGGCGCCCGGCGATCCGCACCTCGACGGGGCCGACGCACCTCGGGCACCGTCGGCGCCGACGGTTCCCGCGTCGCTCGCCGGGGACTGACCGCACACGTGGCCTTCGACACCCCGCTGTACCCGGTCAACCTGGCGATCGCCGATCGCCGATGCCTCGTGGTCGGCGGGGGGACCGTCGCCACGGCGAAGATCGAGGGGCTCCTCGAGTGCGGCGCCCGCGTCCACGTGATCGCCTCTGCCGTCGCCTCCGCCCTCCAGGATCGAGCCGCCCACGACGGATCCCTCACCATCGAGGAGCGACCGTTCCGGACCGACGACATCGAGGGGTTCCAGCTGGTCATCACCGCCACCGACCAGCCGGCGGTCAACCGCCAGGTCGCCATGGCGGCCGACGCCCGCGGCATCTGGGTGAACAGCGCCGACGATCCGTCCAACTGCTCGTTCACGTTGCCGGCTCGGATCCGACAGGGTCCGCTCCTGGTCACGTTCTCGACGGGAGGTCGGAGCCCGGCGGTGGCGACCTGGCTCCGGCGGACGTACCAGGAGCAGTTCGGCTCCGAATACGTCACACTGATCGAGATGCTCAGCGATGAGCGTCGAACGATCCGTACGTCGGGGCAGTCCACCGAAGGCCTCAATTGGCAGGCTGCGCTCGACTCGGGAATGCTGGACCTCATACGCGAGGGTCGCCTCGCCGAAGCCAAGGAGCGCCTCCAGGCGTGTCTGTCGTCGTCATCGGACTGAACCACCGCACCGTCCCGCTCGACCTCCTCGAGCGCATGACGATCGACGCCGCCCGGTTGCCCAAGGCCCTGGGTGATGTCGTCGCCCGCGAGCACGTGAGCGAGGCGGTGGTGCTCTCGACGTGCAACCGCACCGAGATCTACGTGGTCGCCGAGAAGTTCCACGGGGCGTACGCCGACGTGCGCGACTTCCTGGCCGAGATGGCCTACCTGGCCCCCGAGTCGTTCGCCGACCACCTCTACGTCCACTACGACGCGCCGGCCGTCTCCCACCTCTTCGGGGTGGCCGCCGGGCTGGACTCCGCCGTGATCGGTGAGGCCGAGATCCTCGGACAGGTCCGCGCCGCCTGGGAGATCGCCAAGGAGCACGAGGCGGCCGGGAGCTCGCTGAACCTGCTGTTCCGCCACGCCGTCGAGGTCGGCAAGCGGGCGCGCACCGACACCGGGATCTCCCGCAACATCGTCTCGGTGTCCTCGGCGGCGGTCGCCATGGCCAGTGAACGGCTGGGCGGGCTCGAGGGTCGGCGTGTGCTCGTCCTCGGTGCCGGCGACATGGGCGAGGGAATGGTGCGCGCCATCGTGGGTGGAGGCATCTCGAGCGGGGTGGCCGACGTCCGCATCGCCAACCGCACGTGGGAACGATCGGTCGGGCTCGCCGAGCGGGTCGGCGGGACCGCCATCCGGCTCGCGGATCTCAACGATGCCCTCGCCGAGGTCGATCTGCTGCTGACCGGGACCGGGGCCACCTCGATGATCCTCGAGCACAGCGACCTCGACCGCATCATGGTCTCCCGGAACCACCGGCCGCAGCTGATCGTCGATGTCGCCGTCCCCCGCGACGTCGACCCGTCGTCGGCCGACGTCGCGGGTGTCACCCTGCTCGACATGGACGACCTCCGGGCGTTCGCCGAGGTGGGGCTCCACGGCCGCAGGCGCGAGGTCGCCGCCGTCCGGTCCCTGATCGACACCGAGCTCGAACGGTTCCTGGCCGTGTCCTCGGCTCGTGAGGTGGCGCCCCTGGTCTCGGCGCTGCACGAGCGCGGCGAGGCCATCCGCCAGAGCGAGATCGAGCGCTTCCGGGCCAAGCTCGGAATGCTCGACGACGCCGGGCTCGACGCCGTCGAAGGGCTCACCCGGGGCATCGTCGCCAAGCTCCTGCACGACCCCACCGTCGGGCTCAAGGACGCCGCCGGCTCGCCCCGCGGCGAACGGCTCGCCGACGCGCTGCGCGATCTGTTCGAGCTCTGACGGCTCGATCGACGATGCCGCTCGATCTCCCGATGGCGACACGCGGTTCCGCGTTGGCGCGGTGGCAGGCCGACCACGTCGCCGCGCTGCTGGTGGACGCCGCGGCCGGGGAACGAGCCGCGCGCGTCGATGTCCTGGTGCGCCCGGTGGTGATCGAGACCACGGCGGACCAACGCCTCGACATCCCGATCTGGGAGATGGGTGGCAAGGGGGTGTTCGTCAAGCAGATCCAGGCGGCCGTGCTCGACGGGCGGGCCCGACTCGCCGTGCACTCGGGCAAGGACATGCCCGCAGTCACCCACCCCGACCTCGTGGTCGGTGCGGTGCCCCGGCGCGCCGACCCACGCGACGTCCTCGTCGGCTCCGGCCTGGCCGGACTCGCCCCGGGTGGTCGGATCCTGACCGGTTCGGCGCGACGCCGTGCCCAGTTGGCATCGTTGCGTCCCGATCTCACGTTCGGCGAGCTCCGGGGCAACATCGCCACCCGTCTGGAGCGCATCCCCGAACGGGGAGCCATCGTGATGGCGCGAGCGGCGCTCGACCGCCTCGATCTCCTCGACGGCCTGTCGATGCCGTTCGAGGTGCTGGAGCCATCGGTGATGCTGCCCCAGGTGGCGCAGGGTGCACTGGCCATCGAGTGCCGTGCGGACGACCACGATGCACGCGAGCTCCTCGCCCTGGTCGAGCACGGGCCCTCGCGGCGGGCCTTCGACGCCGAGCGCTCGTTCCTCGCCGAGCTCGGCGGCGACTGCGACCTCCCCGCAGCTGCGTACGCCACCGTGTCCGGGGCCGAGATCGCCCTCGAGGCCCTGATCGCCTCACTCGACGGGCACACGGTCGTCCGCGCCACCGACGTCGGCACCGATTCGATCGCGCTCGGATCGCGGCTCGCCCGACATCTCCTCGATGACTGCGGCGGAGCCTCCCTCCTCGATCGCTGAGCCGCTCGCCGCCGACCCGTGGGCTGTCGCCCGGTGCCGGCCGTTCGGACCGCCCGGGGGAGGTGTGCCGTCGGGCACCCTCCTATGCTGACCCGATGACCTGCGGGAGCTGCGGAGCGACCAATCCCGCCGAGGCCCGGTTCTGTCTGGCGTGCGGGCACCCGCTCGTCGTGCGGTCCGACGAGCGCAGGGTGGCCACCGTGCTGTTCGCCGACCTCGTGGGCTTCACCAGCCTCTCCGAACGCAGCGATCCCGAGCAGATCAAGAACCTGGTCGATCGTTGCTTCGCCCGACTCGCTCGCGATGTCACCGACTTCGGTGGGCAGGTCGACAAGATCATGGGCGACGCGCTCATCGCCCTCTTCGGCGCGCCGGTCGCTCACGAGGACGACGCCGAACGAGCGGTTCGTGCGGCGCTGCGCATGCAGAGCTCGCTCGCCGACTTCCAGGTCGGCGCGGACGTCGTGGTCCAGCTGCGCATCGGGGTGAACACCGGTGAGGTGCTGGTGGGCGCGCTGCGTGCCGGCGGCGAGTACACCGCCATGGGCGACGTCGTGAACACCGCGCAGCGCCTCCAGGCGGGCGCGGTGCCCGGAACCGTCGTCGTCGGGCCCGCCACGTACGCCGCGACCCATGCGGCGATCGAGTACGAGTCGCTGGGCGAGCTCACGGCCAAGGGTCGCGAGGCGCCGGTGGGGGCATGGCTGGCGCGCCAGCCGCTGCTGCCTCCCGGGTACCGGCGGAGGCGCAGCGAGACGCCCTTCGTCGGGCGCGAGTCCGAGTCCGGGCTGGTGGGCCATGCCATCGACGCCGCCGTCTCGCGGGAGCGGGGGCAGCTCGTGCTGCTGGTCGGCGAGGCCGGCGTGGGCAAGACCCGGCTCGCCGAGGAGGCGGCGCGGCGGGCGTCGGCCGACCACGACGCCCTGGTGATCGAAGGTCGCTGCGTCCCCTACGGCGAGGCCAACGTCTGGTGGCCGGTCGCCGAGGCGATCCGTCGGGCCTGCGGCATCGTGGCCGAGGACCACCTCGCCGAGGCCGACCAGCGCACGTTGCAGTCGGTCGCCTCGGTGTTCGGCCTGCCGACGGGCAACCCCGAGGTCAAGCGCATCGTCAACGGCCTGCTCTACCTCATGGGCTACGAGGTGTCGCTCCGCGACATCGACCCCCAGCGCGCCCGCGAGGAAGGCGTGCGGTCCGTGCTGTCGTTCCTCGAGGCGTCGGCGCGCTCGCGCCCGGTGATCCTGGTGGTCTCGGATCTGCACTGGGCCGATGACCTCGTGCTCGAAACCATCGATGCCCTCCTCGACCGGTTGCGGAGCGCTCCTTTCGTCTTCATCGCCACCGCTCGCCAGGAGCTCTACCTCCGTTGGACCGTGCCCCACGGACGCCACAACAGCATCACGCTCAACCTCGATCCGCTCGATCGCGTCGCCAGCAACTACCTGCTGGGTTCCCTCCTCGACCACGAGGTCTCGAGCGAGCTCCGCGACGCGCTCCTCGATCGGTCGGGCGGGAACCCCTTCTACCTCGAGGAGCTCGTCGCGCTGGTTGCCGAGGACCGTTCGGCCGGACGACCTGCGGGGGTCGAGATCTCGGGGGAGACCGGGTCGCTCACCGAGCTGCCCGACACGCTCCGAGGTCTCGTCGCGGCCCGGCTCGACGGTCTCCTCCCCAGCGAGCGCAACGTCCTCGAGGACGCGTCGGTCTGGGGTCGGAGCGGTCCGATCGAGGCGCTCGAGGAGATGGTCCGCCAGATCCACGAGATGGACGACCTCCGGCCCGCCCTCGACGCGCTGGCCGACAAGGAGATCCTCCTCGTCGATGCCAACCGGTGGTCGTTCCACAGCGATCTCATCCGTGAGGTCGCCTACGGCACGCTCACCAAGG
The DNA here is from genome assembly GCA_038235385.1 of Acidimicrobiales bacterium. Lineage (GTDB taxonomy): Bacteria > Actinomycetota > Acidimicrobiia > Acidimicrobiales > Acidimicrobilacustridaceae > JBBSTY01. Next base: position 49,705 of record JBBSTY010000006.1, on the reverse strand, counting down.
CCGATCGGGCCGTGCGTCATTACGGCATCGCCACGTTCCTCGACCGCGGTGAGCCCGACCGCAGCGAGGCGTCGGATCGTGCGGTCGACATCATCGCCTACCACTACGGTGCGGCCACCGAGCTGGTGGCAGAGGTGGGCTCGCCCACGGGGGTTCCCGACGACATCGCCGACCGGGCCATCGACTGGATCGAGACCGCTGCGGCACGAGCCGAGGTCGCCTCTGCGCTGCCGGTCTCGGTGCGCCTCTACGGCCAGGCCCTGCGCATCATCGGGGAGGATCCCTCCGATCAGCGGCGCCGCGTCGGGTTCCTCCTCGGGCGGGCTGCGGCTCGCACCGAGATGCGCGAGCTCGAGGCGGCCCGCACCGACATCGACGACGCGATCGCGCGGGCGAGCGGCATCGAGGATCTGGAGCTCGTCGCCCGGGCGATGTTGGCCAGGGCCGAGCTGGAGCAGAAGGCCGATGACCTCGACTCCTCCCTCGCCACCGCGCAGCAGGCGATCGACCGCTTCCGCGACCTCGACGACAACCGAGGGCTCGGCGGCGCGCTGCGCGTCCTCGGCATGACCCAGCTCTTCCGGGGCGACTACGCCGATGCCGAACGCTCGATCACGGCTGCACTCGACGCCTCCCGAGACCTCGCGGATCGTCGCGGCGAGGCGTGGGCCCTGCAGAACCTGGCCTGGATCGCCTTCATCGAGGGCCGCTCCGACGATGCCGAGACCCGCCTCGAGGCGTCGGCCGAGACGTTCCGCGAGCTGGGCGACAGCGGCGGGCTGAGCTGGGCGATGGGACTCATGGCGTTCGTGCGCTTCCACCAGGGGCACCTGAGCGCCGCAGAGGAGCTCGGCGCACACATCCTCGTCGAGGCTCGCGAGCGCGGCGATCGGTGGGGGCAGGCGATGATGCTGCTGCTCGTCGCCGGTGCTCGGCTGTGGTCGGGACGTTCGCACGAGGCGATCGAGGCGGCGGAGGAGTCGCTCGCGGCGTTCGAGACCATCGGCGACCGGTTCGGCACGGCGCAGGCCACCGCGACGACCGGCCGGTCGCTGGTGAACGCCGGGAGGATCGACGACGGTGTCGGGCTGCTGCGAGGCGCGCTCGACGGGCAGGTGGTGATCGACGGCGACGAGCCCGATCCCTACCGCTCGATGGTCGCCTGCGGCCTCACCGCCGTGGCGGCCTACATCGGCGACGTCCCCCTCGCACTCGACGCGGTGGCCCAGCGTCCGCCACCGCAGTCGGTCGAGACCATCGGTGATCGCGAGGGCCGGGTGTCCGAAGCCCTGGCGGTGCTGCAACAGGGACGAACCGAAGCCGCGATCGACCTCCTGCTCCCGGTGATCGACGCCGCCGACGGTGAACCGGTGCCGTATGCCCAGAGCGTGCTCGCGCTGGCGCTCGCCGCCGACGGCCGTCGTGACGATGTGGACCACCTGGTGGAGCTCGTCACCCGCTCGGCCCGATCGACCTACCTCGATCGGGCGTTCGCCGCATGGGCCCACTTCCTCGTGCGCATCGACGACGGGGCGGGGATCGTCGGCACCGTCGACGACGGCGGTATCCCGACGGGGTGGGCGGCGCTGAGTGAGCGGTTCTCGGCGCTCGCGACCGAGGTCGATCGGGCCGACGACCCGGTGGCCCGGGCGGTCACCCGGCTGGCCGGCGCCGGCGCCTACGAGTCGGTCGGACACCCCGACGCCATGATCGTGCGTCGCGATGCCGAGGACCGCCTCGACGACCTTCGCATCGATGTCGCGGGGTGGCGCTCGCTCTTCGGCGCCATCCTCGAGGCCGGCCCGCTCGCGGCGGGGCACCCGTTCGACGCCTGAGACCAGAGGGACCGGTCCGGGTCGACCCGACGCCAAAACGACCACGAGGGCCCGAAGGCCCTCGTGGGAGACCGCCGACATGGGGGGATGTCGTGGTCGTCTGGTGGGATCGACGGCGCTCGGGGGGGAGCGCCGGATCCCGCTGCCAGCGAGAAGGTGACCGGGGGGAGGTCATACCATCCGCTGAGAGACGGTCCGCCAGAGGCGGGTGGGTCAGGCCGCAGCCTTGGACGAGCGGGTCTTGGGCTTGGTCTCCACGGCCACCAGCTTCTCGCTGACCGGCTTGACGGCCTTGATGAGCTCGGCGGTGAAGTTCTTCTGCTGGGTGAGGACCTTCTCGGCGAACGCGAACTGGTTGACGATGAGCTCGTCGACGGTCGGGAAGCGGTCGGTGCCGGGGACGGCCGGGACCTCGGGGACGACGCTCTCGGCGCGGTCGGCGAGCTTGGTCACGGCGTCGACGAGCGGCTGCTGGATGCTGGCGACGGTCTCGAGGATCTGATCCTGGATCTTGGTGAGGGTTTCGGTTGCGGTGGGCATGGTGTGTCCTGCTTCCTGTGTGGGGATCGCCAGCCGGTGGCTCGGTGATCCGGTTGCGACGGCAACCACTTCGCTAAGTAAACCAAGCATTGCTCACCGCGTCAACCACTTGCTAACTATTGCTAGCGTGGCATCGGTCACCCGGCCGGTCTCCCCGCCGTGGCCCGGACCGCGCTCAGGCGGACGGACGCTCGCCGACGTAGCTGCGATAGACCGCCAGAAGGCTGGATCGCTGATCGGCGCTCAGGCGGGGATCGCCGAGGATCGCGGCCTCGGTGCCGGGGTCGTCGTCGGCATCGTCGTCGGCGAGCAGGCCGGCCCGGGTCAACATGGTCTCGACCGACACGTTGAGCGCCGTGGCGATGGCCTTGAGGACCCGGACCGATGGCTCGTGCAGGCCCCGCTCGATCTGGCTGAGGTAGGGGTTCGAGACGTTCGTGCGTTCGGAGAGCTCGCGGAGGGTGAGCTGGGCCTGCGTGCGCTGGCTGTGGATGAACGCGCCGAGCGCCTCCAGCTGACCGGCAACGCCATCGTCAGGAGCCATCAGGTCACGCTACTCGGCGGGTCCGGCGGCCCCGCGGTGGCCGGGCTCGCCGCTCCGGCCGTCGACGGTGGACTCGTCGGTGATCGTCGCCATCGCCCGCTTGATGTCCGGTTCGATGAACAGGTACTTCGCCGTCGGCACCTCGGCGCGGATCGCCACCTCCACCGCGTCGATGGCGGCGGCGAGCTCGGCCATGGTCAGGTCGGCGCGGAACTCCACCTTGGTGGTCACGAGCAACTGGTCGGGCCCGAAGTGCTGGGTGCGCAGGAACAGCATCTCCTGCACCGTCGGTGAGCCGGCGATCGCCGCCACGATCTTGGCCTCGTCCTCCTCGGTGGCCGATTCGCCGATCAGCAGGCTCTTCATCTCGATCGACAGCACGATGGCGATCGCTCCGAGCAGGAGCCCGATGCACAACGTGCCGATGCCGTCCCACACCGGGTTCCCGGTGATGATCGTGAGACCGACGCCGCAGAGTGCGAGCACCAGCCCGATGAGCGCGCCGAGGTCCTCCAGCAGCACGACCGGGAGCTCCGGCGCCTTGGCCCGCCGGATGAAGTGGACCCAGGACGCGTCGCCGCGGATCGTGTTCGATTCCCGGATCGCCGTGGCGAAGGAGTACCCCTCGAGCACGATCGCGATGAGGAGCACGCCGATGGCGATCGAGGGGGAGTCGAGCTCGTGGGGACTTCGGATCTTCTCCTCGCCCTCGTAGATCGCGAAGAGAGCGCCGAGCGTGAACAAGATGATCGACACGACGAACGACCAGAAGTACCGCTCGCGCCCGAACCCGAACGGGTGGATCTGGGTCGGGGCCTTCTTCGCACGCTTGCCACCCAGGAGGAGGAGCCCCTGGTTGCTCGAGTCGGCGACCGAGTGCACACCCTCCGCCAACATCGACGACGAGCCCGTCAGGAAGAACGCGACGAACTTGGCCAGCGCGATGCCCATGTTCGCGAGCAGCGCCGCGATGATCGCCTTCGTGCCCCCACCAGTCGACATCGGTCCTCCAGAGCTCGTGACGCGGTGACCGTTGTTCTAGCGCGCCGTGGTCGGTGCCGAGACGACCCCGTCACGAGCCGGTGGCCGCGAGCCTGGCCACGACCTCGTCCGCGATGGCGAACGATGCCGTTGCGGCCGGCGACGGGGCGTTCACCACATGGACGACGCGACCACGCACCTGGAACGCGAAGTCGTCCAGCAGGCGACCGTCGGCCGTGACCGCCTGCGCCCGGATCCCGGCCGCCACGGGGACGAGATCGTCCCCCGTGACCTCGGGGACGAGCCGTTGCAGGGCGGTCACGAACGACCCCTTGTGCAGCGACCGTCGGATCTCACCCATCTCGGTCCGCCAGAAGCGGCGGGCGGCGCGGCGAACACCGGGCTCGCGAGCGAGGTCGCGAACGTCGTGCGGATCGAACGATCGCCAGTCGTAGGCCTCACGGCCGAGTGCGGGAACCGCGTTCGGGCCGGCGTGGACGCCACCTCGGATGTCGCGGGTGAAGTGGACCCCGAGGAACGGGAGGTCAGGATCGGGAACCGGGTAGATGAGGTTCCGCACCAGGTGACGGCGGTGAGCCACCAGCTCGTAGTACTCGCCGCGCACCGGGACGATGGTGACGCGGTCCCGAGCCTGACGATCGGACGGCTCGCTGCTGTTCGCCAGCTCGTCGCTGTGCACACCCGCGCAGTTCACGGCCAGGCGCGAACGCAGCACCCCGCCTGCCGTTCGCACGACCACCCCGCCGCGTCCGTCGTCGTCGACCGCGGTGGCGCCGCAGCCCAGGCGGACCTCACCGCTGCCCGCGCCGATCTCGGCAGCGAGCGCGTCGCAGACCGATCGGTAGTCGATGATCCCGGTGGCCGGGACGTGCAACCCGGCGATGCCGGCGGCGTGTGGCTCGAGGTCGCCCAACTGCCGGGCGTCGAGGCGCTCCACGGCGAGGCCGTTCGCCGTGCACCGCCGGTGCAGGTCGTCGAGCCGGTCGAGCTCGCTCGCATGGGTCGCGACGACGACCTTGCCGCAGATCTCGTGAGGGAGGCCGTGCTCCCTGGAGAAGTCGAGCAGGGCGGCGCGACCGTCGCGACACAGGCGCGACTTGAGCGATCCGGCCGCGTAGTACACACCGGCATGGATCACCCCGGAGTTGCGCCCGCTCTGATGGGCCGCGATGTGGTCCTCCTTGTCGATCACGAGCACGCGCTCGGTGACCCGCCGACGCATCCACGCCCGAGCGACCGCGAGGCCGACGATCCCCGCTCCGACGACGATCAGGTCGGCGTCGCGTCCCGGCGGTGCGGCAGGGGTGGTCGCGTCCATGGCAGTGGTGGCGGCCCTAGTGGCCCGACCGGGTGTGCTCCTCGAAGCGAGCGAGCGAGTCGTTGATCTCCTGCCACGCAGCATCGCGGCCCTCGAAGTCGCCGGTCTTCGCGAACCGGCCGGGCTCGAGCATCTTGTACACGTCGAAGAAGTGCTTGATCTCGGCGAGCAGCTCGGTCTGCACGTCGTCGATGTCGAGGGTGTTGCGGTGCTTGGGTTCGCGCGGTTCGACGCAGATGATCTTGGCGTCAGGGCCCTTGTCGTCCTCCATCCAGAGCACGCCGACCGGGCGCACGTTGATCCAGCAGCCGGGGAACGTCGGATCCTCGACCAGGACGAGCACATCGAGGGGATCGCCATCCTCGGCCAGCGTGTCGGGGACGAAGCCGTAGTCGGCCGGGTACACCGTGGCGCTGAAGAGACGACGGTCGAGGCGGATCACGCCCTTCTCGTGGTCGAACTCGTACTTGTTGCGGCTGCCGCGAGGGATCTCGACGACGACATCGATCAGGTCGGCCATGTCGACATCTTGGTGGTCCCCGGGAGTTCGAGCGAACCCGATGGCCTCGACGACGTGGTCGAACCATCTCGGGCTCGATCCCGCAGCTTCGTGTGGAACGATGCGAGGCTGGGGATGTGGACGTGCGGTCGTGGATACTCCTGGTGGGTTGGCTCGTCGGTTGGTGGCTCCTGTGGCGGGTTCCGCTGGTGGGCGAGGGCCGCGACGGCCGTCGTCGCGCCGGCCGGGATCTCGGGTCCGGGGGTTCGATCGGCGGGGATGACCGAACGATGCTCCCGTCGACCGTCGCCCTCGGGTGCAGCGTGATCGTTCCCGCTCGGAACGAGGAGACGTCGCTCCAGAACCTGCTGGAGTCGCTCCGGCGCCAACGGGTCCGGGCGGATGAGGTCATCGTCGTCGACGACCAGTCCGACGACGACACGGCGAGGATCGCCGAGGCCTGCCCCGGGGTGCAGCTGGTGAGCGGCACCCCCGTGCCTGCGGGCTGGACAGGCAAGGCGTGGGCCTGCCACCAGGGGGTGCAACGTTCGTCGGGCGACGTCTTCGTCTTCCTCGACGCAGACGTGGTCCTCGCACCCGACGCGTTGGAGGTCATCCTCGACGCCCGCCGCGATCGCGGCGGGCTCGTCTCGGTCCAGCCCTTCCACCTGATGCGGCGGGCCTACGAGCGTCTCTCGGCCCTGTTCAACGTCCTCGGCACCATGGGGGTCGGGTCTGCATCGCCGGGACGAGGTGGGTCGGCCCGGGGGGCCTTCGGACCCGTCCTGGCCACCGGCCGCACGGAGTACGACCTCATCGGTGGGCACCGCTCGGTGCGCGGGGACATCGTCGAGGACATCGCGCTGGCCCGGTGCTACCGGTCGGCGGGGTTCCCGGTTCACGCGTTCGGGGGCGGGGAGATCGTCAGCTTCCGCATGTATCCCGACGGCCTCGGGCAGCTCGTGGAGGGATGGTCGAAGAACTTCGCCACCGGTGCCAGTTCGGTCGCCCCCCTCAGGCTCTTCCTGATCGGGTTCTGGTTGACCTGCGTGTTGGTGAGCGTGCAGTCCGTGATCGAGGCGCTGGTCGGGACCTCGAGCCTCGGGTGGTTCCAGCTGGTCGCCACCTACGCGTTGTTCGCGTTCCAGATCGGCGCCATGTTGCGCCAGCTCGGCAACTTCGGTTCGCTGACCGCGGCGATGTACCCGGGTCCGGTCGGGATCTTCCTGGTGGTGTTCGCCGCGTCGGTCTACCTGACGCTCTTCCGTCGCCGCGTGCGGTGGCGGGGCCGGTCGGTGTCGCTGTCGGGCGCCCGCCGGTGGTCCCAGGCTGCGGTGAGGACCGACGAGTGAGCACCGGACCCTCGAGGATGGGTGACGTCGAGGTCACCGAGCCGAGGAGAGGCGCATGAGGGTCGTGCACCTGTCCGACAACGTGACGGTGGTGGTCGACATCGTCGCCTGGGCCACGATCTCGACGCTCGTGGGCTACCTCATGCACCGGGCAGCGGTCGATCGGTTCGCGGCCGATGGTCCGTTCACGCGCCTGCGTGCGTTCGAGCTCGACGGGCGCTGGTACGAACGACGTCTGGCGATCAAGTCGTGGAAGCGCCACCTCCCGGAGGCGGGCGGACTCTTCAAGGACGGCTTCTCGAAGCGGACGTTGCGGTCGGACTCTGTGGACCAACTCGAGCGGTTCGTGCGCGAGACGCGACGAGCGGAGTCGACGCACTGGGTCCTCCTCGCTGCGGGACCACTCTTCTTCTTGTGGAACCCCTGGGGCCTGGGCCTGGTCATGGTGGCCTACGGGGCCGTCGCCAACCTTCCCTGCCTCGTGGTGCAGCGCTACAACCGGGCACGGCTGCGGCGCGTGGTTGCTCTCGCTGGTCGCCGCCGGTCAACCTGGTGAGGTGACGGGCTCGGTCGATCGCGACGAGAACTTGGGGGCGGATCCCGACCCCGAACCGTTCGCGCCCTTGGGCGGCTTCCCCACGTCGGCGGACGGGCAACGGGCGCTCTTCCACGCAACCCCGACGGCGACCGCGGTCGTCGATCTGCGCACCGGTTCCGTCGCCGTCAACCGGGCGTTCCAGGATCTGTTCGGTGTCGTGAGCGAACGACTCGACCTGGCTCACCTCATCGGCCTGATGTCGTCGCAGGACTGGTCCGTGTTCGACCTCGACGGCGACGTCCCGGCCACGAACGGTGCGGCGGTGGACCTCGAACAGCGCTGTGTGCGCCGTGACGGCTCCGAGTTCTGGGGCCGGTTCACCGCCTCATCGCTCGGCGATGCCGACGACGGGCGTTGGGGTGTCATCGCCACGGTCGTGGAGGTGTCCGACCAGGTCGCGGCGCGCTCGGCGCTGCTCGCGAGCGAGCAACGGTTCCGGGCGCTGGTGCAGAACGCCACCGACGCGGTCGTGGTGGTCGATGCCGCTGGAAGGCTGGTGTACTCCTCGCCGGCCGGCGAGCGGCTCACCGGGAACCGCAGCGACGACGTGGCGGGCTCGGACATCTTCCGCTACGTGCATCCCGATGATCGCGGTGTGGTGGAGCAGTCGTTCGCGTCGGTGATGTCCGGACCCGTCGACGACGAGCCGGTCACCTCCCTGCAGTTCCGGCTCGTACACAACGACGGTTCGCTGCGCTTCGTCGAGGCGGTGAGCACCAACCTGGTCGACGATCCGGCCGTGAACGGCGTCGTGGTGAACATCCGCGACCTCACCGACTCGACGGTGGCCAGGTCGGCGCTGGAGCTCACCGAGAACCGCTTCCGACGGATGATCGAGAACATCTCTGACACCGTCGTGCTGCTCGATCGCCAGGCTCGGATCTTGAGCTGGAGCGGGAACGTCCGTCCGATGCTCGGCTACAACGCCGAGTTCTGGGGGGCGGCGCGCGCGGTCGACCTGGTGCATCCCGACGACATCGCCGGAGCCGCACGCGGCTTCGCCGCGGTGTGCGCGGTTCCGGGTTCGGCGGTGGCCGGTGAGCTCCGGGTCCGGAGGGCCGACGGCGCCTGGATCGATGCCGAGCTCTCTGCGGTGAACCTCCTCGATGATCCGGCTGTCGGTGCCGTGGTCCTCACGGGGCGCAACATCTCCGAACGCAAGCAGGTCGAGCGAGACCTGAACGAGGCGCGAGATCAGGCCGTTCGAGCGTTGGAGATGCGGACCGAGTTCGTGGCCAGCGTCAGCCACGAGCTGCGGTCACCGATCCAGGGACTCCTCGGGCTGAGCGAGCTGCTCGCATCGGCCCCGCTCGACGACGATGCTCGCCAGTTGGCGCGATCGATCGAGCGGGCCACCGAGACCATGCGCATGGTGCTCGACGACATCCTCGACTACTCGAAGATCGACGTCGGCCGGCTCGAGATCGAGCCCCGACCCCTGTTCGTCGCCGACATCGTCGACGACGTGGTCGCGCTCTTCGGGGCCGAGGCCAACGCCAAGCGCATCGATCTGGTGATGGAGGCCGAGGCCGGCTTCCCGAGCTGCGTGCGCGTCGATGGTCTGCGTGTCCGGCAGGTCCTCGTCAACCTGGTGGCGAACGCGGTGCGGTTCACGTCGTCGGGCGAGGTGCGCGTTCGGGCCAGCCGCGATGGCGATCTGTCGGACCGTCGGACGCGGGTGCGCATCGAGGTGTCCGATACCGGCGTCGGCATCGAACCCGAGGCGTTCGATCGGTTGTTCGAGCCGTTCGCCCAGGCGAGCAACTCGACGGCCCGTGAGTTCGGCGGCACCGGCCTCGGGCTCTCGATAGCGAAGCGACTCGTCGAGCTGATGGGAGGTGAGCTCGGCTTCGAGTCCGTGGTCGGCCAGGGCTCGACGTTCTGGTTCGTGCTCCCGGTCGAGGTGCTCGACCCAGGGGGACCGATCGAACTGCTGGCCGGATCCGTCGACCCCGCATCGGACCCGACCGGCGTGCGGGTCTTGGTCGTGGAGGACGGCGAGATCAACCAGGTCGTCGTCCGTCGACAGCTCCAACGACTCGGGTTCGACGTGTCCGTCTGCGCGTCGGGAGCGGAGGCGATCGACCACTTCGTCGAGGTGGGCGCCGCCGTCGTCCTGATGGATCTGCAGCTGCCGGGCATCGACGGCCTCGAGACGACCCGACGTCTGCGGACCCTCGAACGCGAGATCGGCGCCCCTCGCACGCCGATCGTGGCGTTGACCGCGCGCGCCCGGGCTGATGATCGCCAGCGGTGCCTGCGTGCGGGCATGGACGACTTCGTGGCCAAACCGGTGAGCCTGACCGTGCTCGCCGAGGTCGTCCGCCGGTGGTCGTCGACCTCGCATCCCGAACCCCACGACGAACGGGGGTTCGTCGGCCGATTCGGGCGTGGGTGTGGGCCGGGGCCGACCGGAGCGGTCGACGTCGCCGTGCTCGAACGGTTGGTGGACGATCTGGCGGATGCCCAGGTCGTGGCCACGGTCATGCGCGCCTACCTCCGTGAGTTGCAGCCGAGGCTCGCCACGATCGCCAAGTCGTGGCGCGCCGGTGATCGCGCCGCACTCGTCGCTGCCGCCCATCTGCTCGGTTCCACGAGCGAAGCGGTCGGTGCGTCCCATTTGGCCTCGTACTGCCGGGTGCTCGAGTCCTCCGACGGGGTGGAGCCGCCGTTCACGCTCGAAGACATCGGGGCCGAAGGGGAGGCCGTGGCGCACGACCTGAGCCGAGAGCTCCGTCGTCTGCTGGAAGTCCCACCGAGGTGAGCAACGGGCGCGGCGATCAGCCGATCGCCATGCCGTAGCCGACCCCGCGCACGGTTCGCACGTAGCTGGCGCCGCCTCGATCGATCTTCTTGCGCAGGTTCGCGATGTGGACGTCGACGACGTGGTCGTTGCCGAACCACTCCGGCCCCCACACCTGCTCGCGGAGCAGGGATCGCGAGAACACGACCGTGGGCTCCGACGCGAGCGCGTCGAGCAGGTCGAACTCGATCCGGGTGAGCGGGACCTCGTCGCCCTCCACGGTCACGACGCGGCGCAGCGGGTCGACCACGAGCGAGCCGAGCCTCCTCGGCGAACCGCCGGTGTCGTGGTGGCGGGGGAGCAGACCCACGCGGGGACGGCGGAGCAGCGCGCGCACGCGTGCCGCCAGCTCTCGCGACGAGAACGGCTTGGTCATGTAGTCATCGGCGCCGACCTCGAGACCTGCGACGCGGTCGGCCTCGTCGCCCCTGGCCGTGAGCATCAGGACGTAGGCGTCGCTGAAGGACCGCACCGCCCGACAGACGTCGACGCCGTCGAGCTTGGGGAGGGCCAGATCGAGCACGATCAGATCCGGTGAGAAGGAGCGGACCCTTGCGACAGCCGACTCGCCGTCGCTGGCGCTCTCGGTCCGGTAGCCCTCGCGCTCGAAGAGGGGCACGAGCATCTCGACGAACTCGGGGGCGTCGTCGACGACGAGGACGCGCGGTTCGTTCCCGCCGTGTTGCTCACGGCCATCCGTGATCGCCATTCGCCGCGCCTGCCCCTTGCCACTTCGTGCCCGGTGTCGACCGTGCGACGCCCGAACGCGGTCGACGGCCCGGGATGCGGACCGTCCCCTCGTTGCCGAGGTTCGTCGATTGTCCCAGTTCGATGCTCTCGCACCAAACTGTCGTCGTGGTCGTGAACAAGCTCACGGGGTGCGACGCGTTCATCGTCTTCGACCTCGGTCCCGAACAGCCCAGCGCGGGCATCGTGCGATCGGCTCCGAAGATCCTCGTCGACGGTGCCACGACGCTCGCCCGGAGCCTGACCTACCTGTTCGCCACGTTCGAACAGCAGATGGGCGGTGCCTCCTGCGGCGTCAACGCGAAGCCCGAGGGGCGGGGCGAGGCACTCGCGTCGTTCATCACAGAAGTGGGCCCTGCGGTTCGGGCCGGGTCGCTGCAGCTCGTCGCCGGCCAGGGCGTGAGCGATGGCGATCTGGCACCCCTGAGGGATCTCGAGCCCGGGGACCGAATCGAGTCGGTCAGCCGTGATCGGTTCCTCGCCACCGGTGTGGTCGCGGCGGCGGTTCGGGCGCACGGCGACCTGGCCGGCACCCGTGTCGCGGTCGACGGTCTGGATCGGTCGTCCACCGCGGTGGTCGCGTCCCTCGCACGTGCAGGTGCCCAGATCGTGGCGGTCGCATCGAGCGCCGGCACCCTGGTCGACACTGCGGGGCTCGATGTCGACCAGCTGATCGGACTGGTCGACGAACATGGTCCCGCCGGTGTCGAGCAACTCGGCGATCTCGGTTCGCCGTCGGCGGTCTTCGCGGCCGAGGCCGACATCGTGGTCACCGGCTCGAAGGTGGGCGCGATCGACCACGATGCCGCGGCGGTCATCACTGCTGCGCTCGTGGTCCCCATGGGCCCGGTCCCCGTCACGGCCAAGGCACTCGCCGTGCTCCGTCGCTCCGGGAAGGTGGTCCTGCCGGATTTCGTGACGGCAGCAGGACCGTGGTTCGCCGCCTTCGCCGACGCGAGCGTGGTGCCCGACGAGGTCGATGCCCTGGTGGGTGAGCGCATCGCCACCGCGCTCGATGACGTCCTCGGTCACGAGGACGGGCCCCTGCTGGCGAGTTGTCGTCGGGCGGAGGCGTTTCTCGGCACCTGGCGCGACGAGCTTCCCTTCGGCCGTCCGCTCGCCTGACGTCCTCGGCCCCGTGGCCTCGGGGTGGAGCAAGGGGTGCGTCGGCGCGCGGCGTCGTCCTCGGACGGACTCCCCGCCGAGTGGCCGGGGCGGGAGCGGGCACTACGCTCACGGCCCATGGCGCCAGCGGAAGAGGTCGGACTGGTCTGGTTCCGGCGCGACCTACGACTCGACGACAACCCTGCCTGGGCCGCCGCGACGGCTGAGCGGAACGCGGTCGTGCCGCTGTACGTGCTCGACCCCGTCCTGCTCGGGTCGGTCGGTCCGTACCGGCGCCGGCAGCTGATCGCCAACCTCCAAGCGCTCGACTACGACCTCTTCGAGGCGACCGGCGGCCGTCTGCTCGTGCGCCTCGGCGATCCTCGAACGCTCGTGCCCGAAGCCGTCGAGGTGTTCTCCGCCGGCGCGTTGTACCTCAACGCCGACGTCTCTCGGTTCGCTCAGGAGCGTGACGTCGCCGTCGCCGATCAGCTCTCGGTCCCCGTCCGATCGTGGTACGGCTCGCTGGTGCTCGCACCCGGAAGCGTCCGCACGGCCAAGGGCTCCCTGTCGAAGGTCTTCAGCGCGTTCCACAAGGTGTGGGCCCGAACCGCCTGGGACGAGTGGCCCGAGGCCCGCGACGTGGTCGTCTACGACGATCCCGGCGAACCGCTGCCGGTCCTCGACGGTCCTCCAGCGTTCTTCGAGGGGGCCAAGGAGGCGCGTCGGCGCCTCGACGAGGCGCTCGCGGCGTTCGATCGTGGCGCCGGCGACGGTGAGGACATCTCCACCGATCCCGGCGCACACCTGTCGGCCGATCTCCACTTCGGCACGATCTCTGCCCGAACGGTCGTGGCGGCAGCGGGCGACGGTTCGCCCGCCCGGAGCGATCTGGTGCGTCGGCTCGCTCGGCGGGACTGGTACGCGCACCAGCTCGCGGAAACCCCCGATCTCGCCGAGCGGGAACAGGTCGCGAAGTACCGAGGGATCCGGTGGCGCGACCGTCCCGCTCAGATCTCGGCGTGGAAGGGTGGCTTCACGGGCTTCCCGATGGTCGATGCCGCGATGCGCGACCTCCGTGAGACCGGTCGGATGCCCGAGCCGGCGCGCATCCTCGCCGCCTCGTTCCTCGTGAAGGACCTGCTCGTCGACTGGCGGATCGGCGAGCGGCACTTCATGCAGCTGCTGGTCGACGCCGATCCGGCCCAGAACGCGGCGAACTGGCAGTCGGTTGCGGGGACCGGCCACGATGCCCGGCCGGCGAACCGGGTCATCGATCCGGTCGAGCACAGCCGGCGCCACGACCCCGGTGGTGCGTACATCCGGCGCTGGGTGCCCGAGATCGCACGGCTCGACGACGACGAGATCCACGCTCCGTGGATGGTGCCCGTGGAGGTCGCGCACGCTGCCGGCGTCCGCCTCGGGCGTGACTACCCCGAACCGATCGTCGAGCACGAGGTCGCTCGCGCCGACTACCTCCAGCTGATCGGCGCCGGCGGTTCACGCAGGGACGCGTCCTGATCGGCTGCGGTTCCGGCGTCGGAGCACCTGATCACGTCTGTGTGGCGGTGTCGGCGATCCGCCGAGGCCGTCTGCCCGCGGGCGACAGCCTCAACTCGCCTTCATGGCGGTTCCGGCGCCGGCCGACGCCGCGTCCTGCACGCTGCGACGGCTGATCGAGACCGGTGGGTACCCGGCGGCCGCTCGCTCCTCCTCGGACTCGCCTCCCCAGAACCCGTTCTCACCGTTGAGGCGTGCCAGTTCGCGACACTCGACGATGACCGGGCAGTCGGTGCACACCTTGCGCGCTCGCGCCTCTCGGCGGACCCGTCGTTCGGGCCGCTCGCCGGCGATGCCGAAGAAGAGGGAGGTCCTCCCTGCACAGGCGGCGCTGGTCATCCACTGCTCGCGCTGGACGACCAGGGGCTGCGGTCGGGGATCACCGAGGGTTCGAGGGTGGATCGTGGTCGAGGAGGTCATCGGATGCTCCGGTTCGTTCGGTCCACCGCAGCGAATCGGCGGACGAGGCACCCGTGCTCGGGGCGGCGGGTGCGTGGATTGGTCGGCATCGTGCTGCATTCGGAACCGGGAGCCACGTGGGATGACCCACTCGTCGAGCGGGCGATCACACCTTTGGCCACGGGACGGTTCGTATTTAGCACTAAACGACTGAACGCACTCGGGGCGGTTGTTGTTCCAACAACTCCGAACAATGGTCCTGCTCGTCTCGTACCCGGTCGCGGGCGCGTCGAGACGCTGCACGGTCACCGGCTCGATCGCACGGCCTGCGACCCCTCGGGAGCGAGCCACCACCGGGTCCGCAGACCGCTTGGCGCCCGGATCAGGAGGCGGGGCGCTCGGAGGTCCGATCGCGGTCGGCTCGGCGATCGGTGTCGAAGTGGGCGATCGCCGATGCGAACGAATCGGAGTAGGCCGACGCTCCGACGCGTCGGGCGTGCGCCGCGTCCTCGACCGCTCCTCCGCCGAGGATGATCGGCACGTCGCCGTGCGCGCGGATCGCGTCGATCACCTCGGCGATCGAGCTGTCGTTCCCGGGAGACGAGGCGCACAGGCCGACACCGACCAGCCGGGGCGCCTCCGAACAGGTGGTCGCCCATGACGACACCGGCACATCCGCACCGAGGTCGATCACGTCGAACGACCGCCCGCGGAGCAGGTCGCTGAGGAAGGCCGACGGCAGCCCGTGGAGGTCGCCGGGCGGGGCTCCCACGACCACCGTGCCCCGCCGGCGTCCTCGTCGGGCGAAGCGGGGCCCGAGACGACCGATGATCCGCATCACGAGCGCCGAGGCCTGGTGCTCCTCGGCCACGGTGCAATCACCGCGTGCCCATCGCTCGCCGATCTCGCGGAGCGCGGGGGCGAGGAGCTCGAGGTAGAGACCGTCCGGCGCCGCTCCCGACCGGGTCGCCTCGTCGACGATGGTCCATGCGCCGGCCTCGTCCGAGCGTGTGAGCCGGTTGATCAGGGCTCGCGTGCGCTCGCGTGCGCGGCCCGAGCCTGGGGGGGAGGCCCGAGCCGTGGCGTCGTCGGGTTCTCGGAGGAGCCGAACGTCGTCGGGATCGATCCGCCACTCGTGGCCGACCTTGGTGGCGGGAAGACGGCCGGTCCGCACGTACCGGTAGGCGGTCATGTAGTGCACGCCGAGTGCCTCGGCGGCCTCGTTGATCGATAGGTGTTGCGTCGGCCGCTCCATGCCCCTCGATCTCTTCTCCGGCGAGCCCCGCCTCACGGTAGTGACCGTCTCCGGGCGAGGCGGCACCCGGAGACGGGTCCGAGGTGCGACGTTCGCGGGCCGTCCGGCACTCTGCCCGGGTCAGGAGCCGTGCCGCGCGCCGACGGCTGCGAAGATGGCTCGGACCGTGAAGGCGAGCGAGGCCGTCGCCTCGTCGACGGTTCGGCCGGTCCGGCGGAGGTCGTCCCAATGGCCCCAGAAGAGCGTGCCGTTGAGCGCTGACCTGACCACCGAGCGCCGATCGTCGGGGAGTGCGGCCAGCTCGCGGGCGAACACCACATCGACCTCGCGCTCGCCCAGCGCGTGCAGCGAGCTTCGGTTGCTCATGAGCCCGGGAGCCGGCGCGATGCTCAGCTGCGCGGCCCGCAGCACCGGTGTGAGCCACTCGAGGGTGTCGGCCCGTTGCTCGACGAGCTGGTCGATGCGGATCTCGAGCGGCTGCTCGACCGGGATGCGGTGGGTTCGTTCGGCGAGCCGTTGGCTGGTGCGTCGAGCGACCGCCCGGTACAGCGACTCGAGATCGCCGAAGTGGTGGTAGATCAACCGCAGCGAGATGCCGGCCCGTTCCGCGATGCGGTTCGCCGTGGGTTGGAGGTCGCCTTCCTCGAGCAGGGCGATCAACGCGTCGACGATCGCGTCGCGTGTGCGTTCAGCTCGTGCCGTGCGGCCGTCGAGGGGCTCGCCGATGTCGGTGTTCATCGACGGGGGATCGTGGCGGGGCCAGGACCGTCCGGCTGGAGTGGAGCAGGGACGCGCATGTCCCGTCGATGCTGACACGCCCGTGGGCGTCGAGCGGCGATGCGTCCGTGGGTGCGCCCGAACCGACGGCACCGACGTCCCACCTAAGGTTCACCCGTGACCGTCTACCTGGTCGGGGCCGGCCCCGGTGATCCTGGCCTCATCACGGTGCGCGCCGACCAGGTCCTGCGTGCTGCAGACATCGTCATCTTCGATCGGTTGTCGGTTGTCAGCCTGCTCGACCTGGCGCCCGTGGGCGCGACGCGGATCAACGTCGGCAAGCGCCCGGGCAACCCGACCATCACGCAGGACGAGATCAACGAACTGCTGGTCCGGCACGGGCGAACGGGGGCGACGGTGGTGCGCCTGAAGGGCGGCGATCCGTTCGTGTTCGCCCGCGGCGGCGAGGAGGCGGCAGCCCTGCAGGATGCGGGCATCGCCTTCGAGGTCGTCCCAGGCATCACGTCGGCGATCGGTGTCCCTGCCTACGCCGGGATCCCGGTGACGATGCGCCACTCGTCGGAGCTGTTCACCGTGGTCACCGGTCACGAGGACCCCGACAAGGGCGGCGAGTTGGACTGGGAGAGCGTGGCGCGCCTCGGCGGCACGATCGTGATCCTCATGGGCATTGGTCGGCTTCCCAAGATCGTGGCCCGCCTGCGGGCGGGCGGTCTCGACGACTCGACCCCGGTCGCCGTGGTGCGGTGGGGGACCCGTCCCGAGCAGACGACCCTCCGGACGACCCTGGGGACCATCGGCGATCACCTCGGCGAGCTCGAGTCGCCCTCGACGATCGTCGTCGGGCGCGTTGCCGGCATCCAGCTCGATTGGTTCGAGTCCAAGGCGCTGTTCGGGATGCAGGTCGTGGTGACCCGAACCCGTGACCAGGCGTCGCAGCTCTCGACGGCGCTGCGGGCCGAGGGGGCAGGTCCGATCGAGGTGCCGGTCATCGAGATCGGTGAGCCTGCTGATGGCGGCGCGGCGCTGCGCAAGGCAGCCGAATCTGCAGCGGCCTACGACTGGGTCGTCCTGACCTCGCCGAACGGAGCCGAACGCTTCGTCCGTCTGCTCCGAGACGCTCGGGATCTCGGTCGGGCCCGCGTCGCAGCCATCGGCCCCGGTACCGCAGCCGCGCTCGCCCGACACGGGGTGGTCGCGGATCTGGTCCCGAACGAGTACATCGCCGAGGCACTTCTCGACGCCCTCCCACCGCCGGGTCCGGACGGGTCCGGCCGTCTCCTCCTCGCGCGCGCATCGGTCGCTCGAGGGGTCCTTCCCGACGGGTTGCGGTCCCGGGGTTGGCACGTCGACGTCGTGGCTGCCTACGAGACCCGCCCCCTCGTGGCGACCGCCGATCGCCGTGCCGCGGTTGCCGACGCCGACGCCATCACCTTCACCTCGTCGTCGACCGTCTCGAACTTCGTGGCCGCGTTCGGCGTCGATGCCGTCCCCCCGCTCGTCGCGTGCATCGGTCCGGTCACCGCCGCCACCGCTCGAGCGCTCGGGATCGAGCCAGCGGTTGTGGCCTCGGACCACACGATCGCCGGGTTGGTCGACGCCATGGTGGCCCACGTCCGACCACCAGGTGCGGCATCGGGGCGCAGCGCGCGCTGAGCCGGCCACCAGTCGACGCGATGGGCGATCGCGTCGGCCGGCATCCTAGATTCGGGGGGTGACCTTCCCCCAACGCAGGATGCGCCGCCTCCGCCGAACGCCGGCCCTGCGCCGCATGGTGGCCGAGACCCGCCTGGGTGTCGACGACCTGATCGCTCCGCTGTTCGTCCGTGAGGGCATCGACGAGCCGCAGCCGATCGTGAGCCTTCCCGGTGTGGTCCAGCACACCCGCAGCTCGCTCGTCGAGGAGGCCAAGGTGCTCGCCGACCTCGGTGTGCCCGCGGTCATCCTGTTCGGCGTCCCCGAGCAGCGCGACCACGAGGGTTCCGGCGCCTGGGACGAGGACGGCATCGTCCAGTTGGCCCTGCGCGACCTGCGCGACGAGCTCGGCGAGGACCTCGTGCTCATCGCCGACCTCTGCGTGGACGAGTACACCGATCACGGTCACTGCGGCGTGCTCGACGCCGACGGTGAGGTCGACAACGACGCCACCCTGGACCTCTACTGCCGTGCCGCGGTGGCCCAGGGCACCGCCGGGGCCGACATGGTCGCGCCGAGCGGCATGATGGATGGTCAGGTCATGGCGATCCGCGACGCCCTCGACGACGAAGGCTTCGATGACATCTCGATCCTGGCCTACGCCGCCAAGTACGCATCGGCGCTCTACGGGCCGTTCCGCGACGCGGTCGACGTCACGATCGCCGACGGCGGGGATCGCAAGGGCTACCAGCAGGACGTCCGCAACGCCCGAGAGGCGCTCGAGGAGATCCGCCTCGACCTGCAGGAGGGCGCCGACCTCATCATGGTCAAGCCGGCGCTGTCGTACCTCGACATCATCGTGCGGGCCCGGGCCGAGGTCGATGTGCCGATCGCGGCGTACCACGTGTCAGGCGAGTACGCCATGATCAAGGCCGCCGCCGAACGGGGCTGGATCGACGGCTTCGCCGTGGGGCTCGAGCAGCTGACCGCCATCAAGCGCTCCGGGGCGGATCTGATCCTGACCTACCTCGCCCGCGAGGTCGCCGAGGAGCTCGGCCGATGAACCCCGGCGCCGAGACCGGCGGTGCCCCGGCGGATCCGTCGACCAACACCGGGTGGTTCGATCGGGCGAACCTCGTGATCCCGGGTGGCGTGAACTCGCCGGTGCGGGCGTTCAACTCCGTTGGGGGCTCCCCGTACTTCGTCGCTCGCGCCGCCGGCCCGACCATCACCGACGTCGAAGGGGTCGAGCGCATCGACCTGGTGCAGTCCTACGGCGCGATCATCGCCGGCCACGCGCACCGGGCGATCGTCGACGCCGTGACCCGGGCCGCTGCCGACGGCACGTCGTACGGGGCGCCCACGCCCCGCGAGGTCCGCCTGGCCGAGGCGGTCGTGGAGCGGGTACCCAGCGTCGACAAGCTCCGCCTGGTGAGCAGCGGGACCGAGGCGACGATGACCGCCATCCGCATCGCTCGGGGATTCACCGGCCGACCGACGATGGTGAAGTTCGCCGGCTGCTACCACGGCCACTCCGATGCCCTGCTGGCCGAGAGCGGAACGGCGATGGCGTCGCTCGGTCTCCCCGCGTCCGCCGGGGTCACCGAGTCCGCAGTCGCCGACACCGTGGTGGTGCCCTACAACGTCGTGCCCACCCTGGCCGACGACGCCGCGTGCGTGATCGTGGAACCGGTTGCCGCCAACATGGGCCTGGTCGCTCCCGTGCCCGGCTTCCTCGAAGGGCTCCGTGCGGAGTGCGACCGGGTCGGTGCCCTCTTGATCTTCGACGAGGTGATCACCGGGTTCCGGGTGGCGCGCGGCGGCGCCGAGGAGCTGCTCGGCGTGCGACCGGATCTCGCCACCTTCGGCAAGGTCATCGGTGGCGGCCTCCCCATCGGCGCGGTCGGCGGTCGGGCCGAGGTCATGGATGTGCTCGCGCCGCTCGGGCCCGTCTACCAGGCCGGGACGCTGTCGGGGAACCCCCTCGCCACCGCCGCCGGCCTGGCCGCGCTCGAGCTGCTCGACGCCGCGGCCTACGAACAGCTCGAGGCAACCGCATCCCGACTCGCGGGAGGACTCGCCGATGCCCTCGCATCCGCAGGCATCGCCGCATCGGTGCCACGGGTGGCGAGCCTCGTCGGCCTGTTCCTCGGGCCCGAGAGCCCGACGGACTACGACAGCGCCCGGCGCACCGACGAACCGACGTACCGGGTCCTCTTCCACGAGTTGCTCGACCGGGGCGTTGCGATCGCGCCCGGGGCGTACGAGGTCCTGTTCCCCGGCCTCGCTCACGACGACGCCGTCATCGATCAGGTCGTCGAACGGGCCGTCCGCGCGGCGCAGGCGACGGTGGCGAACCGGGATCGCTGACCCCGGTCCGGCGGCGGGCGCTACGCGCTCGGCGGCTTCGAGGCGTCGACCGGCTGGGTGAACTGGAAGTCGGCGTCGAACATGGGCGTGCCGTCATCGAAGACGAGCTTGCCGGACGCATCGAGCATGGGCTTGCCGTTGGGCCAGAGCCGGTTGCCCTCGGCATCGACCTTGAAGTCGCCCTCCTCGCCGCTGAGGGTCTCGCGCTCGTGTCGGGTGACCTCGAG
Source organism: Acidimicrobiales bacterium (assembly GCA_038235385.1). Taxonomy (GTDB): domain Bacteria; phylum Actinomycetota; class Acidimicrobiia; order Acidimicrobiales; family Acidimicrobilacustridaceae; genus JBBSTY01. The sequence goes on along the minus strand of JBBSTY010000006.1, from coordinate 29,182 downwards.
GAGCTGCGCATCGGTGAGCGATGCGAACGCCGGCATCTTGCCGCCGTTGTAGGAGAGACCCTTGTGCGCGCCGCCCGGACGCTCGGGGTTGCCGTACTCGACACCCTCGAACCCGGACGACCCCAAGCGGATGAACTGGAGCTGGTCGGCGATGTGCGGGAAGGTCTTGAGCACCTCGCCGTCGGCGAGCGGACGACCGGCGCCGCCACCACCGGAACCACCGTGGCACCCGGCGCACTGGCTGTAGACCTCGGCGCCGAGATCGAGCTGGGACAGCTCGGCCTTGGGGGGCGGCGAGAGGGTCTGTGCGTAGATGACCGCCCACACCGGGAGGAACGCCAGCACGGGCATGGCCCAGATGGGGATGCGCTTGCGCTCGAGCGAGGCGGTGACGTAGGCCGGAACCGGTTCGGGGGCCTTGACCACCTCGGGAACCGGCGCAGCCGCGACGGCTGGCGTCGCCGCGGCCGCCGGGGCGACCTCGGTGGACGCCGACTTGGCTGGTGCAGCAGTGCCGCCGGTGTCACCGCCACCCAGCCCGAGCGCCGAGCGACGGTCCTGGGAACGCTTCAACAGGTGCTCGGGAACTTCGGTCACGCTTCCTCCGAGGCCGTGGACGTACGAACGGGCGACACGACCGGAGCCGACGCCGACGGCGCCACGTTAGCGTCGGCCCGTTGGCGCGTGACAATCGGCGACCCCCGTCGTCCGAGGCCGACGGTCGGCCGCTGGGGTGGAGTCCGGCTCGGAGCGCCGACGCGCTGCGGGGTCATCCAACGGCAACGCTCCCGATGTGCCTCGCGAGGAGGGCGCGTGCTAAACCACACCTTCAGTACTCGTCCCGGATCCACCGGCTCTCGAGCCGGGTAGGATGCTTGTGAGCACTTTCACGAGGGAGGTCTCCGACACGTGGTTGCACTCATAACCTCCATGCTCATCGCGGTCGCGCTGCTGCTCGTGCTGATCCCGGTGGCCAAGCGCCGTCCCATCGGCACGGCCATCACCTGGGGCGAGGCCATGGTGGCGTCGGTGTACGCCTTCTTCTTGATGTTCTGGGTCTACGGCGTCGTACCCCACCTGTGGCTGACCTGGGCGGACAACGAGCTCAAGTGGCGCCCCGACAACCTCTTCTACGGGCCTTTCGACTTGCTGGAACCGGTCTCCCAGGGTGGCGCGTGGTTCCCGATGACCATCAGCTACCAGACCTTGCGGGACCTCATCGCCGTGGGCATGTACATCGTGTTCCTCGGTGTGCAGATGTACCTGTGGTCGTGGTGGCAGAAGCGTGGCACCAAGGTCGCCGCCGCTTCCGCCGAGTTGGCCACGTCCGACTACGGCCGCCCATTGGTGAGGAAGGGGTAACGAGCCATGGCCAAGACCGATGCGAACCCGCCGATGCCCGAGTTCCGCGACGACTACATCCTCCAGGAGGTCGACGCGGACTGGCTCTCCAAGGCCGTCAAGCCCAAGCAGTTCATCCACATCGACCAGTCCGAGTGCATCACGTGCGAAGGCTGCGTCGACATCTGCCCGTGGAAGTGCATCCACCTCGTCACCACCAGCTCCATCGACCAGGCACCCAACACCGAACTGCCCGGCGAGGACCCGGGCGACCACTCGGTGTTCCTGATCGACGACGACGTCTGCACGCGGTGCGCGCTCTGCGTCGACCGCTGCCCCACCGGTGTGATCATCCTCGGCAAGGTCGGTGCGCCGTCGGCCGAGGGCGATCTGCACCAGCGAACCAACACCCACGGGTACGGCTACGGCATGCGCCTCGGCTGACCGACTGAACCGCACCGCACCCCCGTTCGAGCACCACCCCGCCGCCGACCGAGCACCCGGCGACATGCAGGACCCAAGCAGCAGATCAGGAGAAGACGTTGGCCAAGACGATGGATGGGCGGTCCAGAGCCGCCGAGAAGCTCGGCGAGATCAACGAGAAGATGCAGGGTTCGCAGGCATGGAACTCGATCTTCCGGCCGGGTTCGGTGTTCCGCAAGGGCTACACCGACAGCCCCCGGAACCGCTCCTACGTGATCATGAACAGCGTGCTCTACCACCTCCACCCGGTGAAGGTGAAGCGGCACGCGGTCAAGGTCTCCTACACGCTCTGCCTCGGTGGTCTGAGCTTCTTCCTCTTCATCCTGCTCACCATCACGGGCATCTTCTTGATGTTCTTCTACCGACCCACTGCGGCGCAGGCCTGGACCGACATCTACACCCTGCAGACGTCGGTCACGTTCGGCCTCCTGGTCCGCAACATGCACCGATGGGCGGCCCACCTCATGGTGCTGTCGGTGTTCCTGCACATGGCCCGGGTCTTCTACCACGGCGCCTACAAGCCGCCTCGCGAGTTCAACTGGGTCATCGGCGTCATCCTGCTCACGCTCACCCTGCTGCTGTCGTTCACGGGCTACCTGCTGCCCTGGGACCAGCTGGCGCTGTGGGCCGTCACCGTGGGAACCAACATGATGGGCTACACACCGGTGTTCGGTGACCAGGTCCGCTTCGTGCTGCTCGGCGGCAAGGAGATCGGCACCGACACCCTGTTGCGCTGGTACGTGTTGCACGTCCTCTTCGTCCCGTTCGTCACCGTCATCTTCCTTGCGATCCACTTCTGGCGGGTCCGCAAGGACGGTGGCATCTCCGGTCCGCTCTAGGAAGGGGTTCGAGACACCAGGACCGAGAACCCCGAACATCTCCGCAAGCGAGCCGAGGCCGCCAGGCAGAAGGCCGCCGACAAGGCGGCGGGCGGCGACGCCCCGGCCGACGCCGCCGCCGCCACGCCCCCGGCCGCCGACGCCGGTGCGTCGGCCGGAGCCGGCGACAGCAAGATCCCGGCGCACCTGTTGGCACGCAGCCAGGCAGCCAAGGCCAAGAAGGCCGGCGGCGCCGACGCGGGCGGCGACGGCGGTGGCGCGCTCACGCCGGCCGGCGGAACCGCAACGGCGGTGGCCACGGCCGCGCCGCCACCCGGCATCACCGGCCCCGCAGGTCACACCCAGCGGCTGCTCACCGTCATCAAGGCCGGCTCGATCCAAGACGTCAAGTCAACGCCGCAGGACAAGGTCCACGTGTGGCCCCACCTGCTCGCGATCGAGTTCGTGGCCGCCCTGGCGATGACGGTCTTCATCCTCATCTTCTCGATCTTCGTGAACGCGCCGCTGCTCGAGCTCGCCAACATCAACAACACGCCGAACCCGTCCAAGGCGCCGTGGTACTTCCTCGGCCTGCAGGAACTGCTCACCATGTTCCACCCGATGGTGGCGGGCGTGACCATCCCCGGGATGGGCATCTTCTTGCTCATCCTGGCGCCGTACCTGGACCGCAATCCCAGCAACAAGCCCGAGGACCGCAAGTTCGCCATCTCGCTCTTCACCGTCCAGCTCATGTTCTGGGCCGTGCTGGTCGTGATGGGCTCGTTCTTCCGGGGCCCCGGCTTCAACTTCGTGGCGCCCTGGGACGCCGGCCTCTTCTTCGAGCTCTGAACCGAGGAACCTTCACATGAACCCGCTGTTCGCCGACATCCCAACCGTTCCACTCATCTTGGGTGTGGGCGCGCTCGTGGTGCTGGTGCTCGTCTCGCTCATCGCCGCGGCCAAACGTCGTGACACCCAGGACGCCACCGGTGTGTTGTCACACGAGACGCGCAAGAAGGACGTGCCCCTCGACGTCGCCACCCTGACCGACCGGCCGACGGGCAAGGAGATCGAGCGCATCGTCGACGCCGAGCGCAAGGGCACCGACGTGGAGCCGGCCAAGGCCGAGCTGGCCCCGTTCGTGGCGCCCGACCCCGAGACCATCGGTGTCGCCCGGCGCCAGTTCCTGAACCGCAGCATCGTGGTGCTCTTCGGCTTCGCGCTGTCGATGTTCGGCGTGCAGGTGATCGCGTTCCTGTGGCCCCAGCCCAAGGGCGGCTTCGGCTCCAAGATCAACGTGGGCAAGATCGAGGACATCCAGCAGAAGATCACGGCGGGCTCGGGCTTCTACTACGTGGCCGAAGGTCGTCTGTGGATCACGGCCTACCCCACCGCAGCGATCGACAAGGCCAAGGCCGCCTACCCCGACCCGGTCCTCAACGCCATGGAAGCGGGTCTGTCGCCGGTGTACCAGAAGTGTCCGCACCTGGGCTGCCGCGTGCCGAGCTGCGTCAGCTCGAAGTGGTTCGAGTGCCCGTGCCACGGATCGCAGTACAACATGGCCGGCGAGAAGAAAGGTGGCCCTGCGCCGCGCGGTATGGATCGTTTCGCAACCGAGGTCACCGGTGGTTCGCTGTACGTGAACACCGGAACCGTCATCCAGGGCCCCCCCGTGGGCACCAACACGACCGGCCAGGAAGCTGAAGGCCCCCACTGCGTCGGCGGGGGTGGCCACTGATGGTGTCGATCCCCCTGTTCGCCGCCGAGGCGACCGGCGGCGCAGCCGCGGCCGCTCCGCCCGGTGGGCCCCAAGCGGCGATCGGTTGGCTGATCGCCGGTGTGCTGATCATCGGCTTCGCCATCGCCATCGCCATCAACGTCCGCCGAGGCCGGCCCGAGGTGGGCTCCGAGATCGAGCTGGCGCCGAACCGGCGAGACGACCTCACCGACGAGCAGCTCGAGACCACCCGTCTCGACCGCACGCTCACGGCGGCGCTCGGCCTGCTCGCGGTGATCGCCATCGCAGTGCCGATGTACTGGCTCTACGAGCCGGCCCGTCAAGCCGGAGCGGTCAAGATGTTCGAGGAGACCGCCATCCGTCAGGGCGAAGAGGTCTACACGGCCACGGCCAACTGCGCCGAGTGCCACGGACCCGAAGGCGTCGGTGGCGTCAAGGCCACGCCCATCCTCAACGACAACGGCGACTTCGTCGCCCAGGTCAACTGGCAGGCGCCGGCGCTCGACAACGTGCTCTACCGCTACAGCCGCGAAGAGGTCCTCGACATCCTCAACTACGGCCGAGGCAACTCGCCCATGCCGGCCTGGGGAGCTCCCGGTGGCGGTCCCCTCACCGAGCAGCAGCTCACCGACACGATCGACTACCTCGCGAGCATCCAGGTTCCGGCCGACAAGACCCGCGCCGAGGTCGCCGCCGAGGTCGAGAAGGTGTGCGCACCCGACGACACCGGCAACTGCACCATCCCCGATCCGTCGAGCCCGAACGGCGCCGTGATGTACAAGACCGCCGGTGAGGCCATGTTCAACCTCGGCCAGTACGACGGGTTCGCCGGCGGCGCCTTCTCGTGCGCCCGGTGCCACACCAACGGCTGGTCCTGGGGCCAACCGAGCGTTCCCGGCGGCGGAGGCCTCGGACCGAACCTGACGGGTGGGTCCACCCTCCGCCAGTTCGACACCGTGGACGCCCAGGTCGCCTTCGTCTCGAAGGGCTCCGAACGGGGCAAGCCGTACGGCAACCTCGGGAACGGGTCAGGTCAGATGCCCGGGTTCGGACTCAACCCGAACGCCGAAGAGGAGGACGCCAAGTTGGACGCGAGCCAGGTGATGTTCACCCAGGACCAGATCCGGGCGATCGTCGAGTACGAGCGGAGCTTGTGAGCATGCAGCACCTGACCCTCTTCGCGGGCCTCTCGTGGGATCCGGCCATCAAGGGCATCCTGGTCGTCACCATCGCGGTTGCGATCCTGATGGGTTCGGTCTATCTGATCGTCGCCACCAACGTCGGCTCCCGGCTCGGCATGCTCCTGGCGCTCGCCGGCCTGTTCGGCTGGTTGTCGATCATGACCCTGTACTGGTGGATCCAGCCTCCGGGCATCGGCCCCAGCGGCAAGGCGCCCAGCTGGATCGTCGAGGAGATCTACGTCCACGACCCATCCAGTCCACCCGCGAACCTCCAGGAGCTGAACGAGCTCCCGGCGCCGGGAACGCTGCCCACCGGTGCCGACATCATCGCCGCGCATCCCGAGATCGCAGCCGACTTCGTCACGAAGCCCGAGAACACCACGCTCTCGGACGTGGCCGGGTTGGCTCCCGAGGACGATCCGATGTTGGGGAGCGAACTGGTGCCCCAGCGCGATCAGCTCGGTGGGTGGCACGTGGTGTCCACCTCCGCCGCCGGTGAGGCCCAGGCCGCGGCGGACGCTGCGCTCGCCGAGTCGCCGTTGTTCGACGATGCCACGGGCTACGTGAAGCTCAACGCGTTCGAAACGGGTGGCAACGAGCTGCGCAAGGAGGAGTGCGACCTCTCCAACGGCGCCGGGCTGATCCCGAGCGATCCGTTGTGCCGCGCCTGGGCGCGCGTACGCACCACCTTCGACCTGTGGGCCCCGCCCCGGTATCAGGTCGTCCAGGTCCAGCCGGTGATCGCCCAGAAGGCCGAGGTCGGCCAGCCGCCGCCCACGCCGGTGATCGACAAGACCCAGCCCGTCATCTCGGTGGTGCTGATCCGCGATCAGGGGAGCCTCCGTGCCAAGCCGGCGTACTTCTTCGCCATCAGCTTCAGCCTCTTCGTGGTGTTCGCGATGATGCTGCACTATCGGGACAAGACCCTCGACGACCACCTGGCGCAGGCCGAGGCCGATGCCAAGGCGCAGAAGGCCGAGCTGGCCAAGGGCGGGGGCTGACCCGATGGCCCAGTACCTGCCGATCCTGTTGATGCTGGTGCTGGCGGTCGTGTTCGGAGCGTTGAGTCGCGTGGCCTCGAGGTTGCTCGCCCCGCGCAACCCCACGGCGGCCAAGTCGGCGCCGTACGAGTGCGGCATCATCAACACCACCGAGCCGCCCGATCGCTTCCCGGTGAAGTTCTTCCTCGTCGCCATGATCTTCATCGTGTTCGACATCGAGATCGTGTTCCTGCTCCCGTGGGCGACGGTGTTCCGCGAGTTGGGCGCGTTCGGGTTCGGCGCCATCGTGATCTTCGCCGTGCTCGTCTTCGAGTCGTTCGTGTACCTGATCGGCAACGGGGCGCTCGACTGGGGCCCGGCCAAGCGGGTCCGTTCGCTCGCGGCGGTGAGCATCACCCGGACCTCGGAGTCCACCATCCGTCGGGTCGGGCTCGAGGGCCGGCCGAAGGTCGCCGACGAGGCCGTGGCCGCACCGGCAGCCACCCACAGCCCCGGGGCCGCCGCATGAGTCGCGACGGCAAGACCCTGATGGACGATGGCCTCGAAGGCCTCAATCACAACATCCTGACGGGTCGGCTCGAAGATCTCGTCAAGTGGGCCCGGTACCGCAGCCTCATGCCGGCCACGTTCGGCCTCGCCTGCTGCGCCATCGAGATGATGGGAACGGGTGGTCCGCACTACGACCTCGCCCGCGTCGGCATGGAGGTCTTCCGGGCATCGCCCCGCCAGGCCGACCTCATGATCGTCGCCGGTCGCGTGTCGCAGAAGATGGCACCGGTGCTCCGTCAGATCTACGACCAGATGATGGAGCCCAAGTGGGTGCTGTCGATGGGCGTCTGCGCGTCGAGCGGCGGGATGTTCAACAACTACGCCATCGTCCAGGGCGTCGACCAGGTCGTACCCGTCGATGTCTATGCGCCCGGTTGTCCGCCAGGACCGCAGACCCTCCTGCACGCGATCATCACGTTGCACCGCAAGATCGGCGACGGCGAGCTCACCCAGCGGCGTGGCGACGGACGCGGCGCCGGACTCGTCATCGAGCAGCGCGACGGCCAGTTCGACAGCCCGGTCGCCCTCGGCAGAAGATAGGTCGACGCCATGGTCGACCACCCCGCCACCGAAGACGCGCCCGACGAGGTTGCCGATGCACCGCCCGCTCCGCCGGCGCGCCTCGGCGCGCTGGTCGGCGCCGCGCCCGGCACCGAGGTGCTGCACCCGACTCGCGACCAGCTCCGGGGCGTCACCGATGCGCTCTACGACGAGGGCTACCTCATGTGCATCGACGTCACGGCCGTCGACTACCTGACCTTCGGCCGTCGCGCCGTGGCCGAGGGCGACATCGTCACCGCCGAGCGCACGCTTCCAGGTTCGCTCACCCCCGAGCGGTTCGAGGTCGTGTACCACTTCCTCCGCCACACCGACCACGCCCGGGTGCGCCTGCGGGTGCAGGTGCCCGAATCCGATCCGGTCGTCCCGACGCTGTTCGACCGGTTCCCCGGGACCGAGGGATCCGAGCGCGAGGTGTACGACATGTTCGGCATCTCCTTCGAGGGTCACCCCGATCTGACCCGCATCCTCATGCCCGAGGACTGGGTGGGTCATCCGTTGCGCAAGGACTACTCGTCCGGACGCATCCCCGTGCAGTTCAAAGCCAGCGCCGACGAGCGGTGACCGGGATGGATCGATGAGCACCACCGACCACGACCTCGAACAGGCCCACGACGCCGACGCGGCGGCGGCCATCGGCGCGGTCTCGACCTCCGAAGGTCGCCAGGAGCTGTTCGCCGCCGATGTCACGGCAGCATCGGAGCGCCTGCGCGAGCTCGGCGCGGTCCTGCGGGTCTCGGAGGCCGAGGCGCTCGAGCTCGGTGCCGATGCCGATCCCGACGACGAGACCATGATCATCAACATGGGCCCGCAGCACCCGTCCACCCACGGGGTGCTCCGGCTGATGATGGAGCTGCGGGGCGAGACCGTCGTTCGCACCAAGCCGATCATCGGGTACCTCCACACCGGGATGGAGTGGACCGGCGAGGAGCTCACCTACGTGCAGGGGGCGACCAACGTCACCCGCATGGACTACGCCGCACCGTTGTTCAACGAGCTGGCGTTCTCGATGAGCGTCGAGCAGCTCCTCGGCATCGAGGTACCCGAGCGCGCGGTGTGGATCCGCATGCTCATGACCGAGCTCAACCGCATGGCATCGCATCTGCTGTTCCTCGCCACGAACGGCATGGACATCGGCGCCGTGTCGATGATGCTCTACGGCTGGCGCGAGCGCGAAGAGGTCCTCCGGTTCTTCGAGATGGTCACCGGCCTACGGATGAACCACAACTACATCCGGCCGGGTGGGGTCGCCGCCGACCTGCCCGACGGCTGGCGCAGCGCCGTGCTGCGGTTGCTCGAGATGATCCCGCCCCGCCTCGACGAGTACGACATCCTGCTCACCGGGCAGCCGATCTGGCGTGAGCGTCTCCAAGGCGTCGGTCCGATCACGACCGAGGAGTGCATCGCGCTCGGCGTCACCGGTCCGATCCTGCGCTCCACCGGCTTCGCAGCCGATCTTCGGCGCGACGAGCCCTACCTGGCGTACGACCAGCTCGAGTTCGACGTCGTCGTCGGCACCTACGGTGATTGCTTCGACCGCTATGCGATCCGTCTCAACGAGGTGCGCGAGTCCATGCGCATCATCGCCCAGATCCTCGACCAGATGCCCAAGGGCGACTACCGCATCCAGGACAAGAAGGTCACGCCTCCGCCGCGGGCGCGCATCGACGAGTCGATGGAAGCGCTGATCCACCACTTCAAGATCTTCACCGAGGGGTTCAAGGTGCCCGAGGGCGAGGCGTACGTCCCGATCGAGTCGCCGCGCGGCGAGCTCGGCTGCTACATCGTCTCCGACGGCAGCTCCACCCCCTACCGCCTGCACGTGCGAGGTCCGAGCTTCGTGAACCTGGGCTGCCTGCCGCACATGATGCACAACTCGCTGATCGCCGATTCGGTGGCCATCATCTCGTCGGTCGATCCGATCATGGGAGAGGTGGATCGCTGATGGCTCGGCTCACCACGGCGAACGTCGCCCTCGCACACGAGATCATCGGCCGCTACCCGAGGCCGAAGAGCGCCCTGATCCCCCTGCTCCACCTCGCCCAGGAGCAGGACGGCTACGTCACCGACGACGCCATGTGCCACATCGGCGAGCTCGTCGGCATCACGCCGGCCGAGGTCCTCGGAACGTGCTCGTTCTACGAGATGTTCAAGCTCGAACCGGTCGGGACCTACCTGGTGAACATCTGCACGAACATCTCGTGCCTGCTGGTGGGCGGCGAGGAGCTGCTGCACCACGCCGAGGAGACCCTCGGCATCAAAGCCGGCAGCACCACCGCAGACGGCCTGTTCACGATCGAAGAGGTCGAGTGCATGGCTGCGTGCACCGAGGCGCCGTGCCTCCAAGTGAACTACCGCTACGCCAACCAGGTCAGCGATGACGACTTCGATCAGTTGATCGACGACATCCGGGGAGGCAGACGTCCCGACCTGCCACGCCATGGGGTCCTGGGTGCGGTCCGTCAGCACATCCCCGCCGGTCGAGCGGCAGGCGCGGTGTCACCCGAGCTCCGCGAAGCGCCGGTCTGGTTCACCCGACCCGCCGAACCGGAAGGCGGCACCGCCTGATGTCGATCTTCAGCCAGCCGGGCGATGCCGGCCACACCGACGATCGTCCGGATGCGCCCTCCGGCCGGGCGATCCCACAGATCATCACCGGCCGCTTCGGCTACGACGACTCCCACACCATCGAGCGCTACGAGGCCACCGGTGGCTACGCGGCGTTGCGCAAGGCGCTCACGATGGCTCCCGAGACGGTCGTGGCCGAGGTGAAGGACGCCAGCCTGCTGGGCCGGGGCGGCGCCGGGTTCCCCGCCGGGGTCAAGTGGGGGTTCTGCCCGCCCGACGTGTGGCCGCGGTACCTCGTGGTCAACGGCGACGAGAGCGAACCGGGCACCTACAAGGACCGCCTCCTCATGGAGCGCGATCCCCACCAGCTCATCGAGGGCATCCTGATCGCGAGCTACGCGATCGGTTGCGCCCAGGCGTTCTGCTACATCCGCGGTGAGATGGCACTCGCCCAGGAGCGGGTGGCGCAGGCGCTCAACGAGGCCTACGACAAGGGCTACATCGGCAAGAACATCCTCGGTTCGTCGTTCTCGATGGACGTCGTGATGGCCTGGGGAGCCGGTGCGTACATCGTGGGCGAGGAGACCGCGCTCATCGAGAGCCTCGAGGGCAACCGCGGCATGCCGCGACTCAAGCCGCCGTTCTTCCCCGCGGCGAAGGGCCTCTACATGCAGCCCACGATCGTCAACAACGTCGAGACCCTGTCGAACATCCCGTGGATCACCGCCAACGGTGCTTCGGCGTTCACCGCGCTCGGCGCCGAGGCGTCCAAGGGCACGCGCATGTTCGCCGTGTCCGGCCACGTCAACAACCCGGGCGTGTTCGAGGTCGAGTACGGGGTCACCACCTTCCGCGACATCATCGAGGGGCACGCCGGCGGCGTTCGTGACGGGGCCGCGCTCAAGGCGTTCATCCCGGGTGGGGCATCGGCTCCGTGGTTCTACGAGGAGCACCTCGACCTGCCGCTCGAGAAGGGCACCGTCGATCGCGCCGGCTCGATGTTGGGTTCCGGCGCCATCGTCGTCATGGACGAGTCGACCGATGCCGTCAAGGCGTGTCTTTCGGTCGTGCGGTTCTTCGCGCACGAGTCGTGCGGCAAGTGCACACCGTGCCGCGAGGGCACGACTTGGTTGGAGCGCATCCTCAAGCGCATACTCGACGGCTATGGGCGCCCCAGTGATCTCTCCCTGCTGATGGACGTCTGCGACAACATCAGCCCCGGCGTCACCTGGCCGCCCAAGCAGACCACCATCTGCCCGTTGGGCCCCTCGGCGGTCTCGCCCATCGCGTCGGCGCTCAAGCGGTTCCGGCCCGAGTTCGAGTCGTACATCCGCAAGGGGATGCAGCAGCGCGCGGCGACCACACCCCAGACCCCCATCGCGGTGCGCCTGCCCCAGGTCTCGGCGCAGGGGGCCGACCATGGCTGACACCACCAGCGACGCCACCGACGCACCCGCTGTGGAGGGCGTGTCGGTCACCCTCAACGGCACCGAGGTCGTCGCCCGCAAGGGCGAGCTGCTCATCGACGCCGCCGAGCGCAACGGTGTCTACATCCCCCGGTTCTGCTACCACCCGCGCATGGCGCCGGTCGGCATGTGCCGCATGTGCATCGTCGAGGTCGACACCGGTCGTGGCCCGTCGCTCCAACCGTCGTGCATGCTCGAGTGCACCCCGGGGATGGTCGTCTCCACGGATTCTCCCGTCACCAAGAAGGCCCAGGACGGCGTCCTGGAGTTCCTCCTCATCAACCACCCGCTCGACTGCCCCGTCTGCGACAAGGGCGGGGAGTGCCCCCTGCAGGACCAGACCATGGCCTACGGCCCGGGCGAGTCACGGTTCGTGGAGGAGAAGCGGCACAAGGCCAAGCCGATCGCCATCAGTGAGCTGATCGACCTCGACCGGGAGCGGTGCATCCTGTGCGACCGGTGCACCCGGTTCGCCAAGGACGTGGCCGGCGACGCGCTGATCCACTTCATGGACCGCGGCAACGACACCGAGATCAACACCTTCCCCGACGAGCCGTTCTCGTCGTACTTCAGCGGCAACACCGTCCAGATCTGCCCGGTGGGCGCGCTCACCTCCAAGGCCTACCGCTTCAAGGCGCGACCCTGGGACCTCGAGCAGGTCGAGTCGACCTGCCAGGGTTGCGCAGTGGGCTGTCGGATCGCGGTGCAGTCCTCGCGCAACGAGGTCCTGCGCTACCTCGGCGTCGACATCGATCCCGTGAACTGGGGTTGGCTGTGCGACAAGGGTCGCTTCGGCTTCCAAGCGGTCAACAGCGCCGATCGCCTCCGGGAGCCGCTCCTGCGCAGTGGTGAGGTCCTCGCCCCGACGCACTGGAACACCGCACTCGCCCAGGCGGCGACCGCGATCGCCGCGGCCCGAGAGTACGGCGCCGAACGCGTCGCGATGATCGGCGGCGCCCGCCTCACCAACGAGGCCGCCTACGCCTGGTCGAAGCTCGCCCGCAGCGTCATCGGCACCGACAACGTCGATTGCCAGCTCGCCGACGGGCTCCCTGCCGATGTGGTGCTCGGCCTGCCCCGCGCCACCATCGACGACGTCTGTCGGCCCGGCGGAACGGTGATCCTCGCCGGTCCCGACCTCAAGGAGGAGCTGCCGGTCCTCTTCCTGCGCCTCCGGCACGCCATCGTCGAGGACGGGGTCACCGTCATCGAGCTCGCTCCGCAGCCGACGGGTCTCTCGTCGCTGGTACAGGTCAGCCTCTTGCACCGCCCGGGTGAGGTCGCCGAGACCGCCCGGGCGCTCGTCGACGGACTCCAGTCAGGTCGCGACGCCGGTGGGGTCGACATCACCGAGCTCCTCCGAGCACGCGCGCTGCTCGCGTCGGCTCCGGGGGCGCCCACGGTGGTCATCGGCCGGCAGTCGGTCGCCGAATCGGAGATCTTCGCCGCCGATGCGGCCGCCTCCCTCCATCGGAGCCTCCCGGACGCGACGTTCCTGAGTGCGCTCCGTCGGTCGAACGTGCACGGCGCGCTCGACATGGGTCTCACCCCCGGGTTCCTGCCGGGCCGTATCAGCCTGGCGCAGGGGGCCGAGCACTTCGCCGCGGCGTGGGGTTCGGTGCCCACCCGCGAGGGCCTCGACACCACCGGCATCCTCGAAGCCGCGGCGAACGGCGACATCGACGTCCTCATCCTCCTCGGAGCCGACCCCATCGCCGACTTCGCCGACCGCGATCTCGCGGAACGGGCGCTGGCCAACGTGGGCACGATCGTCGCCACCGACCTCTTCCTCACCGACTCCTCGACGCAGGCCCATGTGGTGCTGCCCGCAGCCGGGTTCACCGAGGTCGACGGAACCACCACGAACATCGAGGGTCGGGTGAGCCGCGTCGGTCAGAAGGTCACGCCGCCGGGCACCGCTCGACCGGACTGGGTGATCGCCGCTGAGCTCGCCCACCAACTCGGCACCGACCTGGGCCTCGAATCGGTGGAGGCCATCTGGGACGAGATCACCGATCTGGCACCGGCGTATCGTCGCATCGAGCTCGGCTCGTTCGGCGTCGACGTCTCCGGCGACGGGATCGTCGTGCCGCTCCCCATGCCCACCGTCCGGGCCAAGGCGCCGGTCGACCCCGACACCGAACCGGAGTCCGCCACCGAGTCGAACGAGACGGTGCAGGCCGAACCGGCCCCGACTGCGGATCCGGACGCCGACACCGCCGACACCGCCGCCGAGATCGACACCGCCACCGAGGTCGACGACGGGTTCGGGGCGACGGTCGAGGAGCCGATCGCTGCCACGGTGCACGTCCTCGTCCCGGGCGAACCGATCGAGCCCGCCCCGCTCGACGCCTACGGGTTGCGACTCATCGCCGCCCGGAAGCTGTACGACCAGGGCACCCTGGTGCAGAGATCTCCGGCGCTCGCCCCGCTCCTGCCGGGAACGGTTCTCCGGGTGAGCTCGTACGACTTCGAGCGGCTCGGTGTCGCCGATGGCAGTCGCGTGCGCGTCCGCTCACCCAAGGGGGAGGTCCATGCCGAGATCCGCGTCGACGCGGGCATCCCGCGCGGCTCGGCGGCGGTCGACGTGAACCAACCCGGCGTCGACCTCGGTGCGTTGATCGACGCCCGCCAGCGGGTCACCGATCTGCGCATCGATTCGGGCGGTGACGCGTGAGCGGCGTACCCACCATCGCAACGATGTTCGCGAACGACCCGATGCTCGACGGACCCCTCGATTGGGGGATCGTCCTCATCGTGGTCGCCAAGGTGGCGATCGTCTTCGTGCTCCTGCTCGTGGCGACCATGTTCATGATCTGGTTCGAGCGCAAGCTCCACGGCGACATGACCAACCGCATCGGGCCGAACAAGGCCGGCCCGTTCGGCATCCTCCAGACCCTCGCCGACGGGATCAAGTTCTTCTTCAAGGAGGACCTGATGCCCACCAAGGCGGCCAAGCGGGTCTTCATCCTCGCCCCGTTCATCACCTTCGTCCCGGCGTTCCTCCTGTTCTCCATCATCCCCATCGGCGGCGACTTCAACAACGGCAACGACGGCATCATCACCGTCTTCGGCCACGACACCTACATGCAGCTCGCCGATCCGCCGATCGGCATCCTCTTCGCGCTGGCCATGTCTTCGATCGCCGTCTACGGCATCATGCTGGCCGGTTGGTCGTCGGGCTCGAAGTACCCGCTGCTCGGAGCGGTGCGGGCGTCGGCCCAGATGGTGTCCTACGAAGCCGCCATGGCCCTGTCGGTCATGGCCGTGATCCTGGTCACCGGATCGCTCACCACCAACGCCATCGTCACCTGGCAGGCAGGCGCCGGACCGGGGAACCTCGTCCCGAACTGGGCGGTCTTCCTCACCGGCCTCGTCCCGTTCGTGATCTTCGTGATCGCCGGCACCGCCGAGCTGAACCGTCCGCCGTTCGACCTCGTCGAGGCCGAGCAGGAGCTCGTCGGCGGGTTCAACACCGAGTACTCGTCCATCCGCTTCGCCCTGTTCTTCCTGGCCGAGTTCATGAACGTGATCACCATGTCGGGCCTGTTCGTCACCATGTTCCTGGGCGGACCCGCCGGCCCGGCGCCCTGGGGTCCGGGCTGGCTGTGGGGCATCTTCTGGTTCTGCCTCAAGGTCTTCTGCTTCTTGTTCATGTTCGTGTGGTTCCGCGCCACGCTGCCCCGCTTCCGCTACGACCAGCTCATGGACCTCGGCTGGAAGCTGCTGATCCCTGCGGCGCTCGGTTGGCTCATCCTGTTGGGCACGATCGTCCTGACGGTCCAGGAGGACTGGAACCCGGCCCTCGTCGCCGGCGGCGTGATCGTCGTCGGGATGGGTGGCTTCAGCCTCCTCCGGGGCGCGATCGCCGCTGGTCATGCACGTCACGAGCTCGAGGGGGCGGATCAGTAGCGATGGGCTATCTCGAAGGTTTCGCCGTCACGCTCAAGCAGATGCTCCAGAAGCCGGTCACGACCTCCTACGACATCGACACCGGCCCGAAGGTCGAGCGGGCCGAGCGGCTGCACGGGCGCCATGTCCTCAACCGCTACGAGGACGGCATGGAGAAGTGCATCGGCTGCGAGCTCTGCGCAGGGGTGTGCCCGGCACGGTGCATCTACGTCCGTGGCGCCGACAACGACCCCGACGACCCGGTGTCGCCGGGGGAGCGGTTCGGGTACGTGTACGAGATCAACTACCTGCGTTGCATCCATTGCGATCTCTGCGTGGAGGCGTGCCCGACCGAGGCCATCACCGAGACCAAGCTGTTCGAGTTCTCGTTCACCAACCGCCAGGACGCCATCTACACGAAGGACGAGCTCCTGGTCGGCGACGATGGCATGCCCCAGCACCTGCCGTGGGAGGACTGGCGTGAGGGCGAGGACCAGCACACGTCCGCATGGATGCGCGCCACCTCATCATCAGGTGACGCCACCTTCGAGAACACGGTGGGTTGGTCCGGCGAGCTCGGCTACGGCATCCGGGCCCCCGAGCGCGGCCAGGCGTTCGAGGACCCCGAACCCGAACCCGAAGCCGACCACGACCACGACGGGGGCCACTAGGCCGATGGACATCAACGTGGAGTCGGTCACCTTCTGGATCTGCGCCCTCATCGTGCTCGGCGGCGCGTTCGGGGTCATCTGGTCGCGCAACCCCGTGCACTCGGCGCTCAGCCTCGTCGCCACCCTCTTCGGCGTCGCGGTCCTCTTCCTGAACCTGAACGCCCAGCTGCTCGCAGCTGTGCAGGTCATCGTGTACACGGGCGCCATCGTGGTGCTCATCCTGTTCGTGCTGATGCTGCTCGGGGTCGACCGGGACGAGGACGTCGAGGTCGAACCCCTCGTCGGCCAGCGGACCTTCGCAGCCGTCGCGGCGATGGCGATCTTCGTCATCCTGTTCGGCGTCTTCGTGATCGGTGGCACCCGCATCGTCACGGGCACGCCCAACTGCGTGTCCGGTGACGTCGTCGTCACCGGCTCGCCCTACGAGCCGGGATGCGATCCCGTGAACCCGCAGCTGGCAACGGTCACCGACAGCCCGAACATCAACCAGGTCGGCCGGGTGATCTTCACCGACTTCGCCTTCGCCTTCGAGATCACGGCTGGGCTGCTGACCATCGCCGTGGTCGGTGCCGTGGTGCTCGCCCGCCGTCCCAAGGACCTCGAGCCGCTCCCCGAACCGGCTCCGCTGTCCTACGAGAACGTCAACGACATCGAGGAGACCGCGTGAGCGCGAACTCCCTCAGCACCGGGTACCTGGTGCTCTCGGCGATGCTCTTCGCGCTCGGCGCCTTCGGCCTCATGCGGCGTCGGAACACGCTCGTGATGCTGATGTGCATCGAGCTCATGCTCAACGCCGTCAACCTGACCTTCGTGACCTTCGGCCGGATGCTCAACGACATCACGGGACAGGTCATCGTCTTCTTCGTCCTGGTGGTCGCGGCCGCCGAGGTGGTCGTCGGTCTGGGGCTCATCGTGGCGATCGCCCGCCGTCGGCCCGGCGCCACCGCTGACGACATCCGAGTCCTGAGGGGATAGGCACTGCGCTGATGGTGGAACTGGTCTGGCTCATCCCGATGCTGCCCCTGGTCGGGTTCGTCGCGCTCCTCTTGCTGGGCAAGCGGTTGGGCGACCCGTGGGCCGGCTGGCTCGCGACCGCCATGGTCGGCGCGTCCTTCGTCACCGCCTGCATCGTCTTCGTCGGCCTGCTGGGCCAGCACGAGAACACCTACGAGAACACCTACTTCTCGTGGATCCCCGCAGGCAGCTTCCGCGTCGACTTCAACGCGCTGCTCGATCCGATGTCGATGGCGATGGTGCTGTTCATCACCAGCATCAGCACGCTGATCCACCTGTACTCGATCGGCTACATGCACGGTGACGAGAAGTACTGGAAGTTCTTCCTCTACCTCAACCTGTTCGTGTTCTCGATGCTGGTGCTCGTGCTGGGCGGGAACCTGCTGTTGACCTTCCTCGGGTGGGAGGGCGTCGGCACCTGCTCGTACTTCCTCATCTCGTTCTGGTTCAACAAGGAGGCCAACGCCTCGGCCGGCAAGAAGGCGTTCATCACCAACCGCATCGGTGACTGGGGCTTCATGGTCGCCATGTTCTTCGTGTTCGCGACCTTCGGCACGCTGAACTACAACGAGTTCCTCCCCGCCGCCGGCTCCGCGGCACAGACCACCGTCACCATCATCGCGGTGATGCTCTTCATCGGGGCGATCGGCAAGTCGGCGCAGATCCCGCTCTACATCTGGTTGCCCGACGCCATGGCCGGCCCCACCCCGGTCTCCGCGCTGATCCACGCCGCCACCATGGTCACCGGCGGGGTCTACCTGATGTGTCGCATCAGCCCCGTCTTGGCCGTCTCGGCCGGCTGGGTTCCCGTCATGATCGCCTGGGTCGGTGCCATCACCGCCCTCGTGGCCGCCACCATCGCCACCGCGCAGATGGACATCAAGAAGGTGCTGGCCTACTCCACCGTGAGCCAGCTCGGGTACATGTTCCTCGCGGTGGGTGTCGGTGCGTACTGGGTCGCCATCTTCCACATGATCACCCATGCGTTCTTCAAGGCGTGCCTGTTCCTCGGCTCCGGATCGGTCATCCACGGGATGCACGATGAACAGGACATGCGGCGGATGGGCAACCTCAAGAAGTACATGCCGATCACGGCCGTCACCTTCATGGCGGCGTGGTTGGCGATCGCCGGCATCCCGCCGTTCTCGGGCTTCTGGTCCAAGGACGAGATCCTGGCCTACGCGCTGCACGCCAGCCCCGCGCTGTACGCCGTCGGCCTGTTCGCGGCGCTGCTCACCGCCTACTACATGAGCCGGGCGGTGTACCGCACCTTCTACGGCGACGAGAAGTGGCGGGTGGTGCCGGCGCCCGAGGACGGCCAGACCCTGGCCGACGCGGTGGCGGCGGCACCCGACGAGGAGCGCGATGCAGCCCTCGCGATGGTTCCCGACCTCGTCCTCACGTTCGATCCCGAACCGACCCATGGTCACCTCGATGCCTCGTACGAGCCGCACGAATCGGTGTGGATGATGACGGTCCCCCTCGTCGTGCTCGGCGTGCTGTCCGTCGTCGGTGGCTTCCTCAACATCCCCTTCGGGAACCTGCAGTTCCTGGAGCGGTGGCTCGAGCCCTCGTTCGTGCTGAGCAACCCCGCCCAGCTCGATGCGAGCACCGCACAGACCGTCATCGAGCTCACCATCGGGGCGATCGTCGGCATCATCGGCTGCGTGGCCGGCTACGTGTTGTGGCGTGGCCGACGAGCCGAGCAGAAGGGTGCCCAGGTGCCCTTCTTCGCCAACGGCTGGTACTACGACATCGCCATCACCCGGCTGATGGGCGGACCCGGACGCATCGCCACCGATGCGCTGGCCTGGTTCGACCGCACGGTCATCGACGGCTTCGTCAACGGGATCGGCACCGTCGCCGTCGAGTCGGGCGGGCTGTTGCGTCGCATGCAGAGCGGCTACGTGCGCCGCTACGCCCTCGGCCTCGCCCTCGGCGCAGCCGTCCTCCTGATCTTCGTCGCCACCCGGGTGGTCAACCTGTGAGTCCGTTCATCCTGGCCAGCGACGTGGCGACCTCCGGCGGCCACGCCGAGCTCGCCTTCCCGCTCCTTCCGGCCATCACCCTGCTCCCGGTGTTCGGCGCGCTGTTCATCGCGCTGCTCCCGAACCGCCGACCCGAGCTCGCTCGCATGGGCGCCATCATCACGTCGGTGGGCGTGTTCGCCCTGACCGTCTACATGCTGGTGACCTTCGACACCGACGATCCCGGGTTCCAGTTCGTCAGCTCCACACCCTGGATCTCGGCGCTCGACATCAACTTCGCCCTCGGCGTCGACGGGATCTCGTTGTTCCTCGTCGTCCTCAGCGCCGTGCTCTTCCCGCTGGCGGTCTTCGCCGCCAAGCCCGATCACGACGACAAGGCCTACTACGCCTGGATCACCCTCCTCGAGGCCGGGTGCCTCGGGGTGTTCTTCGCGCTCGACCTGTTCCTGTTCTTCATCATGTTCGAGTTGACGATCGTTCCCCTGTACCTGCTGATCGGTCGCTGGGGACATGGCCGGCGGGTCTACGCCGCCAACAAGTTCTTCGTGTTCACGCTGTTCGGATCGGTGCTGATGCTGATCTCGATCGTCTACCTGGCGGTCAGCGCGCAGGCGGGTGAGGGTGGCACCGTCAGCTTCGATCTCCTCAAGGTGGTCGAGGCGTCGGCCAACCTCGACAGCCGCACCCTGGCGATCTGCTTCTTCGGCTTCGCGATCGCGTTCGCCATCAAGACCCCGATCTTCCCGTTCCACACGTGGCTCCCCGACGCCCACACCGAAGCCCCGACCGCCGGTTCGGTCGACCTCGCCTCGATCGTGCTCAAGCTGGGCACGTACGGCTTCCTGCGCTACGGGCTGTTCCTCTTCCCGCAGGCGGCGGTGGACTTCGGCTGGATCTTCCTCACGCTCGGGGTCGTCGGCATCGTCTACGGCGCCTTCGTGGCCGCCATGCAGAAGAACCTGAAGCGACTCGTCGCGTACTCCTCGGTTGCGCACATGGGCTTCGCCATCATCGGGCTGTTCTCGCTGACCACCATCGGCATCGAGGGAAGCATCCTCGTCATGATCAACCACGGCATCACGACCGGAGCGCTGTTCATCCTCCTCGGCTACATCTACACGCGTCGTCACACCTACGAGATCGCCGAGCTCAAGGGCCTCCAGAAGCCGGCACCCTGGCTGGCCGGCCTCTTCATGGTCGTCATGCTGGCTTCGATCGGTGTGCCCGGGCTCAACGGCTTCGTCGGTGAGTTCCTCTCCCTGCTCGGTGTGTTCATCTCCAACCGCTGGTGGGCGGTGGTCGCGGCGACGGGGGTCATCATCGCTGCGCTGTACATGCTGTGGGCGTACCAACGCGTCTTCCACGGCGAACCGGACGAGGTCAACGCCAAGATCCCGGACCTGCGCGCCGCCGAGAAGGCCGTGCTCGTCCCGCTCATCGCCCTCATCGTCTTCCTCGGGGTCTATCCCAAGCCGGTCCTCGATCGCATCGAGCCATCCGTACGGGTCCTCGTCGAACACGTCGAGCGCCGGGTTCCCGGTTTCACCGAGCCCACCAACGGCGAGGTGGGGACCACCGACCTCGAACGGGCCACGGCCGACCATGGACCCGCCGCGGACGCGCCGGGAGGTGACGAGTGATGCTCGCCGCCGTGCTCATGCCACTCGTGCAGTTCGCCTCGACCGTCGCCTTCGCCCAGGTGCCCGAGGGGATCAGTCCCACCTCCGCCGGTGGCGGGCTGACCACCGGCGCGACCCCCACCAGCGCCGCCGACGCGTCCGGTCTCATCGCCACCCCTGATGTCGCATGGCGCGCGCTGCTGCCGCTCGTCATCCTCGGCGTCGGAGCCGTCCTGTTGCTCACGATCACGGCGCTGCTGCACAAGCGCAAGCTGACCGGCGGGTTCTACGCCGGATGGACCATCGCCGTGGCCTCGCTCGCCATGCTCGCGGTGGTGCCCCTCTGGGCGAGGGTGCAGGGCTGGGACCACATCTTCTGGTGGGACCTCGACACGGGAACCGTCGGACCCTTCTCCACGATGGGCACGACCTGCACCACCGTCGGGTCGGGGTGCGGCACCGTCGGGGTCGACGGGTTCAGCCTCACGCTCACGCTGCTGATCGGTGCCTCGGTGATCATCACCGCGCTCCTCGCATCGAACTACCTGCGCCGCGAAGGGCTCGACGGGCCCGAGTTCTACGTCCTGCTGCTCCTGTCGGCCGCCGGCGGCGTGGTGATGGCCATGGCCAACGACCTCATCGTGTTGTTCCTCGGCCTCGAGACCCTGTCGATCGCCGTGTACGTGCTCGCCGCCATCCACCTCAAGCGGGCCCGGTCACAAGAGGCCGGCATGAAGTACTTCGTGATGGGCGCGTTCTCGTCGGCGTTCTTCCTGTACGGCATCGCCATGATCTACGGCGCCACCGGCACCACCAACCTCGTCACCATCAAGGACCTGCTGGCCACCCAGGTGTTCGCCCCGATCGCCTCGCCGGTGGGGGGCCTCTCCGACGTCACGCTCAACAGCCCCCTCCTGCTCCTGGGTCTCGCCCTGCTCCTCATCGGCCTCGGTTTCAAGGTGGCTGCCGTGCCGTTCCACTTCTGGAGCCCCGATGTGTACGACGGCTCCCCGACCCCGGTCGTGGTGTACATGGCGTCGGGGATCAAGGCAGCCGGCTTCGCCGCACTGGTCCGGGTCTTCGTCTTGACGTTCGGCACCTACGTGAACGACTGGCGCCCCGCCGTGGCGGTGATCGCGGCGTTGTCGATGATCGTCGGGTCGATCCTCGCGGTCGTGCAGAGCAACGTGAAGCGCACGCTCGCGTACTCGTCGATCAACCACGCCGGCTTCATCCTGATGGCCCTGGCGGCGTCGTCGCCCGAAGGCGTCACCGCGATCGTCTTCTACCTCATCGCGTACACCTTCATGGTCGCGGGTTCGTTCGCCATCGTCACCCTCGTCGCCCGCCGCGGGGACGGGCGAACCGATCTCGCCGACTACCGGGGCCTGGCCCAGGCCAACCCCGTCCTGGCGATCACGTTCGCCATCTTGTTGTTCGCGCAGGCCGGCGTGCCGTTCACGTCGGGGTTCGTCGCCAAGCTGTACACGATCATCGCGTCGATCGCGGCCGACTCGCTGTGGCTCGCGATCATCGCCATGGTGTCATCGGTGTTGGCCGCGTACCTGTACCTGCGCATCATCACGATGATGTACATGAGCGGCAACGCCGAGGACGGCGCCATCTCGCCGGCCGACCGGGTCGACAAGGTGCACGTCCCGTTCGCCGCCACGGTCGCGCTGGCCGCATGTCTGGCCGTCACGGTGGGCGCCGGGGTCTTCCCGGGTCCGGTCACCGACTTCGCCACCCAGTCCACCCCGGCGCTCGTCCAACTCGACGAACCGGCCACCGTGGCCGACCCGGGTGCCGGCGCCGGCCAGCTCCAGCCCACGCCCGGTGGTGCCCCGACCGGTGCCGCCGGTTCGGGGCCGGGTTCGACCCCCGGGTCCTGACCACGGCCGCGGGCTTCCGGCCCGGGGTGGATTTCGTGGTTTGTGCTCCCGTTCACTAGGCTCCGCGATCGATGTTTGCACAGGTTTCAGACACCGTTTCCTCGTGTGCAGGGGCCCAGGGCTGTTACTCGGACTTCGTCCGCACGTATCTCACCGTGGGCATTCTGGCGGCCGTCGCGGTCGGTCTCGTGGCCGCTCTGCTGGGCGTCGCCATGATCCTCCGTCCGGGCCCTCGCGAGGGCCGCTACCAGAGCCAGAAGCTGATCTCGTACGAGAGCGGTGTGGATCCGGTCGAGACGGGATGGGCCCAGACCGAGGTGCGCTACTACATCTTCGCCCTGCTGTTCGTCATCTTCGACGTCGAAGCCGTGTTCATCTTCCCGTGGGCCACCCGCATGGAGGAGTACGGCACCTTCGGGCTGATCGAGATGCTGCTGTTCATCGGCATCCTGCTGCTCGGACTCGCCTACGCCATCCGCAAGAAGGTGCTCCGGTGGGTATGACCCTGGGTGCTCGCCTCCCCGGAAGGGACCGCTGATGGGCCTCGTCGATTCGGGCAAGATGCCCCAACCGCTCACCACCCTGTTGAACACCGCGCGCAAGTACTCGCTGTGGTGCTACCAGTGGGGTCTGGCGTGCTGCGCGATCGAGATGGGTGCCGCGTTCGTGTCGCCCCGCTACGACATCATGCGCCTCGGCGTCATCCCCTTCCCGGCCAGCCCCCGCCAGGCCGACCTCGTCATCGTCTCGGGCACGCTCACCGACAAGATGGCCCCCGCGCTGCGTCGGCTCTACGAGCAGATGCCCGATCCCAAGTACGTCATCAGCATGGGCAGCTGCGCCAACTGCGGCGGCCCCTACTGGGACTCCTACTCGGTCACCAAGGGGGTCGACCAGATCATCCCGGTCGACGTGTACATCCCCGGTTGCCCACCTCGCCCCGAGGCGCTGCTCGAAGGCATCGTCCTGCTCCAGGAGCGCATCCTCCACGAAGATCCCGTGAACCGCTGGAAGGGGGATCCCATTGTCGTCGCCTGAGACCGTCACCGACTCCGATGCACCCGCCGAGGAGGCACCCCGCGACGCCGGTCGCGAGGAGACCCTCGCCCAGTTCACCGACGTCTTCGGCGACGCCGTGGTCGGATCGCACATCCGCCCCGGCGACGATCTGTGGATCCGGGTGACCCGCGACGTCTGGCCCGACGTCCACGACTTCGCCAGCCGTCGCCTGGGCTTCACCTACTTCAGCTTCCTCTCGGGCATCGATTGGCTCCCGTCGCCCTTCGGCCGCGACATGGACAGCCAGGAGGACATCGTCGTCCACGGGATCGAGCCCAAGCCGCTCCCGGCGATGGCCACCGGCTACGCCGGCGGCGACACCCGCTTCCAGGTGTTCTCCCGGCTCAACTCCACCACGGCGTTCACCGGCGTCACCTTCAAGACCGACCTCCCCGACGACGACCTGTCCGTGCGCACCCTCACGCCCACCTTCCTCGGTGCCAGCTGGCACGAACGGGAAGCGGCCGAGATGTTCGGGTTCACGTTCTCGGGCCACCCGTACCCCGTGAAGCTCTACCTCCCCGGCGCGTTCGAGGGGTACCCCCTGCGCAAGGACTTCCCGCTGCTGTCGCGTCGGGTGAAGCCGTGGCCGGGAATCGTGGATGTCGAACCCATGCCGGGAAGCGACGAACCCGAAGGTGAGGGCGAGTGACCGCCATCGTGCCCGACAGCCAGCAACGGGCCTACGTCGCGGCGAAGGCCGCGGACGCCCGCGTGAACCTCGAGTTCGAGTCCGAGGGCATGACCCTCAACATCGGCCCGCAGCACCCCGCCACCCACGGCACCCTGCGCATCGTCGCCAAGCTCGACGGCGAGCAGGTGACGTCGTGCGAGCCGGTCCCCGGCTACATGCACCGCGGCTACGAGAAGCTGTCCGAGGTGCGGACCTACCCGCAGGTCACCACGCTGGTGAACCGGCTGGACTGGGTCGGGAGCTTCGCGAACGAGGTGCCCTTCATCCTCGCCGCCGAGAAGCTCATGGACGTCGAGGCGCCCCCTCGGGCCCAGCACATCCGCACGATCCTGTTCGAGATGAGCCGCCTGGCGAACATCGTGCTCTTCCTCGGCGACCTCGGCGCCCAGATGGGCGGCGTCACCGCCGTGTTCTACGGCTTCCGCGATCGCGAGTTCGTGCTCAACCAGATCGAGGCAGTCACCGGTGGGCGCTTCCACCCCAACTTCGATCGCATCGGCGGACTCAAGGACGACCTCCCGAAGGGGTGGATCGCCGAGACCAAGGTCGCCATGAAGAAGGTCGCCGACTTCTGCGACGAGATCGAGGACCTCCTCATCGCCAACGAGATCTTCCAGCTGCGCTCCCGCGGCGTCGGCGTGATTCCCGCCGACATCGGTCTCTCCTACGGACTCTCCGGAGCCAACCTCCGCGCGAGCGGCGTCGACTGGGACACCCGACGCGACAACTGCGCTCCCGGGCTCGTCTACGACAAGGTCGATTGGAAGGTCATCACCCATCCCGACGGCGACTGCTTCGCCCGCTGCTGGGTGCGCCTGCAGGAGGTGCGCGAGTCGGTTCGCATCTGCGAGCAGCTGCTCGACACCGTCCCGGCCGGCCCGATCATGGCCAAGGTGCCCCGGATCATCAAGGTGCCCGAGGGCGAGTCCTACGTCGAGACGGAGAACCCGTTGGGCGTGATGGGGTACTACGTCGTGTCCAAGGGTGACCTCAACCCGTTCCGGTTGAAGATCCGTACGCCGTCGTTCAACAACATCTCCGTCGTGCCCTGGGTCGCCCGAGGCGTGTACGTCCCCGACGTCATCACCATCCTCGCCAGCCTGTACTTCATCCTCGGGGACATCGACAAGTGAGTACGGTGGCCACCCTCCTGGGCGAGTTGACGCCTGCGTACTGGCAGTCGACCCTGGTGCGCGTCCTGATCATCGGGATCCTCGTGCCCACGGGCGCGCTGATCCTCGCCATCGTCTTCCTGTTCAAGGTCATGGCGTGGATGCAGAGTCGCCTCGGTCCCTACGAAGCCGGTCCGAAGGGCCTGCTGCAGCTCGTCGCCGAGGTGGGCAAGTGGCTGCAGAAGGAAGACCTCATCCCGCAGGGCGCTGACAAGATCGTCTTCAAGGCGGCGCCGTTCATCATCCTGGCGAGCACGTTCGTGCTCTACGCCGCCATCCCGGCCGGCCCGGATCCGGCGATCGCCGCGAACGTCCCGACGGGCATCTACTTCATCCTCGCCGTGAGCTCGGTGTCGGTCATCGGCGTGCTCATGGCCGGTTGGGCCTCGTCCAACAAGTACGCCCTGATCGGTGGCATCCGCGCCGCGGGCCAGCTGATCGCCTACGAGCTGCCGATGGTGCTCGCCGCGGTCGGCGTGGTCGTCCTCGCCGGTTCGCTCAACCTCCAGGACATCGTGCACGCGCAGGCCGGCTTCTTCGCCTTCGGCGACTGGGGACCCGCGCTGCCGTTCATCGTCGTCCAGCTCCCGCTCTTCATCGTGTTCATGTCCGCGGTGCAGGCCGAGCTCACCCAGGCGCCGTTCGACATGCCGATCGCCGAATCCGAGATCGTCTCGGGGTACCAGGTCGAGTACTCCGGGTTCCGCTTCCTCGTGTTCTTCCTCGCCGAGTTCGCGACCGCGTTCGGCTTCGCCGCCATCGTGTCCACCCTCTTCCTCGGTGGCTGGTACCTGCCGATCCCGGGGTTGGCCGACGACCTCCAGAGCGGCTGGTGGTACCTCCTCGGTCCGATCATCTTGTTCACCAAGGTGATGATCGTCTCGTTCATCATCTTCTGGGTGCGCTTCACCTATCCGCGGTTCCGTGAGGACCAGTTGCAGAAGCTGGCTTGGAAGTGGCTGATCCCCATCTCGCTGGTGTGGATCACCGTCACCTCGGTCGCCGTGGTGGTGTGGCAGTGATGGCCCCGATGCGTGCTGCTCAGGAGGTGGAGAGCTGATGGCCGATTTCCCCGGCAAGGGGCTCATCAAGGGCCTTGGTGTCACGTTCGGCGAGATGGTGAAGACCCTCAAACCCGACTCCATGGGTGGCGGGCCGGTCACCGTCCAGTACCCGCACGAGAAGGAGGAACCGGTCACCCGCGCTCGCGGTGTCATCGCCCTCCACGAGGAGAACTGCACGGCGTGCATGCTGTGCGCCCGCGAGTGTCCCGACTGGTGCATCTACATCGAAGGCCACAAGTACCTCGCGCCGCCTCGCCGTGAGGGTGGCAAGCCCCGTCAGAAGAACGCGCTCGACCGCTTCTCGATCGACTACTCGCTGTGCATGTTCTGCGGGATCTGCGTCGAGGTGTGCCCGTTCGATGCGCTGTTCTGGAGCCCCGAGTTCGAGTTCTCCGAGGTCAAGATCGCCGATCTGCTCCACGACAAGACCCGTCTCGGCGAATGGATGGAGACGGTCCCGGACTTCGAGCCCTACGAGGCGGGCTCCGAGGCCAAGGTCAAGAAGGTGCCACCCCGTCCATGACCGCCGACATGCTTCCCGTCAACATCGCGTTCTACGCCATCGCCGCCATCATGATCGGCGCCGCGATCCGCGTGGTCACCACCAAGAACGTCGTGCACGCGGCGTTGTGGCTGGTGTGCGTCCTCGCCGGTGCTGCCGCCCAGTTCATCTTGTTGGCGTCGGAGTTCATGGGCGTCACGCAGGTGCTCGTCTACATCGGGGCCATCGTGGTGCTCCTGCTCTTCGGCATCATGCTCACCCGAGCCGAGCTGGGGAGCTCCGACGACCTCGACAACAACCAGAAGGCCGTCGGCGCGGCCGTGTCGTTCTGCCTCGCCCTCGTGATGGGGTACGTCCTCTGGGACGCCTTCCGAGGAGAGTCGTTCAGCCTCGTCGGTCACACCACCGCCGATCTCGGCCAGACCACCGAGCAGATCTCCGATTCCATCTTCAGCACCTACCTCCTGCCCTTCGAAGCGGTGTCGGTGCTCCTGCTCGCGGCCCTCATCGGTGCCATCGTCCTCGCGAGGCGCGACTGATGCTGATCAACCAGTTCCTCTTCCTCGCCGCCATCCTGTTCTGCATCGGGGTCTACGGCGTGCTCGTTCGCAAGAACGGCGTGATGGTGCTCATGTCGATCGAGCTCATCCTCAACGCGGTGAACATCAACCTCGTGGCGTTCGGCGCCCGGTGGGGGACCATGTCGACCTGCGTGCCCGGTGAGCCCTGCGCCGCCACCATCGGACCGGTCTTCGCGCTGTTCGTCATCGCCGTCGCCGCCGCCGAGGTGGGCGTCGGGTTGGCCTTGATCCTGGTGCTGTTCCGGAACCGCCGCAGCATCGACATCGACGAACTCGACCTGATGAAGGGCTGATCGAGCGCCCCATGAACTACGCCGTCACCATCCCGTACGTCTTGGACAAGGTCTGGCTCTTCCCCGCCATCATGACGGGGTCGTTCGTGATCATCTTGTTCTTCGGCAAGCGGTTCTCCGAGCGGGTCACCTCGGGGATCGGGGTCCTCGCCGTCTCCCTCTGCTTCCTGCTGTCGCTCGTCGTCGCCGGCCAGTGGATCGCCCGCGTCAACCACCCTCCGACCGGTGGCGAGCTTGCCGCCCAGGAGGCCGAGTGCGGAGCGACGCCGGGTCTGGCCACCGCCGAAGGCCACGCGTCGGACACCGAGAGCCACGACGCCACCGAACCGGCGGGCGCCGGCGACGAGCACGGTCAGCCGGCCGCCGGCATGGCGCCGGGCGAGAGCGCAGCGGCGGCGATCCCGACGTCCGCGGCACTGTCCGAAGGCGGCGAGGCCGCCGAGCACGAGACCGTTCCGCCCGTGTGCACCACCTTCACGTGGTTCCAGAGCGGCGAGCGCGAGTTCGGCGGGGGCACCCTCCTCGACGGCCTGTCCGCCATGATGCTGTTCACCGTCACGTTGATCTCGATGCTCGTGCACTTCTACTCCAAGGCGTACGTGCACGACGACCGCCGGTTCACGCACTACTACGCGTTCTTGAGCCTGTTCACCGCGGCGATGCTGTTCTACGTCCTCGGCACCAACACGTTGCAGATGTTGGTGGGTTGGGAGCTCGTCGGGCTCTGTTCGTTCGCCCTCATCGGTCACTGGTGGGAGGAGCGCGCCAACAGCGACGCCGCCCTCAAGGCGTTCATGACCACCCGCGTCGGCGATGTCGGCCTCCTGCTCGGCGTGATCATCACCTTCTTCGCGGCCGGGGCCAAGAGCTTCGACATCGCCTGGATCAACGAGTACGCCCTCTCGCCGGGGGCCAGCACCGGGCTGCTCGTGGTCGGCGCCCTCTGCCTCTTCGCCGGTGTGACCTCGAAATCCGGCCAGTTCCCGCTGCACACGTGGCTGCCCGACGCCATGGCCGGGCCCACGCCGGTGTCGGCGCT
>JBBSTY010000005.1:0-63782 GCA_038235385.1 Acidimicrobiales bacterium | reverse complement strand
GCGGCCTCGATCGCCCGAGGCGGGGCGCCGGATCAGACCCAGTCGACGCCCGGCACCCCGTCGGGGACCGCGATCGCCGAGCCCGGGCCCATCGCATCCGACGCCGACCGGTAGATCGCCTCGGTCAGCACATGGGCTCGCAGCGCCGCGGCGAAGTCGGGATCGGCAGGTCGACCCGCCGCCACGGCCTCGATGAACGCCGCGTCCGGGTTGCGGGGCCGGATGCCGTGGGAGTGGAGCATGGCCACGAGATCGTCGCCCTCGACGCTGCCGTCGTCGTCGTCGAGGGTCCAGCGGACCGGGCCGGTGACATCGCCCTCGAGCACGTAGAGCGCCCGCTCGCAGATGACCTCGACCCGGCGGAGCGACGGCCGCGCCAGGATGTCGTGCCACACCGACGTCAGCGTGGCGATGGCTCCCGACGCCAGCGCGAGGTTGGCCACGGCGAGGTCCTCGATGCCGTCGATGCCGTGGAAGTGCGAGGTGCGGCCGCTGACGTCCACCGCCGGTCCGGCCAGCCACTCGATGATGTCGAGGTCGTGGATGGAGTGCTCGAGGAGGGTGCCGGCACCGGCCTTGTCGGCATCGGCTCGCCAGGTCGATCCGTACTGGCCCTGGATCGGGATGTACTGGTCGTCACGGAAGACGATGCCCATGATCTGTCCGCTCTGCGGACGGCGCACCAGGTAGCGGAGCAGGTTGAACGACGGGGACTCCCGGAGCACGAGACCCACCTGGTTCGTGACCCCGGCCCGGGCGACCGCTTCCACCATGTCGAGGGCGTCACCGAGGTTCGTCGCCAGCGGCTTCTCGCAGAAGACGGCGCGCCCGGCCGCCGCGGTGAGCTCGACGAGGTGCGGGTGCTCTGATGTCCACGCGGTGACGTAGACGGCATCGCTCGCCTCGATGACCTCGTCGACCGATCCGAGCACCTCCGCGCCGCTCCGCTCCGCGAACCGGACCGCCTTGTCGGCATCGGGGTCGTGCACCGCGACGATGTCGGCGTCGGCGCCCGAGACGTGCAGCATCTTGCCGTGGTGGTGGGCGATGAACCCGCCGCCGAGGAAGCCGACCCGTACCGTCATGGCGCCAGGGTACGGCAGCCGGCGAGCGCGTCCGCCGAGAGGCGCCGGCGCGACGCCCGCCGTTGGTTGACCCGTCCGACGCACGCGGACTACAAAACGAGCGCGGCTCGGCGTGCTGAGCCCCCCGGGCCCGTCGGCCCGGGGCGTGCGAGGGCGACGGAGGGACGATGAGCGAGCCCGACATCCGGGATCCAGCGACGGGTGCGCGCGTGCGCATCGTCGACGACGCCACACCCTCGGTGGCCGCGGGTCCGAAGCTGATCATCCGGCCGGCCACGTTGCCGGTTCCGTCGAGGATGTCGGTGGCCCGCCGGTTGGCGCAGGCCTCGTCGGTCACGACACGCCACCTCGCGCCGCTCGTCGGCCGCGCCGTGCGGCGGCACCCGATCGACGACGCCGCCGTCGCCCTGGCGCTGCGCCACATCTTCGACGACCTGGGCGGATCCTTCACCAAGTTCGGCCA
Source organism: Acidimicrobiales bacterium (assembly GCA_038235385.1). GTDB lineage: Bacteria > Actinomycetota > Acidimicrobiia > Acidimicrobiales > Acidimicrobilacustridaceae > JBBSTY01. Next base: position 62,234 of record JBBSTY010000005.1, on the reverse strand, counting down.
GCTCATCGGCTCATCGCCCAGCCTCTTCGGCGAGGCCACCGCAGCCGCCTTCCGCAGCACGCTCGATGCGGTGCCGGCGATTCCCTTCGACGAGGTCGAGGCCACCGTCACCGACGAGCTCGGACTCGCCATCGCCGACCTGTTCGTCGAGTTCGACCCGGTACCCGTCGCCGCTGCATCGCTCGCCGTGGTGCACCGGGCGGTGCTCCCCGACGGGCGTCCCGTGGCGGTCAAGGTGCTGCGGCCGGGCATCGAGCACGCCATGGCCGTGGATCTCGCCGTCATCGAGCCGCTCTTCGGCTTCCTCGGCCGACAGGTCGCCATCGGCATCGCCGGCGAGCTTCCCTCGCTGGTCAGCGGGCTCGCCGAGCAACTCGCCGAGGAGGTGGACCTGCGCAACGAGGCTCGTTCGATCCGCTGGTTCGAGCACCTCCGGATCACGATGGGCCTCGACCGGGTCCGGGTGCCGCTGCCGATCGAGGGCTACGTGACCAAGCGGGTCCTCGTCATGGAGTACTTCGACGGGTTCGCGGTCGACGACACCGAGGCGATCGAGACGCTCGGCATCGATCCCGGACCCCTCGTCCAGGACTGCGTCAAGGCGTGGTTCGCCACGGCCCTGTGCACCGGCGCGTTCCACGGAGACATCCACGCCGGCAACCTGTTGATCCTCACCAGCGGCGAGCTCGGCGTGCTCGACTGGGGCATCGTCGGCCGCATGGACTCGAGCACCCAGCAGTTCTTCCGGCGGGTGGTCGAGGGGGCCCTCGGTGACGAGTCGGCATGGGTCGACGTGTGGCACCACGCCAAGTCCATCTACGGGCCCACGCTCCAGGATCGCCTCGGGGCCGACGACGCCATGATGGCGCAGATGGTTCGCATGCAGATCGAACCGCTGTTCATCCGTCCCTTCGGCGAGGTCGACCTGGCTGCGCTCCTCCTCCCCCCCGACATGGGTCGCGACGACCACTCGGCGTCAGAGGATGCCGGAGGCGACCGGCCGAGCACGAGCACCTTCGACGTGTGGCGGGCCGAGCGTCGTCGGCGCCGGGAGATCCTCGAGTCCGGGGTGACCGAGACCGCCTTCGACCGCGGTCTCTTCCTGCTCAGCAAGCAGCTCGTCTACTTCGATCGCTACGGCAAGATGTTCTTCCCGGACGTCCCGGTGCTCTGGGACACCACCGCCTACGAACGCCTGCTCGCCGAGCCGATCGTCCCGGCGAGCACGCGCGCCTGATCGACGACTGGATCCCGATGCCCAAGGTGAGCGACGAGCACAAGGACGCCGTCCGGCGACGCATCATCGACGCCGCGTTGACCTGCCTCGAGCGGAACGGGTTCCAGGACGTGACGACGCGGGAGCTGCTCAGTGAGGCCGGGCTGTCGACCGGGACGTTCTACAACTACTTCCCGTCCAAGGAACACCTGTACGAGACCCTCGCCGAGGAGCTGCTCGCGGTCGACATCGCCCGGGTGGTCGCCGACACCCGACCGCTCGGTGCCAGCATCCGCGTCTTCGTGCGCGACTTCATGCTGAACCAGCCCAAGGGCGCGATCCCGCTCGCCCGGTTCCGCGACCAGGCGGCGACGAGCCCGACCGGCGCCGACGCCCTCGACCGGCTCAACCGCTTCCTCCTCGACCAGTTCGTCCCCCTCGTGCGCAGCGCGCAAGCCGACGGCGCCATCGCCGATGACCTCGACCCGGAGGCGTTCGTCGAGCTGCTCGACATCGTCTACGACGGGATGGGCCGCCGAGCCGCGAGCGAGGCGTTCCAGACGAGCTACGAGCGGGTCGGCGCGACGATCCTCGCCGTGCTCGGCCGCGGCGCCCTCCGGACGGGCGACGAGGCGTGAGGGACCACCCGATCCACCACATCGCCGAGCGGTCGCACTGGCTCGACGCGCAGGCGACCGGTGCGTACCGCCGGTCGACGCGAGGGCTGAGCCTCGACGAGGTGGGGTTCATCCACTGCGCGACGGCTGACCAGGTGCGGCCGGTCCTCGAGCGGCACTACCAGGGCGTCGAGGATCTCGTGCTCCTGACCATCGCCGTCGACCGGCTCCCCGAGGCCCTCGTGTACGAGCGCGGCGCCGAGCGTAGCGAGCTGTTCCCCCACCTGTACGGACCGCTGCCCGTCGATGCGGTCACCCACGTCACCGACGTCGCCGACCTCGAGGCCTGACCCGGCGCCAGGCTTCGCCGCCGGGTCAGCGCGTCGGCACCGTCTCGCGATCGCGCTCGGCGTCGCTGCTCGAGTCGTGATCCGGACCGGGGCGACGGGCCGGATCGAGCGTCGAGGCGATCAAGGCCTCGTGATGCGCGCCGTCGACGTCGATCTTGGGCAGGAGCCGGTCGAGCCACCGCGGGAACCACCAGTTGCGGTCGCCGAGGAGCTCCATCGTGGCCGGGACCAGCAGCATGCGGACGATGGTCGCGTCGATCAGCACGGCGATCGCCAACCCGAAGCCCATGACCTTCACGATCCGGTCGGACTCGAGGAGGAAGCTGCCGAAGACGACCACCATGATCGCCGCCGCCGCGGTGATGACGCGCGCCGTCGACGCCAGGCCGTCGGCGACCGCCCTGTCGTTCGGGGAGCCGCCGTCGTACTCCTCCTTCACGCGCGAGAGGAGGAACACCTCGTAGTCCATGGAGAGCCCGAACACGATGGCGAACAACATCATGGGGATGAACGGTTCGATGGGTCCCGCTGATGCCACACCGAGGACGCCCGACAACCAGCCCCATTGGAAGATGGCGACCACAGCTCCGTAGGCGGCGCCGAGTGCCATCACGTTCAGGATCACCGCCTTGAGCGGGACGAGGATCGACCGGAACACCACCATCAGCAACAGGAACGAGAGCGCCAGCACGGCACCGAGGAAGAACGGCAGTCGGGAGGCCAGGTAGTCGGAGAAGTCCACGTTGACCGCCACGCCACCCGTGACGATGACATCGAGATCGCTCCCCTCCGCCACCGGAAGGATGTCCGTGCGCAGGCGCGAGACCAGCTCGGCGGTCTCCTCCGCCTGCGGCGAGCTCTTGGGGATCACGAACCACTGGAGCGCTCGAGGGTTGGCCGGGTCGTTGGGGATGCCCGGCGACGCGAAGGCGACGTCGGGATCGGCGGCCACGGATTCGGTGACCCGACCCGATGCGGCGAGGATCGTGGCCGGATCGGCCCCCTCGGGCAGTTCGGCGACGAGGATGAACGGACCGTTGAAGCCCGGCCCGAAGCCGGTGGCGAGCAGGTCGTACGCCTGGCGGGTCGTGGTCTCCTCGGGGTAGTTGCCCTCGTCGGAGAACCCCAGGCGCAGTGAGAGGACGGGGATGGCCAGCACGATCAGCAGGAGGCTGCCGAAGATGACCGCCACCCATGCCCGGCGTTGGATGAGACGGCTCCAGCGGTAGGCGAAGGTGCGCTCGACCGGCTTGCGGGCTCGTCGGGGCACCTCGGCCCTGAACACGGGGAAGAAGCGGCCGAGCACGAGGCACCCGATCACGACGATGGCGGCGAGACCGACGAAGGTGAGCGCGATCGGCGGTGCGAGTCCGAGCCCGGTGCAGACCAGCGCCGTGGCCACCAGCCCGGCGGCGATCAGCCCCCGCCAGCGGGTGACCTCGACCCGGCCACCGGCGAACCCGAGCAGGGCCGGGAGCAGGGTCACCGACGCGATCATGGTGATGAACACGACGACGGCCGATCCGATGGCCAGGCCGTTCACGAACGCCAGGCCCATGATCAGCATGCCCATCAGCGAGATCACGACGGTGGTGCCGGCGAACAGCACGGCGCGCCCGGCGGTGTTGATCGCCACGGCCGTGGCGTCCGCGTGGGTGCGCCCGTCGTGCAGCTCCTCGCGATAGCGGGTGACGATGAACAGCGCGTAGTCGATCCCGACGCCGAGCCCGATCATCACGGCGAGGAACGTGGTGAAGTCGGGCATCTCGACCACGTGCGACAGGACCGTGGTGAGGCTCACCCCGACGAAGAGGCCCATCAACGCCGTACCGATCGGCAGGCCCATGGCCATGACCGAACCGAAGGCGAGGATCAGGATGACGATCGCGAACCCGAGCCCGAGCGCCTCGGAGTTCGGCGGCTCGAACTGGGCGAAGATCGACCCGCCGATCTCGACCCGGACACCGTCGACGCCGGCGAGGTTCGTGGCGATGGCGTCGTCGATGGCGGTCCGGATGGTGGCCGCCTCGGCGATGTTGGTCGACGGCGGGAGCTCGATGTCGGCGTAGGCGATCTTGCCCGCCTGCTCCCCCTGCGTGGCGATGCGCCGCTCCTGGCCCGGGTCGTACGGACTGATCACCCGCAGCTCGGGCAGGGCCTTGCCGTCGGTCGGCGGGAGCTGGGCGATGTCGGCGAAGAGCGCCTCCATGTGCTCACGCACGACCGGGTCGGCCACCCCCTGATCGGCCTGGAACACGATCTGGCCGCCGACGCCGGCGCCCGCGCCGCCGAAGTCGCGTTCGAGGATGTCGAAGCCGTGGGCCGACTCGACGTCGGGCAGGCTGAACTTGGTCGAGAGCCCGCTGCCCAACGCACCCGACAGCCCACCGACCACGACGAGGACGACGAGCCACACCCCGAGCACCCACCGGCGGCGGTCGTGACAGAAGCGGCCCACCCGGGCCAGGAAGGGCTCACGCGTTGCTCTGGTGCTCACCGATCCAGTGTGGACGCCCGCGGGGCCCGACCACCAGCTCACCCGTGTGTGTCAGTGGTCACCCACGTCGGACGAGGAATCCCGGCGCGCGGGAGGATGATCGTCTGACCATCGATAATCTTGATGGTCCTTCACTCAACTCTTGGTCGGGCGGGAATGCGGTCGATCGGCGGGTGGTTGGAGGATGTAATCAGGTAATCGACCCGGAACCGGAGTCCCCCACATGGCCGAAACCACATCCCGCACCCTGCCCATCCTGCCGCTGCCCTCGGGCGTGGTGCTCCCCGGCATGGTCGTCACCATCGGTCTCGAGAGCGACGAGGCCCGATCTGCGGTCGAGGCCGCGGGCGAGGACCGCACCCTGGTGCTCGTGCCCCGCATCAACGACCGCTTCGCCGCGGTCGGCGTCGTGGCCCACATCGAAGACGTCGGCGCCCTGCCCGACGGGAGCGACGCCATCGTGATCCGTGCCGAGCGGCGCGTCACCCTCCGGACCGGCGTGCTCGGTACCGGCTCCGCGCTGTGGGTGGAGATCACCGACGTGGTCGAGCCACCCGCCACCGAGCGCACCGAGGAGCTCGCCACGGCCTACCGCGCCACCGCTCGGAGCCTGCTCGAGCGCATCGGCGGCCGTCGACTCACCGGCATGCTGCGCGACATCGACACCCCCAGCGCGTTGGCCGACACCGCCGGCTGGTGGCCCGACCTCGCGGTGGAACGCAAGGTGGAGCTGCTCGAGACCATCGACGTCGACGAGCGCCTCGAGAAGGTGACCGCGTGGACCAGGGAGGCCCTCGGCGAGTACGAGCTGGCCGAGAAGATCCGCACCGACGTCACCGACGGCATGGAGAAGCAGCAACGGGAGTTCCTGCTCCGCCAGCAGCTCGCCGCCATCCGCAAGGAACTGGGCGACGACGGCGACGAAGCCGACGCGGCCGACGCCTACCGGTCGACGCTCGCCGAGATGACCGTTCCCGACGACATCCGCACCACGATCGAGCGTGAGATCGACAAGCTCGAACGGACCAACCCCCAGCAGGCCGAGTACGGCTGGATCACCAACTGGCTCGACACCATCACCGAGCTCCCCTGGGGCATCCGCTCCGACGACGCGCTCGACCTGGCTGCCGCTCGAGCCGTCCTCGACGCGGACCACACCGGCCTGGACGAGGTGAAGGATCGCATCGTCGAGGAGCTGGCCGTGCGCAAGCTGCGCATCGAGCGGGGCTCGGAGGCCGCCGACTCGCGCGGCAAGGCCAGCATCTTGGCGCTGGTCGGGCCCCCTGGGGTCGGCAAGACGTCCCTCGGCGAGTCCGTCGCCCGCGCCCTCGGGCGCGAGTTCGTGCGCGTCGCCCTCGGCGGCGTGCGCGACGAGGCCGAGATCCGGGGCCACCGCCGCACCTACGTCGGTGCGCAACCCGGCCGGATCGTCCGCGCCCTCACCGAGGCCGGAACCATGAACCCGGTCTTCCTGCTCGACGAGATCGACAAGGTCGGATCGGACTGGCGCGGCGACCCGTCCTCGGCGCTGCTCGAGGTCCTCGACCCGGCGCAGAACCACTCGTTCCGCGACCACTACACCGAGGTCGACCTCGATCTCTCCGACGTGTTGTTCATCGCCACGGCGAACGTGCTCGACACCATCCCCGGGCCGCTGCTCGATCGGATGGAGGTCATCACCCTCGATGGGTACACCGACGCCGAGAAGGCGGCGATCGCGCGCGATCACCTGCTCGACCGCCAGATCGAACGGAACGGCCTTCGGGCCGACGACGTCGTGGTCACCGACGACGCCATCACCGCCCTGGTCGAGGACTACACGAGAGAGGCCGGCGTCCGGAACCTGGAACGTCAGCTGGGCAAGGTGCTGCGCAAGGCGGCGACCACCATCGCCAGCCGCACCCCCGACGCCGACACCCACACCACCGGCACGGCGTCCGCCACGGACACCGACTCCGAGACCGACGCCGAGACCGAGGCCGAGGCCGAGGCCGAGGCCGAGACCAAGATCGAGGAGGCCATCACGATCGATGTCGATCGGGTTGCCGCCGCACTCGGACGGCCGCGCTTCCGACGCGACGAGGCGAACGACGCAGCCGTCCTCGGCGTCGTCAACGGCCTCGCCGTCACCGGGGCCGGTGGCGATGTCCTCATCGTCGAGGCCACCTCGATGGACGCCCGTCGCCGGGATCAGGGTCAGCTCACGCTGACCGGCCAGCTCGGTGACGTGATGAGCGAATCGGGCAACATCGCCCTCTCGTACATCCGGAGCCGGCGCGACGAGCTGGGCATCCCCCAGGACGCCTTCGACCGCCGCTTCCACGTCCACTTCCCGGCGGGCGCCATCCCCAAGGACGGCCCATCGGCCGGCGTGGCCATGACGACCGCGCTGGTGAGCCTGCTCACCGGTCGTCCGGTGACCCCGACGGTCGCCATGACCGGCGAGGTCACCCTCCAGGGCAAGGTCCTCCCGATCGGTGGCGTGAAGCAGAAGCTGCTCGCCGCCCACCGCGCCGGCATCCGCACCGTGCTCATCCCCGCGGCCAACGAACCCGACCTCGACGACGTCCCGGACGCCGTGCTCGCCGATCTGTCGGTGCACCCGGTGGCCCACGTGAGCGAGGCACTCGCCATCGCGCTCGCACCGGCCGACGCCGCCCACTCGCCCGAGGGGACCGGACGGGACACCGAGGCCACGGCGACGAAGACCAAGGCCACGGCGACCAAGGCCGCGAAGGCAGAGGTTGCGAAGCCCAAGGTCGCGAAGCCCAAGGTCGCGAAGCCCAAGGTCACGAAGGCAGAGGTCGCGAAGCCCAAGGTCACGAAGGCAGAGGTGGCGACGACCGAGAGGTCGAAGGCCGAGAGGTCGGGGCACGACGAACCGGCCGCCCCGCCCCACGCGGCCTGACCAGCGACCGCATCCGGGTCCCGTCGGCGATGCCGGCGGGACCCGGCCGCGTCCGGCGCGGTGCGCCACGCCGGAGGGCGGGCCGTGGCCGGGGTCGGGTCGGGGGCGCTCGACGATGACACGCGGCTCCGGAGGTGCTCCTCGGGGCCCGAGCCCACCCACGAGGTGAGCGGCCGATACCGTGGGGCCCGTGGGAGGCATCGGAGATCTCTTCGTGACGATCATCACGACGGCCATCTTCGCCATCCCCATCAGCCTGTCGGTGTGGGCGCTCCTCGACTGCGCCAAGCGCCCGGGGTGGGCGTGGGCGCTCGCCAACCGCAGCCAGCAGGTGTGGATGGCCACCATCTTGTGCGGCATCTTGTTGGTGCCGGTCGGCATCTGCGTCTCGGCGTACTACCTGCTGCGGGTCCGCCCGGTCATCTCCGATGCCGAACAGGGCAAGGTCGTCGACCCGAGCACGTAGGCGCACGCGCCGAACGACGGCGTCGCCCGAAGACACGCCCGACCCGGCCCCACAACACCACCACCCAACCCGAACATGCGTAGCTGCGCGGCGCCCCGAATCGCGCAGCTACGCATGTTCGACATCGGTCGCCGAGGATCGCGGCTCGACGGTCAGCGGGCGATGCGCGCGCCACCGCCGATGGCGGGCACCGGGTCGGCCAGCCCGGTGTCAGGATCGAAGCGGGCCATGCCCGGACGGTGCTGGTCGCCGAGGTGGGCAGCTTCCGCGCGCCCCCGAGCGAGGAGCCACGCCGGTGGTGGGCCGGTACGGCCACGGATGAAGTCGACGAGGCCCCAGAAGCGTCCGAGGGGCGCGAACATCCATGCCCGCGACGACGGTTGCACCAGGCCCCGCACGAGCTGGCCCACCCCGATCACGAGCCGAACGCCGGCGTGGTAGCGACCGAACCACCGCCGCACCAGGTGCAGCGTGTTGCGGTGCATCAGGTAGTCGGCGACGGTGCTGCCCGATCGCATGCCGGGGTTCACCACCCGGGCGCCGTGAACGAGGCCGACACGCCATCCGGCCGCTGCCGCCCGCAATCCGAGGTCGGCCTCCTCGCAGTAGGCGAAGAACGCCTCGTCGAACACGCCCACCTGCTCGAGACAGGCCCGCCGAGCGATGAAGAGCGTCCCGTGGACGTAGTCGGCCGGCTCGAACCCGTCACGCTGCGACGCCGGGCGGGTCATCCCCCCGAAGTACGGATCGACCACGGGCACGTGTCCATCGCCGACATCGGCGCTGGCCAGGCCCACCCCGGGCGTGGACGACGCGGTCTCGACGAGCAGACCGAGCGCACCCGGTTGTGGCAGCGCGTCGTGGGGAGCGACCGCCACCCACTCCCCCGCCTCGACCGCGGACCGCGACAGGAAGCGCCTCATCCCGACGTTCGCGGCGGCACCGAATCCGCAGTTCGAGCCGAGCGACACCAGCTCCACCTCGTGATCGGTGGCGGCGATGCTCGAGGCGAGCCGGCGACGAGCGGAGCGGTCCGAGCCGTTGTCGACGACGGTGATGCGCACGTCGAGGCCCTGGTGGGCGAACGCCTCGATCGTCGTGGCGCAGCGTTCGGGCTGGTTCCAGTGCACGATGACGACGGCGAGCATCGCCGACAGGCTACGGCTCGCCAGGAGCGGTCGGGAACCGACGCGACAGCCGCGGATGCCGACCGGGCCGAGCCGGGCCGAGCCGTGACGCGCCGATGCGCGGGCCGACGACGGCCCGCGCATCGAAGCACGCTCGAACAGGCGCGGCCTGGGCTGCGCCGATCGGTCAGCCGGCGGCGGCCGACGCCCGGATCAGTGCGTGCTGCACGAGCTCGAGCAGCGCCACCTTGGTCTGCGCGCGGTCGCGGGCATCGGTGGTGATCATCGGAACGTCGTCCGGGACGCCGAGCGCCTCACGGACGTCCTCGAGCGAGTGGTACTGCTTGCCGTGGAAGAGGTTGACGCCCACGATGAACGGCACCCCCTGCGTCTCCATGTAGTCGACGGCGGGGAAGCAGTCGGCGAGACGGCTGGTGTCGACCAGGACCACGGCACCGATCGCGCCCCGGACGAGATCGTCCCACATGAACTTGAACCGGTCCTGTCCGGGCGTGCCGAACAGGTACAGGATCAGGTCGGATCCGAGCGTGATGCGCCCGAAGTCCATCGCGACGGTGGTCGACGTCTTGCCGGTGTTGGTACCACCGGTTTCGTCGATCCCCTCCGCGACCCGGGTCATCGCCGCCTCCGTGGTGAGCGGCGCGATCTCCGAGATCGACCCGACAAAGGTCGTCTTGCCGACGGCGAAACCTCCCGCCACGATGATCTTCACGGGGAGAGGAGCGTTGTCTTCCTCTGGCTGAGAGTCGGCTGACGCAGGAGCGTCAGAGCGCTTGAAGGCCATCGAGCACCCTTTCGAGCAGTTTCAGGTCGGGACGTTCACCGGTCTGGGCGTGTTGTGGCTTGTAACTCTGGAGGAACCCCTCTTCGGCCATGTCGCCGACGAGGACCCGTGCAACCCCGAGCGGGATGCTGAGGTGAGCCGAGATCTCCGCGATGGAGAGCGGGGCGTTGCACAGGGCCACGATCTTCTTGCGTTCGAGCTGCAGTCGTGGCGTGGCCGAGACACCCTGGGGCGTGACACGCACCAGGGTCTCGATGGGCAGATCGGCGTTCGACCGCGTGCGACCCTGGGTCAGCACATACGAGCGAACGCGCATCACCGGCCCGTCATCATCGTGGTCGTCGCCGAACGTGCTCATCGCGGCAGGGAGCTCTGGAGCTCGGCCCGGATCTCCGGGGTGAGGACGGTGCCGGCCTTCTCGACCAGGACCGCCATCTCGTAGCCGACCAGGCCGACGTCGCACTCGGCACTGGCGACACATGCCAGGCACGAGCCATCGCTGATCCCGGTGACGAAGAGGAAGGCGTTCTCCATCTCGATGATGACCTCGTTGACCGCACCGCCGCCGAAGCGACCGGCAGCGCCGTACGCCAACCCGATGAGCCCGGACGCGACGGCCGCGAACCGGTCCGCGGCGTCGCGGTCGAGCCCGCTGGACGTCGCGATGGGCAGACCGTCGGAGGAGACGACCACCGCCTCGTTGACGCCAGGCACCCGCTCGGCGAAGTTCTGGACGAGCCAGTTGAGGTTCCTGGCTTCAGAGCTGAGTTCTGCCATCTTCTTCCTGTCCTCCGATTGGTGGGACTGTCGCAATCGACTTCCCGGTCATTCGAACGTGGCTCACGAGTCGGACTTCTCCGAATCGGCACTTCCTCGGCCCTTGTTGAGCCCTGAACGATACCGAGACAACATCTTGCGCACCTCTTCGGGCGAACGCTGCGATGCACCAGTGGCTCTCGGCTGTGATCCCGACGCACCGGCTTGACCTTCGAAGGACGGTGTCTCGGACCGCTTCTTCGGTGTCCGCTTGACCAGCCCGGCGGCCGTCAGGTCGGCGGTGAGCGCCTCTTGGCGCGAGGCGGCCGAGATCTGTTCGGCGACGGTGACCACCGGTTCGGCGCGGTCACGTGCAGGCTTGGCGGGTGCTTCGATGGTGGGAGGGGTCTCGGCGACGGCATCGCTGATCGCCGGCTCCTCGGCGGTGCGCACGTCGTCGGTGACGCTCGGCGCCCCGGATCCGAACGCACCGGCACCGGAGTCGGGCTCCGACGGCGACTCGCCTGGGGTCCGGGATTCGACCGGACCCGGCGCCAGCTCGTCGCTGATGATCGACTGGAGTCCGCGCTCGAACTCGTCGGTGTCGCTCAGCCCCTCTTCGACGAGCTCGTCGAGGAGGTCGTCGTCGGCATCGTCGGTGCGGGTCTCCGACGATGCGGCGAGGTCCTCGTCGTCCTCGTCGATCGAGATCTCGTCGTCGAGCACCACGAGGTCGGCGGCGTCATCATCGAGGATGACGAGCTCGTCGTCATCGAGGTCGACGAAGTCCTCCTCGGCGGTTGCCGGCGGGGTCGCCGCTGCCGGAGCGATCTCGGGCGTGGCGGCCGGGAGCTCCTCGCCCTCGTAGGTGACCAGATCGGCCGGGAGAGTGACCAGGGCGGTGACGCCACCCGATGGTGAGGCGGTGAGCTTGACCGCCACCTCGAAGCGCTGCGCCAGACGGCCGATCACGATGAACCCGAGCGAGCGGGACAGCGCCAGACCGACGAGCGGCGGACGCGCCAGCTGGTGGTTGGCCTCGTTGATCTGGTCGGCGCTCATCCCGATGCCCTGATCGGAGACCGAGAGGATGTAGCCGCTGTCGCTCCGGTGACCGACGATCTCGACCATCGTGTCCGGGGGCGAGAAGTGGGTGGCGTTCTCCATCAGCTCCGAGAGCAGGTGGGCGAGGTCGACCGCCACGTTGCCGCCGACCGTGGCGTCGTCGAGCGCCAGCAGCTGGATGCGAGCGAAGTCCTCGACCTCGCCGATGGCCACGCGGACCACATCGGCGAGCGCGACCGGCCGGCCACGGCGACGAGGGGGCTCGGCGCCGGCCAGCACCAGGAGCGACTCGGCGTTGCGTCGCATGCGGGTGGCGAGGTGGTCGAGCTTGAAGAGGTTGTCGAGCTGGTCGGGGTCCTCCTCGTGCGCCTCGAGCTGATCGATGAACTCGATCTGGCGGTCGAGCAGGGTCTGGTTGCGACGGGCGAGGTTGATGAAGATGTCGCCGATGCCCTTGCGGAGGAGCACGCTCTGCTCCTCGGCGACCTCCACCGTGACCTGCTGGATCGAGTTGAACGCATCGGCCAGCTGGCCGATCTCGTCCTTCGAGTTGATGTCGATCGGTGTCAGCTGCGCCGAGAGCGACTCACCGCCCGCGTCCTCCTCGGGGTTCCGCAGCCGTTCGACCAGTGCGGGCAGACGCTCGGTCGAGAGCGAGTAGGCGGCGTTGGTCAGCTTCTTCAGCGGGACGGTGGTGGCCCGGGCGACCGACGCCGTGACCACGCCGGCGATGAGGATGGCGATGCCGGTGAGCAGCGCGAAGAGCGTCGCCGCCTGACGGGCGTCGCTGGCCTGGAGGGTTGCGTCGTTCAGGACCGATGCGCTGTCGGTGACCAGCATCTGGTTCTGGGCGCCGTAGAGGCGGTTGAGCTGATCGGTGGCCGCTGCCGTCCACTCGTCGGGGTCGACGTCGGTGGTGGCACCCACGTCCGGAACCGGCGGAACGGCGTCGGGATCACCAGGGACCCCGGGGGTCGTCTCCATGCTGTTGGCTTCGGTGCCGTTCTCGAAGGCGGTGCGCTTGAGCTCGTCGTACGCGCCACCGGCTTCGCTGGCTCGCTTGATCTGCTTCTGGCTCGGCGACGCCGTCGCCTGGAACAGGTTGTCGATCTGGCCGAGCTCGTTGTTGGCGTCGAGCGGCTTGCTGTAGACCGGGCACTCGTCGCCGGCCCGGGCCGGGATGGGGCTGCAGGCTCCGGCGACCGCGGCACCATCGGTCCCGATCGGAAGGGTCGCCGCGTAGAACCTGATCTGCACGGAGATGGTGAGCAGGGAGGCGACGTTGGCCTCGACCTGGCTGTAGGTGGTGAGGTTGTCGACCACCTGCAGGCCACGGGCGAGCTCGGGATCGGCGACCGAGTTGGTGACCGCGAGGTTCACGGCGAGCAGGTTCTTGGTCGTGTTCTCGTAGCCCTCGACGAGGCTCATGGCATCGCTCTGGATGCTGTCGACCGACTTGCGGCTGATGTCGAGGCGATCGAGGCGGTTGTTGGCCTGCTTGACCGCGTCCCGAACGGCCTCGTCATCGCGTCCCGGCTGCACCGATTCGAGTGATGACCGGTAGGTGGCGAGCGCGGCATCGGTGGCCTGACGCTGCGTCGCCAGCTCGGCTTCGCCCTTGGCCTTGGCCGTCGAGGCGTAGACCGCGGAGTACAGGCCCTCGAGCTGGAGCTCCTTGATGAGCTCGGCGTTGTCCTGGGAGAAGGAGGTGAGCTCCTCGACCCGCTGGGCGTCGCCCGCCTCGTCGAGGCGTTGGCGGACGCCGACGTACGCGAGCAGGAGCAGAACAAGGACCGGCGCCACCAAGATGGCGACCAGCTTCGTTCCAACCTTCAGGTTCTTCAGCATCGCGAGCCCCGAGTATCTCGATTCACCACGCCAGCACTCCCTTTCGAACGCACGCCGAACGATCGCTCCGCACGCCGAATCCCGTACCCATCGACCGGATGAGGGAGTTCTTGAGGTGCAGCACCCAAACGGATCCAACCCAGCGACGCCATCGGTGTGATGCCGTCCCCCCGGTGAACATCGACCGAAGTCTGGTCGTCGGGAGGGAAAGGGCGGTGGATGGGCGGTTTGACCTATGCGCACCTCACCCTCCGCGCGGCCGAGGCGCCCACCTACCGCGTTGATGGCCGCCTCGGCTCGATCTCGGTCGAGGCCGAGCCGCAGGATGGGGCGCCGTCGGGGGGACCGACGCGCTACGTTCGGCGGTCGATGGCGACAACCAGGTGGCACGACCTCGTCGATCGGGCTCGGCCCGCATGAGCTCGCCGGCCGCGCTCAGCGGCGAGCTCGACGACCTCGGGCTCGCCGACCTCCTCGCGTGGGTGGGTGCCGCCGGTCCGCGCGGCCTCGTCGAGCTCGACGGCGCAACCCGGGGGACGATCGAGCTGATCGACGGTCGCATCGCCCTGGCCTCGGCCGACGACGGCCCCAGCCTCGCCGACATGGCCATCGGGTCCGGTGCCGTCAGCGCCGATGGCTGGGAATCTGCCGAGCGGGCCGTCGCCGAGGGACGTGACCTGGTGGACGCCCTCCTCGACGCCGGCGCCGACCCCGTCCTGCTCGAAGGCGCCCTTCGAGAGCAGACCGTCGGCGCCTTCTTCGAGTTCCTGGTGCCCGGACGCACCTCGTTCCGCTACTACGCCGAACCCGCCGGGCTGGTGGGCGGCCGGTTCGCATTCACGCCGTCCGAGGTGATCGACCAGGCCCAGGAGCGGGTGGCCGCCTGGAAGACCATCGCCGAGGCGATCCCGTCCACCACCGTGGTCGTGCGACTTCGTCGTGCGCTCGACGCGCCGTCGATCTCGATCGACGCCGACGACTGGCGCGTCCTCGCGCTCGTCGACGGCCGAGCCACCGTCGCCGAGATCATCGGCGAGCTGGGTCTGAGTGCGTTCGCGGTGTGCGGCGTCCTGCACCGGCTGATGGTGTCCGGCGCCGTCGAGACCGCGACCTGAACCTCGTCGGACCGTCACCGCCCACGACGCAACGTGACGCGATCGGGACCGATCAGCGCGACGAACCATCCCAGCACCCCGCCGAGCGGTCGCGCTAGGGTTCGCCTGGCTTTTGCCCTCAGTACAAGGAGACAGGCGTGAGCGATACATCTCAAGGACCAGGCTGGTGGCAGGCCTCGGACGGCAAGTGGTACCCACCGGAGCAAGCTCCGGGGTACCAGGCACCCGCTCCGGCCGGCCCCGGCGGCCCCGTCGGACCGACCGGCGCCCCTTCGGCGGGCGGGTTCGATCTGGGCGCCGCCTTCACGTGGGCCTGGGCCAAGTTCCAGCAGAACATGCAACCGCTGCTGATCCTGGGCGCCGTCGTCGCCGGCATCCCCTTCCTCGTGAACCTCATCAGTTTGTTCACCAACAGCCTGGCGATCGATCTCGTGATGCTGTTCCTGGTGATCATCCTCGGGTTCATCCTGCCGCTGCTGCTCACCCAGGCCGTGCTCAAGATCGCACGGGGTGAGGCGCTCGACACCAGCCAGATGTTCGCCCTCGAGGGCAACATCGGCGGGTACGTGCTCGGCGCCATCGCCTTTGGCATCCTGGCCTTCTTCGGCCTCTTCCTCTGCTGCGTCGGCTACGTGCTCGTGTGGCTGGTCTTCGGGCTCTGGAACTTCGTCCTGGTCGACCGCGGCATCGGCCCGGTCGAGGCCCTGACGGCGTCCAAGGAGCTCACGATGGGCCCGGGCCTCGGCGCCACGTTCCTGCCGATGCTCGTGTACATGCTCGTCGCCTCGTTGGGCAACGGTGGCGGGTTCTTCTCACCGTTCGCCACGCTCATCGGCGTCTTCACCCTGCCGTTCGCCTACCTGCTCGGCGCCTACATCTACAAGTCGTTCAGCGGCCAGCCCATCGCCGCCTGATCGCATCCGACCCGTTCACGAAGGCCCCGGCCACCGGCCGGGGCCTTCGTCGTTCTCACGGTGGTCAGCGCAGGGAGACGGCGTCGGGGGTGATGGGCGACGGAAGATCCGTCGTGCCCATGAGGTAGCGGTCGACCGCCGCGGCGCACGCTCGTCCCTCGGCGATGGCCCAGACGATGAGGCTCTGGCCACGTCCCATGTCACCGCTCACGAACACGCCTGGGACCGAGCTCGACCAGTCGGCGTCTCGGGCCACGTTGCCCCGGGCGTCGACCTCGACGCCGAGTTGGTCGATCAGGCCTTCGCGCTGGGCTCCGGTGAACCCCATGGCGAGCAGCGCCAGGTCGCACTCGAAGGTCACGTCGCTCCCCGCCACCTTCTCGAAGGTCGGACGACCGTCGACGAAGACGGTCTCGACCTCGTGCGCGGTGAGGGAGATGAGGTTGCCGTCCTCGTCGCCGTCGAAGCGCACCGTCTCGACCGAGTACACGCGCTCGACGCCTTCCTCGTGGGCCGACGCGACACGGAAGATCATCGGGTACGTGGGCCAGGGGTTGGCGTCGGGTCGCTCCGCAGGCGGTCGCGGCATGATCTCGAACTGGTACACGACCTCGGCCCCCTGACGGATCGACGTGCCGAGGCAGTCCGCGCCGGTGTCACCACCGCCGATGATCACGACCTTCTTGCCCTTGGCGCTGATCGGTGATGTCTCCAGATCGCCCTGCTGCACCCGGTTGGCGAGCGGCAGGAAGTCCATCGCCTGGTGCACGCCGGCGAGCTCGCGCCCGGGGATGGCCAGATCACGCCGGAGCGTCGCACCCCCGGAGAGGACCACCGCATCGAACTGCGAGCGCAGGTCGGCGGCACTGATGTCCTCGCCCACGTTGACCGATGTGCGGAACTCGGTTCCCTCGTCGGTCATCTGGACGAGACGGCGGTCGAGGTGGCGCTTCTCCATCTTGAACTCGGGGATGCCGTAGCGCAGCAGACCGCCGATGCGATCGTCGCGCTCGAAGACGACGACGTCGTGGCCGGCGCGCGTGAGCTGCTGCGCGGTGGCCAGCCCGGCAGGCCCGGACCCGACGACCGCGACCCGTCGGCCGGTCCGCACCGATGCCATCACCGGTTTGATCCACCCCTCGGACCAGGCCCGCTCGACGATCTCGACCTCGATCTGCTTGATGGTGACCGCCGGCTGGTTGATCCCCAGCACGCAGGCGGACTCGCACGGCGCCGGACAGAGGCGACCGGTGAACTCGGGGAAGTTGTTGGTGGCGTGCAGGCGATCCATCGCCTCCCGCCAGTGATCTCGGTAGACGAGGTCGTTCCAGTCGGGGATCAGGTTGCCGAGCGGGCACCCGTTGTTGCAGAAGGGGATGCCGCAGTCCATGCACCGGCTCGCCTGGGTGCGGATGGTCTCGATCGGGAAGTCCTCGTACACCTCGCGCCAGTCGCGGATGCGCACGGGCACGGGTCGCCGGCTCGGCAGCTCGCGTGTGTGCTTCAAGAATCCGGTGATGTCAACCATGTCCTGGCCGTCCTCTGTCTCGACGTGCTTCGCTCGTACCGGCGCGCGTCGTGCGCGTGGGGTCGTGCTGGTGGAAGATCCGTTTCGGTCGATGCCGCCCGGTTCGAGCGGTCATGCGCGCGATGCCGCCATGATCGCCTCGATGGGATCGCTGCCATCGGCCTCGGCCTGGCGCTGGGCGGCGAGCACCCGCTTGTAGTCCTTGGGCATGACCTTGACGAAGCGGCTCGACGCGGTGTCCCACGTGTCGAGCAGTCGGGTGGCGACCGCCGAGCCGGTCTCGGTGCGGTGCGCCACGATGCGATCGTGCAGCCAGGTCAGATCCTCGGGATCGAGCGGATCGAGGTCGACCATCTCGGGGTTCACCCTCGACGCGAAGTCGGCGGTGGCGTCGTGGACGAACGCGATGCCACCGGACATCCCTGCGCCGAAGTTGCGGCCGGTCGGTCCGAGGACGACGACGCGGCCAGCCGTCATGTACTCGCAGGCATGGTCGCCGACACCCTCGACGACGGCCACCGCTCCCGAGTTGCGCACCGCGAAGCGCTCCCCCACCGATCCGCGCAGGAAGACCTCGCCGCTCGACGCGCCGTAGAGGATCACGTTGCCGGCGATGGTGTTGTCCTCCGCGACGAAGGTCGACGAGTCGGGCGGAGCGATGACGATGCGTCCGCCGGACAGGCCCTTGCCCACGTAGTCGTTGGCGTCGCCCGACAGGCGAACGGTGATGCCACGGGGCAGGAAGGCGCCGAGGCTCTGACCGGCCGAACCCGTGAGGCGCACGACGATCGTGTCGTCGGGCAGACCGTCGCCGCCGTGGCGTCGGGTGAGCTCGGCGCCGAGCATCGTGCCCACGGTCCGGTTGACGTTGCGCACGGGCAGCTCGACCGTGATCGGGGTGCCATCGGTGAGCGCCTGGTCGCACCGCTCGAGCAGCTGCTGGTCGAGCGCCTGATCGAGGCCGTGGTCCTGGCTGGTGGTCTGGTGCCGCGCCGCTCCTTCGGGGAGGTCGGGGACGTGCAGGATCGGACGGAGATCGAGCCCCGCCGCCTTCCAGTGGTCGACGGCGTCGTCGACGTCGAGCACCTCCGCCCGACCGATGGCCTCCTCGATGGTGCGGAAGCCCAGCTCGGCGAGCAGCTCGCGGACCTCCTGGGCGATGAACTCGAAGAAGTTCACGACGAACTGGGGCTTGCCGCTGAACCGGGCCCGGAGCTCGGGGTTCTGCGTGGCGACACCGACCGGGCAGGTGTCGAGGTGACAGACCCGCATCATCACGCACCCGGACACGACGAGCGGTGCGGTGGCGAATCCGAACTCCTCCCCGCCGAGCAGGGCGGCGATCACGACGTCGCGACCGGTCTTGAGCTGGCCGTCGACCTGCACGACGATGCGATCGCGCAGACCGTTGAGCAGCAGGGTCTGCTGGGTCTCGGCGAGACCGAGCTCCCACGGCGCGCCGGCGTGCTTGAGCGAGGTGAGCGGCGAGGCGCCGGTCCCACCGTCGTGACCGGAGATGAGCACGACATCGGCGTGGGCCTTGGAGACCCCTGCGGCGACGGTGCCGACACCGACCTCGGCCACGAGCTTCACGTGGACCCGAGCGTTGCGGTTGGCGTTCTTGAGGTCGTGGATCAGCTGCGCGAGATCCTCGATGGAGTAGATGTCGTGGTGCGGCGGCGGACTGATCAGCCCGACCCCCGGGGTGGAGTGGCGCGTCTTCGCGATCCACGGCCACACCTTGTGACCGGGCAGCTGGCCACCCTCGCCGGGCTTGGCCCCCTGGGCCATCTTGATCTGGATGTCGTCGGCGTTGACCAGGTACTCGCTGGTGACCCCGAACCGGCCCGACGCCACCTGCTTGATGGCGCTGCGCTTGGAATCGCCGTTGGCCAGGGGCACGAAGCGCTCGGGGTCCTCGCCGCCCTCACCCGTGTTGGAGCGAGCACCGAGGCGGTTCATGGCGATCGCCAGGTTCTCGTGCGCCTCCGCCGAGATCGACCCGTAGGACATGGCGCCCGTGGAGAAGCGCTTGACGATCTCCGACACCGGCTCGACCTCGTCGATCGGGACCGGGGTCCGGTCCGAGGTCCGGAACCGGAACAGCCCGCGCAGGGTGGCGAGCGCGGCGGACTGGTCGTCGACGAGCGACGTGTACTCCTTGAAGATCTCGTAGCGGCCGGTGCGGGTGGAGTGCTGCAGCTTGTAGACGGTCTCGGGGTTGAACAGGTGGTACTCGCCCTCTCGGCGCCACTGGTACTCCCCGCCGACCTCGAGCGAGCGGTGGGCGAGCTGCTCGGGCCGGTCGGGGAAGGACCTGTCGTGGCGGATCCGCACCTCCTCGGCCAGTTCGTCGAGGCCGATGCCCCCGAGACGACTCACGGTGCCGGTGAAGTACTCGTCGACCAGATCGTGACCGAGGCCGATCGCCTCGAAGATCTGCGCGCCGGTGTAGGACGCGACGGTGGAGATGCCCATCTTGGACATCACCTTGAGCACGCCCTTGCTGGCCGCCTTGATGTAGTTGTTGACCGCCATGACCGGGTCGACCATGTCGGTCATGTCCTCGGCGATGAGGTCCTCGATCGTCTCGAACGCGAGGTACGGGTTGATGGCACCGGCTCCGTAGCCGAGGAGCAGGCACATGTGGTGCACCTCGCGGGCTTCGCCCGTCTCGATGACGAGGCCCACCTTCGTACGGGTCTTCTCCCGGATGAGGTGGTGGTGCACGGCCGAGGTGAACAGCAGGGAGGGGATCGGTGCCTGCTCGGCCGTCGATCGGCGATCCGAGAGCACCAGGATGTTCACCCCCTCGTCGATGGCGTCGCTCACCTGGCGGCACACGTCGGCGATCGCCGTGCGCAGGCCTGCGCCCCCCTGGGCGATCGGGAAGTGGCACATGATGCGCCGGGAGCGGAAGTCGGGGGTCTCGCGGTCGATCGCCATGATCGTGGCGAGCTCGTCGTTGTGCAGGATCGGACGAGGGATGCGGAGCTGGCGGCATGACGCCGGGCCGGGTTCGAGCAGGTTGCGCTCCGGGCCGATCGAGGTACCGATCGCGGTGACGAGCTCCTCGCGGATGGCATCGAGGGGTGGGTTGGTGACCTGCGCGAACAGCTGGCCGAAGTAGTCGAACAGCAACCGCGAGCGGTCCGACAGCACGGCGATCGGCGTGTCGGTGCCCATGGAGCCCAGCGCTTCCCCGCCGTTGCGCGCCATGGGTTCGATCAGGATGCGCAGCTCCTCGGTGGTGTAGCCGAAGACCTGCTGGCGCTGGACCACCGTGCGGTGCACGGTGACGTTGTGCTCCTTGCGCGGGAGCTGGGTGATGTCGACCAGGTTGGCATCGATCCACTCCTGGTAGGGGTGCGCGGCGGCAAGTGCCCCCTTGATCTCGTCGTCGCCGATGATGCGACCCTGGGAGGTGTCGACCAGGAACATGCGACCCGGCCGGAGTCGGCCCTTCTGGACGATCTTCTCGGGCGAGATGTCGAGGACGCCGACCTCCGACGCCATGATCACGAGGTCGTCGTCGGTGACCCAGAAGCGCGAGGGACGGAGGCCGTTGCGGTCGAGCACCGCTCCCATCACCGTTCCGTCGGTGAAGGCGATCGACGCAGGACCGTCCCACGGCTCCATGAGCGTGCTGTGGTACTCGTAGAACGCCTTCTTGGCGGGGTCCATCGACTCGTGGTTCTCCCACGCTTCGGGGATCATCATGAGCACGGCGTGCGGCAACGAGTAGCCGCCCATGTGCAACAGCTCGAGCGCTTCGTCGAACGTGGCCGAATCCGATGCGCCCGGCGAGCAGATGGGAAAGATGCGCTCGAGGTCGCCATCGAGGACATCGCTCGACAGGAGCGCCTCACGGGCCCGCATCCAGTTGCGGTTCCCCTGCACCGTGTTGATCTCGCCGTTGTGCGCCACGTAGCGGAACGGGTGGGCGAGGGGCCACGACGGGAAGGTGTTGGTGGAGAACCGCGAGTGGACGAGCGCGAGGGCCGATTCGATCCGGGGATCGACGAGGTCGGTGAAGAACTCGGCGAGCTGGGGCGTCGTGAGCATGCCCTTGTACACGAAGGTGCGACACGACAGGCTCGGGAAGTAGGCGCCACCCTCGGTGCCGAGCGGACCGAGCTCGTGCTCGATGCGCTTGCGCACCAGGTAGACGCGGCGCTCGAGCGTGTCGTCGTGCAGACCGTCGCCGGCGAGGAACAGCATCCGGAAGGACGGCTCGACCGCGAGGGCGGACTCGCCGATCATCGAATCGTCGTGCGGGACGTCTCGCCAGCCGAGGACCCGGAGGCCCTCGCTGGCCACGATCTTCTCGATGCCCTTGGCCGACTCGTCGGCGTGCTCGCGATCGCGGGGCAAGAACGCCATCCCCGCCGCGTAGGAGCCCTCACGGGGAAGGTCGAAGGTGACGACCTCCTGGAGGAAGCGATCGGGCATCTGGATGAGGAGCCCGGCTCCGTCGCCGGTGTTGACCTCGCTGCCCGAGGCACCCCGGTGCTGGAGGTTGCAGAGCGCCCCGATCCCGTGCTGGACGATCTCGTGGCTCCGCAGACCCTTCATGTGGACCACGAAGTTCACGCCGCAGGCGTCGTGCTCGCGGGCAGGGTCGTAGAGGCCCTGCGCGGGAGGCAGGTCAGAGGGAGGTCGAGGTCGCCCGAAGGCGTCGGAGATGTTCTTCGCGGTCGTGTCTCGCACGTGGCGTCTTCCCGGATGAGCCTCCTCACCTGCTGGGAGGAGGTCGATGGATTCGAATCCTGCGGAGACGACGCTGGCCCGCTACAGAGGTCCACATCTTACCGGGGCGACACCCGGTTCGACCACTTCGACGCGGCGCACCGCCGTGCGCACCGGGCCCGCCCCCGGAGGCGTCAGCCGTGCTGCCAGAAGCGGTTCTGGAGGTTGCGGATGCCCTCGAGCGCGGCGGCGTCGAGCGCCGCCACGTCGTCGCCGCTCAGCTCCCAGCCGAGCGCACCGGCGTTCTCGGCCGCCTGGGCGCCGTTCTTCGCTCCGGGGATGGGGACCGCACCCTTGGCGATGATCCAGTTGAGCGCCACCTGGCTCGGGGTCTTGTCCCCCGCCGCCGCGCCGATCCGAACCAGCTCGGCCACGACCCGGTCGACGACCTCCATGGGGTGGGCGGAGAACCCGCGCCGACCAGGGGGCGGGTTCGACGCCGAGTACTTGCCGGTGAGGCGTCCCTGACCGATGGGTGAGTACGCCAGGGGCACGACGCCCAGCTCCGCGCACGTCGCCAGGAGCCCACTCGTCTCCGGCGAACGGCGCAGGAGCGAGAACTCGATCTGGTTGGTGGCCAGGCGCAGACCGCGCGACCGCAGTTCGGCGTCGATCGAGCGAGTCTCCGCGCTCGAGTAGTTCGAGACGCCGACCGCCTTCACCAACCCCGCCTCGTGGCCGGCGGCGAGCGCATCGGCGATGGCGCCGTGGGACCGCAGGCTGATGGGTCCGTGGATCTGGTAGAGGTCGATGGCATCGACGCCCAGCCGGGCCACCGACGCCCGCAGCGACGCGAGCAGCGACGAGCGGACGTTGAGCTTCCACGGCGAGGGCATGAACTTGGAGGCCACGACCACGTCGGAACGATCGATCCCTGCGGCGCGGTCCGCCGCGAGCATCGAGCCGATGATCCGCTCGCTCTCGCCGCCTCCGTACACCTCAGCGGTGTCGAAGAACGTGACGCCGGCATCGATGCTGGCATCCCAGGCCTCCCGGATGGTGGCTTCGCTCAGATCGGCGTCGTAGCCCCCCATGCCCCACGTCGCCTTGTCACCCCACGCCCAGGTGCCGACGCCGAGCGGTTCGATGGCCACCTCGGAACCAGCCAGGGTGATGCGACGGGACGGCGGGGACGGGGAGCGATCGACCATCCCCCGAGGTTAGGACCGAGCGATGCCCGAGCGATCGGTTCGGCGCCGGATGCGGCACGCTCGACTCGGATCGTGTGGACTGCGCCGATGCCCGAGGGCCACACCATCCATCGGCTCGCCCGCTCGCTGCGACGGGACCTGCGCGGCCGAACACTCGCGATCTCCTCACCGCAGGGTCGCTTCGATCACGGTGCCGCCGTGCTCGACGGCGGCGTGCTCACTGCGTCGCTCGCACACGGCAAGCACCTGTTCCTCGATCTCGAGACGCCCACCGGACCCGAGTGCCTGCACGTCCACCTGGGCCTCTTCGGGAAGTTCCGGCGGCACGGGTCGCCGGCTGCCGACCCGGTCGGCGAGATCCGGTTGCGCATGGCGGGTCCGGAGTGGACGTGGGACCTGTCGGGCCCGACCGCCTGCGAACTGGTCGACGACGGCGGTCGCGAGCGCATCCTCGCTCGCCTCGGGCCCGATCCCTTGCGGCCCCGCACCGACCCGGCGCCGTTCATCCGAGCGGTCACCCGGAGCGCCCGGTCCATCGGGGTCCTGCTCATGGACCAGTCGGTGATCGCGGGCATCGGCAACGTGTACCGCAGCGAGCTGTGCTTCCGTCATGGCATCGACCCTCGTCGACCCGGACGGTCGCTCGATCCGTGCGAGGCCCTGGCCCTGTGGGACGACGCCGCCGAGCTGCTCGCGGTCGGCGTGCGCCTCGGCCGCATCGTCACGGTCGACCCCGCCGATCCATGCCTCGACACCCGGCGCACCAGCATGGCCCGGCTTCCCCGGGCCGATCGGCTCTACGTCTACCGACGCCAGCACTGCCGCCGCTGCGACGCCCCGGTCGAGTGGTTCGAGCTGGCCAACCGCCGGGTCTACGCCTGCCCGGTCGAGCAGCACTGACCCCACCGGCACACGCCGAGGAACGCGGCGCGCCGGTGATCCGGGGCACGCGCTCGGTCGTGTGCGGTCTCAGGTTCGGTCGTGGGCGCGGTCGAGGTCCTCGGCGGTGAAAACGGACACCACGGTCAGTCCCGCGTCGGTGAGCTTGGCGTGGTCGCCGCCGGATCGGTCGATGACGCAGAGCACCGTGTCGACCACCGCACCGCGGTCGCGCAGGTCGCCGGCGGACTGCACCACCTGGCCGCCGGTGGTGATGACGTCCTCCACCACGAGGCAGCGGCGACCGGCGACGTCGGTGCCCTCGGCGAGTCGAGCCGTTCCGTAGGTCTTGGCCTCCTTGCGCACGAACGCCGCCGGCAGACCCGACACGCTCGACAGCGCGGTGACCACCGGAACACCACCGAGCTCGAGCCCGGCGAGGACCTCGGTGCCGGCGGGGATCAGCGGATGGGCGTGCTCGGCAACGGCGGCCAGGAGCACCGGATCGGCCTCGAACTGGTACTTGTCGAAGTACCTCGTGCTGGTCTGTCCCGACCGGAGGAGGAACTCCCCGGTGAGCCGGCAGGTCTGGTCGATGTGGCGGGCAAGCTCGTCGCGATCCATGGCCGCAGTCTCGCGCCGCGACGTCCCGCCGTCGGACGGGAACGGACGGCGCCCCGAGCCGTCGCTCGAGGGCCGTCGCGCTGGGGCATGGCGACGACGCCATGGTTCGTCGCCCGCGATGCCCGAACCGGGGGCAGGCGCGTTCGGGCGGGTGGGGTCAGGGAACGACGACGAAGCTGGAATCGCCGGCGATGAGGACGCGCCGACCGATCGGGTCCTCGTCGATCAGCGCGGCGGCCACGTCGGGATCGGTCGACTCGGCGATGGTCCGGGTCCCGTCGGCGAGGTCCACCAGGGCGACTGCCCGCGACGGTCGGGCGTCCACGACATCGACGGTCGCGGTGGCGACGAGGCCGCCGGTCGACCGGCCGGTGGTGTCGACGACCCGGACCTCGTCGGTCGACGCCGCCACCGTCGACGTGACGTCGTCGTGGCGGAACCGATGGTGGGGCGGGGCAGCCTGCCAGACGCTGAACGCCTGCTTCACCAGGAAGCCGCTGATGCTCGACGACAGCCCTGGTCTCGACGGGTCGGCGCGGAGCAACTCGACGAGGGGCACCATGGCCTGCAGGACGTAGTTGTTGAGCGGACCGCCCCCGAAGGTCAACCCGCCGGTGACGGTCAGTGGTCGGGCCGGGTCGTCGAGCGGGAGACCGAGGGCCGGCGCGAGGAGTTGCACCGCGGAGGGGAAGCAGCTGTAGAGGTCGACGGGCCCGAGGTCGGCGGCGGCGATGCCGGCGAGCTCCAGGACACGTGGACCGGCCACCTCGGCACCGACGCTGCGGTGCACGTGGCGCCGTTGGGCGACCGAGCGTGCGTGGTTCGAGACCGTGGACGCATGCGGGAAGACCCAGCGGTCCCGCGCCACGCCGAGCTCGGCCGCGATGTCGGCCGAGCACAGGACGATGGCCGCAGCCTGATCGACGTTCCACTGCGCGCTGAGCCGCTTGGTGTAGGGGAACGAGATCATCCGGTTGCCCGGGCCCGGATCGCGGATCTCGGCCGCGGTTGGGCCGCTCCGGTCCCACGCCCGTTCGTTCGCAGCGGCCACCGAGGCGAACGACGCCCACAGTCGGGCGATGTCGTCGCGGTGGTCGTCCTCGCCGGGCCCATCGACGTCGGCACGAGCGTGGCCGAGGGCCCGCTCGATCAACGCGTAGGCCGCGACGGGCGTCACCGTGTTGCGGATGATCTCGAGGTCGAGCACGGCGAGCGTCTCGGGTCGCCACCGTTCGTCCGGCTCGCTGCCCTCGGGCTGCACGCACTCGGGCGTCTCGATCCCGGTGATCGCGCCGCGGAGGTGGCGGTGCTTCGCCTCGCCCCCGACCACGAGCGCGACGTCGAGGTCGCCCGCGGCGATGCGCCCCGCGGCCGTGGTCAACAGGTCCTGCTGGACCACCCCGACCTCGGCGAGGACGGTGTGCACCTGGTCCGGGTGGGCCACACCGAGGCGCTCGGCCAGGAGCCGGCCGGGATCGAGGTACCCCCAGGTCCCGTCGGGCACGCCGATCCACCGGATCCGTCGACGAAGGCCGGCCCCGCCGCTGTCGACCAGAGCGGCCTCGACGGCACGGACCATCAGATCGATCGCCTCGACCGCCTCCGTCGGATCCTCGTGACGTTGATCGACTGCGCCGACGCCGACGATCACCGGCGTCCGACCGTCCCCGATGGTCATGCTCGCTCCCCCGTCGCCACCACGGCCAGACGCTAGTGGCCGAAACCCTCATTCCGGCGTGCGCCCACCCCTCCCGGCCACGCAGCGACGCACGTTCGGGGGGTGGGACCGCCGTGCATCGCCCTCGACCGCGCCCGGGAACCACCGTTGCGGCGTGGCCACACCGCGCCGCGCACCGCGCCGCAACGCATGTTCGGGGGTGCATCGCCGTCGAGCGGACACCGGGGCCGGAGCGGGCGGCGGGCGGCGGTCGGCGGTCGGCGGTCGGTCGGGCCACGGTCGGGCGGGCCACGGTCGGTCGAGGGGTGCTCGGTAGGCTGCGGCGATGCCCGACACCGATGACCTCGCCGGCCTGCGCACGTTCCTGGATGCATCGCCGTCGCCGTTCCACGCCGTGGCCGAGGGGGCCGCCCTCCTCGACGCCGCAGGTTTCACCTCCCTCGACGAGACCGATACCTGGGACACGTCGCTCGGTCGCCGCTACGTGGTGCGCGGCGGGTCCTTGATCGCCTGGGTGCTGTCGGACCCCGCCCAGATGGACCACGGGTTCCAGCTCGTCGGGGCGCACACCGACAGCCCCAACCTCCGCGTGAAGCCCCGCCCCGACACGGGGCGTGCCGGCTACCGCCAACTCGGCGTGGAGGTCTACGGCGGGGTGCTGCTCAACTCGTGGCTCGACCGGGATCTGGGGCTGTCCGGTCGGGTGGCGGTCCGGCGAGGCCCGACGACCACGTCGGTCGAACTCGTCCGGATCGACCGTCCTCTCCTGCGCATCCCGCAGTTGGCCATCCACCTCGATCGGGGCGTGAACGAGAACGGCCTCGTGCTGAACCCGCAGCAGCACCTGGCGCCGGTCTGGGGCCTCGGTCCGGTCGACGAGGGCGGTCTTCGGGCGGTGCTGGGCGAGGAGCTGGGCGATGCGCCCGTCGACATCATGTCGTGGGACCTGATGCTCCACGACCTCACCCCGGCGACGCTGCTCGGGCGGCGCAACGAGATGCTGAGCTCGGCTCGGCTCGACAACCTGCTGTCGTCCTACGCCGCTCTCGACGCGCTCATCGATGCGAGCACGGCGCCGGAGGACAACTCAGGCGTGGCGATCATCTGCCTGTTCGATCACGAGGAGGTCGGATCGGAGACGTCGACGGGCGCCGCCGGAGCGTTGATCGCCACCGTGTCCGAGCGGATCGCCGCCGGCGCCACGTCGAGCGAAGGATCGAACGACGCGGTGGGTGCGCGGGATCGGTACCTGCGCACGCTCGCCCGGTCGCGTTGCATCTCGGCCGACGGCGCGCACGCGACCCACCCCAACTACGCCGAGCGCCACGAGCCCGGCCACCAGATCGCCATGAACCAGGGCCCGGTGATCAAGCTCAACGCCAACATGCGCTACGCCACCGACGCCGCCACCTCGGCGTGGTTCAAGCTGATCTGCGAGCGCGCCGGCGTGCCCGTGCAGGAGTTCGTGGTGCGCTCGGACATGGGATGCGGGTCGACGATCGGCCCGCTCACCGCGGCGCGCCTGGGGATCCCCACCGTCGATGTCGGCGTCGCGCAGCTCTCGATGCACTCCACCCGTGAGCTCTGCGGCGCGAACGACCCCAACTTCTTCACCCGCGCCCTCACCGAGTTCCTCACCAGCGCCTGATCACACCGCGACCCCGCCCACGCCGGCTGCAGATCGCGGCTCGCCGCCTGCGCCGGCTGCAGATCGCAGGCTGCCGATCGCCGGTGCCGGTCGCCGGTCGCCGTCAGCCGAACAGGTTGGGCTCGCCATCGTCGACCGCCATCAGCGGCGCCCCCGGCGGCGCGATCCGACCGAGGTGCTTCCATGCGGCCGGGGTGGCGACGCGCCCGCGTGGGGTGCGCATGAGCAGGCCCTGCTGGATGAGGAACGGTTCGTACACGTCCTCGACGGTCTCGGTGGGTTCGCTGACGCTGATGGCCAGGGTCGAGAGGCCGCA
This sequence comes from Acidimicrobiales bacterium, assembly GCA_038235385.1. Lineage (GTDB taxonomy): Bacteria > Actinomycetota > Acidimicrobiia > Acidimicrobiales > Acidimicrobilacustridaceae > JBBSTY01. Next base: position 33,977 of record JBBSTY010000005.1, on the reverse strand, counting down.
CGGGCCCCCGCCGAACCGCTCGCACAGCGCCGTGAGGATGGCCCGGTCGATCTTGTCGAGACCGAGCTCGTCGACGCCGAAGACGACGAGGCCCTCGCGGGCCGACGAGTGGTCGATGGCGCCGTTGCCGCGCACCTCGGCGAAGTCACGGACCCGACGCAGGAGCCGGTTGGCGATGCGAGGCGTGCCTCGGGCCCGGCGGGCGATCTCGTGGGCGCCAGGGACGTCGATCGTGACCCCGAGGATGCCGGCAGCCCGCACGACGATGGCTTCGAGGTCGGCGGCGTCGTAGAAGTCGAGCCGGGCGACCAGTCCGAACCGGTCCCGGAGCGGCCCGGTGATGAGCCCGGTGCGGGTGGTTGCGCCGACCAGCGTGAACCGGGGCAGGTCGAGGCGGATCGATCGCGCCGCCGGACCCTTGCCGAGCACGATGTCGAGCTGGAAGTCCTCCATCGCCGGATAGAGCACCTCCTCGACCGCACGGGAGAGCCGGTGGATCTCGTCGATGAAGAGCACGTCGCCCTCGTCGAGCCGGGTGAGGATGGCGGCGAGATCACCGGCGCGATCGAGCGCGGGTCCCGACGTGATGTGCAGTCCCACACCCATCTCGGTGGCCACGATGCCGGCCAGGGTGGTCTTGCCCAGACCCGGCGGCCCGGCGAAGAGGAGGTGGTCGGCGGCCTGGGCGCGTCGGCGGGCCGCCTCGAGGATGATGCTCAGGTGCTCCTTGAGCTCGCGCTGCCCGACGAACTCGTCGAGGTCTCGCGGCCGCAGGCCCCCTTCGTCGGAGAGCTCGACGGCGATGTCGTCGAGGTTGGGTTCGGGATCGAGCAGCTCGTCTCTCATGGTGCGTCTCGATGCTGGCCCAGGGCTCGACGCGCGGCGCGGACCCCCGCCTGCTGCACCCGTAGGTCGGCCACCGGTGTGCGGCCACCGGCACGGGTGTCGCCACCAGCGGGGCCGGCCGAACCTCCGGCGGGGTGCGGGTTCGCCATCGAGGTCCGGCCCGGGTCGTGGGTCGACCCGTGCGCCCGATCCATGGGGTCGGGGCGCTCGACCGCACCGGCGTCCGCCGCCGATGGGGGGTCACGGTGCCGCCGGGCGGTGCCCTCGAGCAGCTCGCGGCGCGCCGCGGTGATCCCGTGGCGTGCGATGTCGGACGGCGCGTCGACCGCGCCGGATCGGAGGTGGGGAGCTGCGCACACGGCGACGCTCACCCGGGTGCGCCGACGGCGAGGCGTTGGAGCGCATCACGCAGCAGCGCGGACGGATCCCCGTCGTCGGGGATCTCGCGGAGCACCCCGAGGACCTCGTCGGGCTGGTAGCCGAGGCTCGTGAGCGCATCGCGCACATCGGCCCGCGCCGAGGCGGAGACGGGGCGGCCGCTGGTCGCCCCGCCTGCGGCGACAGGGACCGCAGCGTCGAGCTCGGGGATGTCGAGGCGGCTCTTGAGCTCCACCAGCAGGCGAGCCGCCGTCTTCTTGCCCACGCCGGGCACCAGGCACAGCGCGGCGAGGTCGTCGTCGGCGAGGACCTGGCGCAGGGCGCCCGGTGCGTGCACCGACATGATGGCGAGCGCCAGCGCGGGTCCGACGCCGTGCGCGCCGAGCAGCGCCTCGAAGCAGACCCGCTCGTCGCGCGATCGGAACCCGTAGAGGGTCTCCGCGTCTTCGCGGCGGTGGTGGTGGATGTAGAGGAACACCTCGTCGTCACGGTCGCCGAGCTCGACCACCGTGGCCGGGCTCACCGTGACCCGGTACCCCACGCCCAGAACCTCGATGAGGACCTCGTTGAGCTGGCTCCGCTCGAGCAGTGTGCCCCGCAGCGAACCGATCACGGCTGCGCCCCGCGCGTCCGGGGCCCGGCGGCCGATGCGACGGGGCGGGCCGCCGGGCGAGGCGACCGACCGACGGCGTTCTTGACCAGGCCGCCACGGGCCCGCGGGGTCGGATCGCCGAGGCCCGACCCGGGCCCGGCCGGCAGCGATGTCGGTGACGTGGCCACCGCCAGGTGGGTGAGCGCCAGCGCCGCGGCGTCGGCGGCATCGGGTGGCTCGGGGCGCGTCGCCAACGCCAGCAAGGTCTGCACCATGATCTGCACCTGCTCCTTGGTTGCGTTGCCGTAGCCGGCCACGGCCAGCTTGACCTCGTTCGGGGAGTACTGGACGACCTCGCACCCCGCCGTGGCGGCTTCGGCCATCACGATGCCGCTGGCCTGACCGACCGACATGGCGGTGCGCACGTTCACCTGGAACAGGACCCGCTCGACGGCGACCACCTGTGGGTTGAACTCGGCCACCAGCGCCCGGACGTCGTGCTGGAGATCGGCCAGACGGGTGGGCAACGCATCGGAGGCCGGGGTCGTGAGCACGCCGAGCGCGACCGCCCGCGCCTGACGGCCCTGGCCGTCGACCACGCAGTAGCCGCACCGGGTCAGGCCCGGATCGATCCCCAAGACGAACACGCGTACGATCGTACCGGGAGGTGTCGTGCAGGGGGTGGATGGCTCGGGCACCGCACGCGCTCGGCGGCCGACGAGGGCGCCACGACCCGCTGCGTCGACGGTCCTCGACCCTCGGCGATCCGGCCCGACGTGGCGACCGGGCTGGTGCGGTTCCCTTCACCGGCGCCGGACTCTGCCGATGAGTGATCGGTGACCCTTTCCAACGCCGCGCCTGCGGGAGCGCCACTGCCGACCGAGCCCGTCCGGGTTCCCCTCGGCCACCGCGACAGCCGCTCGGACGACACGCGGGAGCTCGTGGTCGAGCTGCGCGGCGTGGCCAAGTCCTTCGCCACCAACCCGGCGCTGTCGAGCCTGGACCTGCTGGTGCCCAAGGGCCGCATCACCGTGCTGCTCGGCCCCAACGGAGCGGGCAAGACCACCGCGATCCGCGTGATCACCGGTGCGCTCGAGCCCGATGCCGGCCACGTGCGCACCTTCGGCTGGGACCCGGCACGATACGGGGAGCAGGTGCGCATCCGCTGCGGGATCGTGTCGGCCAAGCCGGCGCTGTACGACCGGCTCACCGGCTGGGACAACATGTCGTACTCGGCCGAGCTCTACGGGCTCGGCCGCAACGCCACCGCCAAGATCCGCGAGGCGGCCGGGCGCTTCGGGATCGTCGACGCCCTCGACCAGCGCGTGGGTGGGTACTCGACCGGCATGAAGACCCGCCTCGCCCTCGCCCGGTCGGTGCTGCACGACCCCGAGCTGCTGCTGTTCGACGAGCCGACCTCGGGCCTCGACCCCGAATCGTCCAAGGCGGTGCTCGACCTGATCCGGGAGATGACCGCCGACGGCCGCACCGTGGTGATGTGCACCCACCTGCTCGTCGAGGCCGAGGGCCTCGCCGACCAGATCATCGTGCTGGAGTCGGGCACCGACCTGCTGCACGGCTCCCAGGAGGAGCTCATCGGGCGCTACTGGCCGAACCAGCTCGTGTGGTTCGACGCCGAGGACCCGAGCGACCTCGACCAGCTCCGGGCCATGGACGGCGTGCTCGCGGTGCACCGCAATGCCAGCCGCCTCACCGAGGTCCAGGTCGACGACGTCGCCCGTGTCCCCGACCTCGTCGGCGCCCTCACCGCTGCCGGCGTGCGTCTGACCCGCGTCGATCCCCACCAACCGACGCTCGAGGAGCTCTACTTCGCGGTCCGCAAGGAACGTCGCGAGCTCGGCGTGGAGGCCACCCGATGACCACGACCACCGCGAGCCCTGCGCCCCCACCCGCGCCGCCGTCGGCAGGCGTCGTGCCCCGCACGAACCGGTTCAACTGGTCACGGATGTGGGTCGTCGCCCGGACCGATCTGCGCAGCCTCCTGCTCCAGCGGGACTTCTGGTTGCCCATGGCGCTCCTCGGCAGCTTCTTCTTCGTGATCGTCCCGGTCTTCCTGCTCGGCGTGATCGGCATCATCGGCAGCAACGACGCAGTCCAGGGCGTCGCCAACGCCGTCCAGGCGCTCCCCCAGGCCGCCCAGCAGTCGATCCCCGACGTCTCGCCGATCGGCAAGGTGCAGTACATGATCGCCGTGTACCTGCTGGCGCCGATCGCCGTGGTCGTGCCGCTCACGATCTCGTCCGCCATCGGGGCGTCCACCATCGTCGGCGAGCGCGAGCGGGGCACCGGCGAGTTCCTGGCGCACTCCCCCGCCGACACCCGTGAGATCTACATCGGCAAGCTCCTCGCCAGCATCATCCCGGGCTACCTCACCACCGTCGTCGGCTTCACCGTCTACGCGGTGCTGGTGAACGTGATCGTGGGACCCAAGGTCGGCTACTGGTTCTTCCCCACCGCCTCGTGGTGGTTGTTGATCGTGTGGGTGCTGCCGCCGTTCCTCGCCATCACGCTGTCGCTCGTCCTGCGCCTGTCGAGCCGGGTGAAGAGCACCGCCGCCGCCCAGCAGGCCACCGGCCTGGTGACGCTTCCCCTCATCCTCATCGCGTACGGCCAGTCCACCGGCGCCCTCGCCAGCGGCGGTGCCATGGTCAGCATCGTCATCGGGTTCATCGCCTGGGCGATCGCCGCGCTCAGCCTCCTGACCGGCGTGCGCAGCATCAAGCGGGGACAGCTCCTCGGCGTGGCCGACGGCTCCTGATCGCATCATCGCCACGCCGCGCGGGCCGGCACCATCGGGACCGATCAGGCTTCAGGGGTCCGTGGGCCAACCGGTAACGTGCCGGCCATGTCCGACGCCGACCGCCCCGACACCGACGACCTGCCTCCCCACCGGTACACCGCGGCGCTCGCCAACGAGATCGAGCGGCGCTGGCAGGACCACTGGGAGGACCACGGCACCTTCTTCGCCCCCAACCCCGTCGGCGACCTCGAGGTCGGGTGGGACCAGGTCGGCGACCGACCCAAGCTGTTCGTGATGGACATGTTCCCGTACCCGTCGGGGTCGGGCCTGCACGTCGGCCACCCGCTCGGCTACATCGGCACCGACGTCTACGCCCGCTTCCAGCGGATGAACGGGCACAACGTGCTCCACACGCTGGGCTACGACGCCTTCGGCCTGCCCGCCGAGGAGTACGCCCGACAGACCGGCACCCACCCCCGCGCCACCACCGACGCCAACGTCGCCAACATGCGCCGCCAGCTGCGGGCCCTCGGCCTCGGCCACGATTCGCGCCGCTCGGTGGCCACCACCGACGAGGGCTACTACCGCTGGACCCAGTGGATCTTCCTGCAGATCTTCAACGCCTGGTACGACACCGACGCCGACCGCGCCCGTCCGGTCTCCGAACTGATCGGCGAGCTCGCTTCGGGCGAGCGGCCCACCCCCGACGGCCGACCGTGGACCGAGCTGTCCGACATCGAGCAGCGCACCATCGTCGACGGCCATCGGTTGGCCTACCTCGACGAGGCGCCGGTCAACTGGTGCCCCGCGCTGGGCACGGTGCTGGCCAACGAGGAGGTCACCGCCGAGGGTCGCAGCGAGCGGGGCAACCACCCCGTGTTCAAGCGCCCGCTCAAGCAGTGGAAGATGCGCATCACGGCCTACGCCGACCGCCTGATCGACGACCTCGACCGCCTCGACTGGTCCGACGCCATCAAGGCTCAGCAGCGCAACTGGATCGGTCGCAGCGAGGGTGCGCGAGTCACGTTCGCCGCCCACACCCCCACCGGCGAGCCTCGCCGCATCGATGTGTTCACCACCCGCCCCGACACGCTCTTCGGCGCGACCTACATGGTGCTCGCCCCGGAGCTCGACCTGGTCGGCGAGCTCGCGCCGGTGGCCTGGCCCGAGGGAACGCCGGACCGCTGGAAGGGCGACGCCGCCACCCCCGACGCCGCCATCGCGCGCTACCGGGCCATCGCCGCCTCCAGATCCGACCTCGAGCGCCAGGCCGAGGGCCGGGTCAAGACCGGCGTGTTCACCGGTGCCTACGCCACCAACCCGGTCAACGGCACGCCGATCCCCATCTTCATCGCCGACTACGTGCTGATGGGCTACGGCACCGGCGCCATCATGGCGGTGCCGGCCGAGGACCAGCGCGACTGGGACTTCGCCAACGAGTTCGAGCTGCCCGTCGTCCGCACCGTGCAGCCGCCGGCCGACTGGGACGGCGAGGCGTTCACGGGCGACGGACCCACCATCAACAGCGACTTCCTCGACGGGCTGTCGATGGTCGATGCCAAGCGCACGATGATCGAGCACCTCATGGCCGACGGGATCGGCGAGGGCACGGTCACCTACCGTCTGCGCGACTGGCTGTTCAGCCGCCAGCGCTACTGGGGCGAGCCCTTCCCGATCGTCTACGACGAGACCGGCCTGCCCATCGCCCTGCCCGACGACCAGCTCCCGGTGGTGCTGCCCGAGATCGACGACTACGCGCCGGCACCGGTGCCCGAAGGCAGCGACGCAGTGCCCGATCCGCCGCTGGCACGGGCGACCGAGTGGGCCACGGTCGAGCTCGATCTCGGCGACGGCCTGCGCACCTACCGCCGCGAGGTCAACACGATGCCGCAGTGGGCCGGGTCGTGCTGGTACCACCTGCGCTACCTCGACCCCACCAACGACGTCGCCCTGGTCGATCCGGCCGTCGACGCGTACTGGATGGGCGAGACCGGGGTCGACCTCTACGTCGGCGGCGCCGAGCACGCCGTGCTCCACCTGCTCTATGCCCGCTTCTGGCAGAAGGTGCTCTTCGATCTCGGCCACGTGTCGTCGGTCGAGCCCTACCACCGCCTCTACAACCAGGGCTACATCCAGGCCGCCGCCTTCACCGACGAGCGCGGGGTGTACGTCGACGCCGAGAAGGTCGACGAGCGTGACGGCCGCTTCTTCCTCGGCGACGTCGAGGTCTCGCGCGAGTACGGGAAGATGGGCAAGAGCCTGCGCAACAGCGTCACGCCCGACGAGATGTACCACCAGTACGGGGCCGACACGCTGCGCGTCTACGAGATGTTCATGGGACCGCTCGACCAGGACCGCCCCTGGGACACGAAGTCCATCTCCGGCAGCTACCGGCTGCTGCAGCGGATCTGGCGCACGGTCATCGACGAGGGCACCGGCGCGCTCCACGTCGCCGACATCGACCCGGATCCCGAGACGCTCGCCGTGCTGCATCGCACGATCGCCGGTGTGCGCGCCGATCTGGAATCGCTGCGCTACAACACGGCCATCGCCAAGATCACCGAGCTCAACAACCACCTCACCAAGACCCACCCCGACGGCGGCGTTCCCCGGTCGGTGGCCGAACCTCTGTTGTTGCTCCTCGCGCCGCTGGCGCCCCACATCGCCGAGGAGCTCTGGGCCCGGTTGGGCCACGAGTCGTCGCTGGCGTTCGAACCCTTCCCGGTGGCCGATCCCGCGCTGCTCGTGCAGGACACCACCACCATGGTGCTCCAGGTGAACGGCAAGGTCCGCGACAAGGTCGAGGTGGCGGTCGACATCTCCGACGACGAGGCTCGCGCCGTCGCGCTCGGCTCCCCGAAGGTGGCGGGGTTCCTCGGCGGCGCCGACCCACGCCAGGTGATCGTGCGCGCGCCCAAGCTCGTCAACGTCGTCGTCTGATCGACCGCCGTCCGCCTCGGGTCACCCGCAGGGATCCCCGGTCCGAGCATCGACGTCGTCGGCCGCACGTCGCGAGCCGCGGTGGTGGGCCCGGGTCAGACCGACGCCGCCTCCACCGCCGCCAGCAGCTCGGTGGTCGGACGGAAGGTGAGGCCGGCGGTGGACCGGTGGGCGTAGCGGACGATCCCCGTGGCATCGATGACGAACACCGAGCGACGGTAGAAGCCCATCGGACCGAGGACGCCGTAGGCCTCCCCGGCCACCTGGTCGACGTCGGCGAGGAGCGGGAACGCGAAGCCCCCCTCCGTGGCTGCGAACCGATCGTGGTCGGCGACCGACTGCGGGCTGATCGCCAACACCTGCGCGCCCACATCGTCGAACCGACCGATGTCGGCGGTGTAGGTGTTGAGTTGGACGGTGCACACCGGCGACGAGTCCGCGGGATAGAACACGAGCACCCGCACCATGCCGTCGAACTCCGACAACGAGTAGTGACGATGGCCGGCGCCGTCCCCTGATCCCGTTCCGTCGGTGCCTGGCAGGTCGAAATCGGGGGCGATCGATCCCACGGCGATCCTCATCAGCCCACCCTCCCAGAAGCGGACGCCCCCGTCGAGATGAACCATCGCAGGTACATCGACGTCCCTTCTCCGCGCGTTCCGGACGCGAGCTCCACGCCAGCCGTCGCGGACCGCAGACCGGTGTCCGTTCGACCAGATCAGAGCTCGATCTGGTGGAGGATGTCGTCGGGGATGTCGAAGTTGGCGTACACGTCCTGGACGTCGTCGAGGTCGTCGAGGGCATCGATCACCCGCAGCACCGACTTGGCGGCCTCGGCCGACTCGAGTGGGACGGTGTTCTGCGGGAGCATCGTCGTGTCCTCGGACTCGACGGTGATCCCGGCCTCGGTGAGCGCCGCCACGACGGCGTGGGCGTCGGTCGGGGCACACGTGACCCGCCAGGTGTCACCCTCGTCGACGATGTCCTCGGCGCCGGCGTCGAGCGCCGCCATCATCACGTCGTCCTCCTCGACGGCGCGCGAGACGTTGATGACCCCCTTGCGCTCGAACTGCCACGCCACCGCGCCCGGCTCGGCGATCGATCCGCCCGCCTTCTTCATCACCGAGCGCATCTCCGCGCCGATGCGGTTGCGGTTGTCCGAGAGCACCTCGATGAGCACCGCCACCCCGTTCGGGGCGTAGCCCTCGTAGGTGATCGACTCGTAGATCACTCCTTCGAGCTCGCCGCTCCCCCGCTTGATGGCCCGTTCGATGGTGTCCAGCGGCACCGACGCATCCCGTGCCTTCTGGTACATCGTGCGCAACGTGGCGTTGCTGTCGAGGTCGCTCCCGCCCGAACGGGCGGCCACCTCCACCTGGCGGATGAGCTTGGCGAAGAGCTTGCCCCGGGCAGCGTCCTTGCCACCCTTCTTGTGCTTGATCGTCGCCCACTTGGAATGACCCGACATGTGTTCCCCTTCTGACACGCACCTTCGCGCCGGGACCTGATGACCCCGCACGACGACCCGAACTCGAACTCGGTACCGGCGATCAGCCGCCGGTCGGACCGGCAGTATCCACCATCGACAGAAAACTCTCATGGATCCGCGGGTCGTCTGCCAACTCCGGGTGGAACGCGGTGACGATGACGTTGCCCTGGCGACAGCACACGGGGTGGCTGTCCACCGCTGCGAGCACCTCGACCTCGGGACCCACCCGTTCCACGAACGGCGCGCGGATGAACACCGCGTGGACCGGCGGGCCGGCGATGCCGACGACGTCGAGGTCGGCCTCGAAGGAGTCCACCTGACGGCCGAACGCGTTGCGCCGCACATCGATGTCGATGGCGGCGAAGCTGCGCTGGTCGGGCCGCCCGTCGAGCACGCGGGTGGCGAGCAGGATCATCCCCGCGCACGTGCCGAGGACGGGGAGACCGGCACGGAGCCGACCGAGCAGCGGATCCTCCAGCTGGTTGAGCACGAGCAGACGCGCCATGGTGGTCGACTCGCCACCGGGGAGGACGAGCGCGTCGACGTCGGCCAGCTCGTCCGCGGTGCGCACCTCACGGGTCGACGCGCCGAGCGCCTGCAGGATCTCGCGGTGGAGCCCCACCGCACCCTGCAGCGCCAGCACGCCGATCGTCGGGCCGCTCACCCGGCGCGGACCGCGTTCGTGGCCGGACGCGGGCGCTGCTGGAGCTGCTGACCCGGCCAGACGAGGGCCGCCTGGCGGTCGGTCACCAACCGCGAGCGGCGAAGGTCACGTCGAGGGTCTCCATCCCCTCGCCACGCATGGCCGCGCCGAGGCCCCGACTGACCTTGGCCAGTGCATCGGGGTTGGCGTAGTTGGCGGTGGCCTCGACGATGGCCTTGGCCATGCTCTCGGGATCGGAGCTCTTGAAGATGCCCGAACCGACGAAGACGGCCTCGGCTCCGAGCTGCATCACCAGCGACGCATCCGCCGGGGTGGCGATGCCACCGGCGCAGAACATCGGGACCGGGAGCGTGCCGGTCTCGGCGATCTCCTGGACGAGCGGGAGTGGCGCCTGGAGATCCTTGGCCCACCCGAACAGCTCGGCGGAGTCGGCCTGGGTTATGCGGGCGATGTCACCGAGGATGGAGCGGAGGTGACGCACGGCTTCGACGATGTTGCCCGTGCCGGCCTCGCCCTTGGAGCGGATCATGCAGGCACCCTCGCTGATGCGCCGGAGCGCCTCTCCGAGGTTGGTGGCGCCGCACACGAACGGCACGGTGAAGGCCCACTTGTCGATGTGGTACGCCTCGTCGGCCGGGGTGAGCACCTCGGACTCGTCGACGTAGTCCACGCCGAGGGCCTGGAGGATCTGCGCCTCGGCGAAGTGTCCGATGCGGGCCTTGGCCATGACCGGGATGGTGACCGCGGCCTTGATGCCCTCGATCATCTCCGGATCGCTCATGCGTGCGACCCCGCCGTCCCGGCGGATGTCGGAGGGCACCCGCTCGAGCGCCATCACCGCGGTGGCGCCTGCGTCCTCCGCGATCTTGGCCTGGGCCGGATCGACGACGTCCATGATGACGCCGCCCTTGAGCATCTCGGCCAGTCCACGCTTGACCAGCGGGGTGCCCGTGGCGCGGGCGCCGCCGTTCGGAGTCGAGGGGGTCGCGGTGTCGTCTGCCATGGGTTCAGTCTAGGAGGCCCGCCCTCGAACCCCGAAGTTGGATCTGCGCCGCTCGTCGGACCGAGCCGCGATGTCGCGGCCGACCGAGCTCACAGCTACGGGCGGGTCGCCAACAGGCCGGCCGCCACGTCGGGCGCCATCGGCACCAGTTGGTCGATGCCCTGCTGCGGGAGCGCGACCCAGGTCGATCCAGCCGGCAACGCCACCGGTGAGCCCGTGCTGGGGTCGGTGATCGTCCACGGATCGTCCGGGTTGGCCCGCGACCAGGTGATCAGCAGCGCCTTGCCCTGGGTGAGCACCATGCCGGTGCCTTCCCCGATCGAGATCGCCACCGGCGAGTTGCCGCTGCGCTCGTACTCCAGGTTGAGGACCACGACGTTCGTCGGTGCCACCTGGACACCGGCTTCGTCCACGAAGGCGGCATCGCCGGGGCCGTGAAGCGCGTCGACCTGGAACCGGTCCCAACCGCCGTGCCCGGCGTCCCACACGTAGTCGACCCGGACGTTGTCGCCGAAGTCGACGGTGAGCCCCGGGAAGTCGATGGCGTTCGGCGGCAGCGTCTCGCCCAGGCCCTGGTGGGTGAACACGACCGGCGGCGGACCGGCGTCGTCGGGGGTGAAGTTGGTGCGTATGCCGACCGCGTTCACGAAGAGCGTGTGCTCGTAGTCGACGTTGCGCGAGCCGTCGCGCGTGAACTCGGCGTTGGCCGCGCCCCCGTGGACGAGATCGACCAACAGCCCGTTGTCCTGCGCAGCGAGCACCTCGCTGGTCACCCCGGGGTTGCCACCCGACCAGATCAGCAACGGGCGGTTCAGGTTGCTGAGCAGGTTGATGTCGCTGCTGCGCGCGGACCGGACCGGACCGATGCGATCGGGTGTGTTGGAGTGGAAGACCTCCATGAAGCGGGTGATGCCCTCGACCTGCAGCTCGTACACGAGGTCGGCCTGGTTGATGCCGGCATGCGGTCGCGCCTGCGGGCTGTTGTCGACCTTGATCACGAGTGCGGGCTGCGCGAGCCCCTCGGCATCGTCGGTCGGGACCCCGGTGAGGGGCCACGTGGGCACCACGGGAGCCTCGGTGGTCGTCGTGACGTCGGCGGTGGTGGTCGTCGTGACCTCCACCGCAGCCGAGGGGGAGGTCGGCGAGGCTTCGGCCCCGCAACCCGTGGCCGCGCCGGCGACGAGCACGAGGCCCGCGAGCACGGTGGCCGGAGCGGATGCAACTGAACGCAAGGAACGAACCTCCGTGGGTAGCCCACCGCGAGCCGAGGTGGGTCCGCCGACGCCGACACCGATGGTAAGGATCGGCGAGCAGGCGATGGTGGACCCTGGGCAGCGCTGGAAGCTAGCAACGAGCGGACCGCACGCACGCGCGCCGTCACGTGCGATGGGTGGCGCGCTTCGTCCCTCCCCTGGTCAGACGCCCGCGAGGCCCAGAAAAGAAAAGGTCGCGGTCGGCCCGGACACCGCTCGCACCGCCACCGACGGTGACCAGTCGACCGGCGAACGATCGCTCCCTGCGCGCATCGCACCAGGGTCCGAGGATCGCGCTCGCAACGGCGCCTCGGGAACCGATCGGTCTGCGGCACCTGACGCAAGCCGCCCGCATCAGCGCGGAGGCGCCGCCGGACCGTCGTTGGTGAGGCTCGGACGGCCCTCGTCGCACCAGCGGCGCATCCCGTCCCACGGGAACACGCCGGCGCTGTGGCCATCGCCCCACGTGATGCTCAGGCCCCACGCGCCGTGGAGCTCGGCCTTGGCGACCTCGAACGATCGAGGGCTCCCGAAGGTGACGGGCCGTCCGTGGTCGCGAGCCGAGCGACATCCCGCGCACGGGCACTGCAGGCGCATCTCCTCGAGCTCGAAGCGGCAGTCGTGCCCGTCCCCGAAGACCACACGCATGCTGCGATCGCCACGATCGATGTCGACCGTCCTGGCCTCATCCCGTTCGTCCACACCGCATGCTGCCACCGACGTCCCGTCCGGGGCGAGCCGGTCGGGCCCGACGTCGGACGCTCAGGGTCGATCGTGGGTCGCGTCGTCCCAGAACGAGGTCCACGTGGGGAACGACGTCGGTGCCGTCCCGCGACCAACCGACCGGCGCGGCCACTCGGCCGGGTCCTGGTCGAGCGGGTTGCGCCAGGCCTCCACGCCGTGGAAGAGCTCGTGCACCCGCCGGACGAACAACCACTCGCCGCCACGGCGCTGGTAGGTGTCGCGGTAGACGATCGACTGGTGGATCCACCGGTCGCCCTCGCCCACCTGCCCCGAGCTGTACTGGACGCCCGTGGCGTGGCCGTCACCACCGAGATCGATCACATGCGTGCCGACCTGGAGGATGCTCACCCCGATGGCCGACAACGACTGCTCGAACGACGAGCGCAGCGCGTCGCGGCCGACCAGGTGACGACCGACCTGCACATCCGGGACGAAGAGCGACACCAGGGTGTCGAGGTCGCGGGTGTCGACCGCCACCGCGTAGCGCGAGACGAGCATCCGGATGGCGTCGTGGGCGATCAGGTGCGCCAACGCATCGCCGGGTGGGCCCGGCGGGGCAGGGAGGTCCGGCTCCCCGGGTGGGTCGATCTCGACGGGTTCGTCCATGGCGCGTCGATCGCAACGGTAGCCCGTCGCCGCATCGCCATCTCCGGCTGCCGTCCACCGGTCGGCGTCTCCTGGGACCCCGACGTGGCTGGCTCCACCGTCGCGACGGGCCACGACCACGCGGACGTCCGCTGACCTGGCACTAGCGTCGGGCTGTGACCGAACCCACAGCCGTCGTGCCCGGCGATCGAACCCTCGTCGGCCGCGTCGCCCTCGTCGTCGGGGTCGGACCCGGCATCGGTCGGGCCTGCGCCGAGGCCCTCTCGGGCGACGGCGCGTCGGTGGTCATCGGCGCTCGCGACGGGAACCGCCTCGACGAGATCGCCGCACAGATGCGTGCCACCGGAGCCGATGTCCTCGCCGTGCCGACCGACATCACCGACCCGATCCAGGTCGCGTCGCTGCTGCACACGACCATCACCGTCTTCGGACGTCTCGACGCCGTGGTGAACAACGCCGCACGCGCCGCCACCCCGGCGTTCATCGAGTCCCTCGACCCCGAGGAGCTCCGTCGGTCCTTCGAGGTCAACGTCATCGGCACCCTCGAGGTGTCGCGGAGGGCGATCCCCCACCTCCGGGCGGCAGGCGGCGGATCGATCGTGCAGATCTCGGCGCTGTCCGCGCACACGCGCCTGCCGGGCCTCACCGACTACACCGCGTCCAAGTCGGCGCTCGCCACCGCGTCGCTCACCCTCGCCCGGGAGGTCGGCAGCGACGGCATCCGAGTGAACATGGTGGTTCCCGGCTTCACCACCGGAGAGGGCCTCGACGGCTACCTCGACTCGTTGGCGTCACGTCGCGGGTCGGCCCGAGCCGATGTCGAGCGCGAGATCAAGCGATCGAGCGCACTCCGGCGATTCGTCGATCCGTCCGACATCGCCGAGGCGGTCCTCTACCTGTCGAGCGGTCGCAGTCGGGCCGTCACCGGCCAGCAGCTGCACGTCAACGCAGGCGAGTGGATCGGCTGATCGGGCACACCCGTCGGGCCGGTCGGATCCTCAGGGGATGAGCGCGGATCCGTCGTCACGGACCCCGGAGATCTCACCGTCCACCGGGACCAGCGCGATCCAGGTCTGTCCGGGTGTGACGGCCACGACCGTCCCGGCGGTGTCGGTGTAGGTGGTGATCGCATCCTCGGTGGGTTTGGACCAGGTCACCGGGATCGCCTTGCCCTCGGTGAGCACCCACCCGGTCCCGCTCCCCACGAGCAACGCCTCGGGAACCGGTGTGTTCGAGGTGTCGACGAGGCCGGTGTCGCGATACGGGACGGACTGGATGATGACGTTGGGTGGAGCGATCTGCACGCCGTCGGTGTCGACGTGCGGCGATCCCTTCTGCTCTCGCGCCCAACCTGCCTCGGCAGGATCCCACGTCACGGTGACCGGCTGGCCCACGGGTCCCCCGCCGAAGCTGTAGCTGAACGAGGTGATCGGTACCGCGCCGGCGGCATCGGCCGATCCCGGCTTGCGATAGGTGAACAGCGCGGCCGGTGGTGCGTCGCCGGCCGGGGCGAGGGCCCACAGCCGCTCGGTGGAGGTGAAGAGGTTGTCCGGAGCGGTTCGGCCCGGCTTGCGGTCGTAGGCGTCCGGCTGGACGTCGTAGCCGATGTCGATCAGCGGCGCGGCTCGCAGCTGCGCGATGAACACGCCGTTCGCCCCCGAGAACGAGTACAGCGGGACGTTCAACGCCGAGACGATGGCGACGTCGGTGGAACGACCGGAGCGGACCGGACCGAGCTCGGCGACATCGTTCGAGTGGAACACCGCGGCGAACCTGCTGATGGGTCCCTCGATCTTCTCCTCGTAGACGAGATCGGCCTGGTTGATCCCCGCCTGCGGGCGAGCGTACTGATCGACGTTGTCGATCTTGACCACGAGGGCCCGGCGCCCAGCGGGCGCGCCGTCGAACACCGCCACCCCGGTGAGCGGCCAGGTCGCCGCCTCGGGCGCAGTGGTCGGGGTGGACTCCGACGGCGAGGCCGGATCCGTACCGGTCTCCTCGGGTGCGCTGCTGCAGGACACCACCACGACCAACAGCGCGACGGCGGCCAGCGCCGCGAGGAACCGGCGACGAAGGAGGCGCCGGTGGTGCCGTGCGCACCATCGATCGCCCGTCGAACCCACGCCGCGCCGGGCGCCCTCGACGGTCACAGCTCTCGGAGGGCGGCGCTGCGCACCTCGAGGGACGGGACGGGGTCGTCGTCACCGACGAGGTGCGCGTGCACCGGATCGGCCAACCAGAGCGCCGCCGCGGCAGGCTCGACCGACCCGATGTGGGTGGATACCGATCCGAGCGTGTCGAGCCCAGCGGCGAGGCCTGGCGGGTACCGGGTCATGTGGGCTCCAGCGCGATCGGCGAGCAACGTCGCATCGGCATGGATGGCGGAGTCGAGCCGACCGGCGAGAACGGTGCCGACGACCGGCAGCGACCGCAGTGCGGCGACGAAGGTCGCCAGCGATGCGGACCCGTCGAGGAAGGTGCTGAGCTCCCGAGCGATGATCCCCTCGAGCTCGATCCGACTCAGCGCCTCGAGCAACGGTGCCGACACCACCAGGACGTTGGTGGACGACGAACCGACGCCGGTGACGAGGGTGGCGGCGTTGGCCCCGGGTCCGTCGACACCGACGATGGTCGGGCGCGCCAGCCCGTGGGCGACGCAGATGCCATCGACCACGTTGACCAGACGTGGTTGGGCGTACTCGGTGATCTCGGTGGACCCGATCCGAGCCACGAAACCGGCACCGAACCCTCGAAGCGTGAACCATCCCCACGCGGCGAACCCTCCCGCCACCACGACGAGCGTCACGAGCGCGACGGCGAACGAGCGAGTGAGGACGAAGGCCACCAGCGCGAGGACCACCGGCGGGACCGCCACGATCGACGTTGCGGCGCGGAGCAGCTGGCGCTCGGTCGCTCGGTTGAGCTGCTTGCGATCAAGACCCGTCTCCACAGCCATCGGCCCGAGCTTACGGGGCAACGGTCGCCACCCGGCCCATCGCCGCCGTGGTGGACGCGCGCCAACGGTGTCGATCTCGGCTCACCGGCGATCACACGCCGTCGACGAGGTGCGGACGCGCTCGTAGATGTCGAGGTAGATCTCGGCGAGGTGCTCCATCGAGAACTCGGCGGCCCGCTCGTCGCCGGATGCGACGAGGTGACGAGCGTGATCGGGATCCTCGAGGACGCGTCGCAGCGCGGCGGCGAGCGCGGTCGCGTCGCCTGGGGGCACCAGCTCGGCATCCTTGCCGTCACGGGCAACCGTGGCGTAGCCCACCAGATCGCTCGCCACCACCGGCGTGCGCGCAGCCATGGCCTCGAGGAGGACCACCCCGAACGACTCCCCGCCGAGCGACGGCGCGCAGAACACATCGGCGCCACGGAGCCGTCGGGCCTTCTCCTCCTCGGAGATGCGCCCGAGCCAGGAGATGCGCGCATCGTCGGCCACGCTCGCCTGCAGGGCGGCGGTCTCGGGTCCGTCGCTCGCCACCCAGAGCCGAACATCACGGGGCAGGTGCGTCATGGCCTCGAGCAGCACGCCGAGTCCCTTGCGGGGCTCGTGGCGACCGCAGAACAAGATGGTCGGGCCCTCGGTGGGTGCCGCGGAGGCGGTGCGGTACGACGCCACCTCCACCCCGTTGAACACCAGCTCGTACCGACCCCCCACGTGGAGCTCGGCCATCGCCCGAGCCTCTTCGGACACCGCACAGCGAGCGTCGAGCTTGCGCGCGGCCGCCCGGACGATGGGCCTGAAGAGGCGGTACGCGGCGATGTCACCCGCCGCGTGGAACGTCGCCACCAGCGGTGCCGTCTTGAACAGGATCGCCGTGTGGGTCGGGCCGGGAGCGAACGGCTCGTGCAGGTGCACCACGTCGAAGGCCTCGTCGCGCAGGGCGCGGATGGTTCTCAGCTGGGCGGAGACGTCCGGGGCGATGGGCGCGACCGACCCATTGCTCGCCGTCGGCAGGCTGACGCCGAGCGGCGTGATCCCGGCATCGGGCGGCGGACCGTCGCACGGCGCCAGGACCCGGACGTCGTGGCCCATGGCGCGCATGGTCCGGGCCAACCCCAGCACCTGGCCCTGGACGCCCCCGGGGACGCTGAGGCTGTAGGGGCAGATCATCCCGATGCGCACGGGTCGACCGTAGTGGCTCCCCGCACGACCACGCGCGGGCCGGCGCCCCGCACGGACGGCGTTCTGGAATCCGCGAGGGCCGGGTACGGAAGGTCTTGTCGTTCGCACACCCCTACTGGGAGGAACCCATCATGACCATCGGCGCAGCACTCGTCGTCATCCTCGCCGGCGTTCTCATCGCCGCCTTCTTGAACAGCACGATCGGATTGATCGTGGCCGCCGTCGGCGTGGTGGGGCTGATCCTCGCCGCAGTGAGCACCAGTCGGGGCCGAACCGCCCTCTGAACCGTGCGACTGCGCTGACCCGCCGCTGACCGGGTTGCGCGCTGCTCCGACGCAACGATGTACGACGAAGGGGTCACGTTCCGCCCGTGCGGAACGTGGCCCCTTCGTCGTTGCCGGCGCGGGTCGGCTGATCGCTGGTCACCGGTGTTCCTCACCGGGCCGCGGATAGGCCCGTCCGATGGCCTCGAGCGCGTCCCAGTCACTCGGCCAGTTCGGCTGTTGCAGGTGCCACTGGTCGGGTGCCAGCGAGATCAACCCCTCGAGCGCCGTCGCGATCTGCTGGGTGGCCCGCACGATGTCGTTGCGCAGTCGGCCCCCCGACCGCTCGATCGGCAGCGGAGGTTCGACGAGCGCGTAGTGGCCGTCGCCACGGAAGTAGACCGCGGTCGGGAGCAACGCGGCGCCGGTGCGCAGCGCCAGGGTGGCCGGACCGGCCGGCAACGTGGTGCGCTCGCCGAAGAAGTCGACCTCCACGCCGGTTCCCTCGATGTCGCGGTCGCACAGCAGCGCCACGACGTGGCCCTCCCGGATCGCCCGGAGCACGGCCTTGCCGGCATCGGGTCCGAGCGGAACCACGTGCACGCCGAGCGACTGGCGGAACTCGGCGAAGAAGTCGAAGAGCTCGGGCGGCTCGATCGGCTCGACCACGGCGGTCACCTGGTAGCCCATCACCGCCGTCAACCAGAACGCCGCCCACTCCCATCCCCCCAGGTGAGGCAGCACGTTGAGCGCGCCCCGACCCTGGGCGAGGGCCCGTGCGATGTGCTCGACGCCTTCGAACGAGAAGCCGAAGTCGATCTCGGCCGCGCTCAGCTTCTCGAGTCGGAACGAGTCGACCCAGTACCGCCCGTAGGACTCGAAGGTGTGGCGGAGGGCCCGTTCGAGCTCGGGACCGTCGAAGTCCTCGCCTCGGACGCGGCGCAGGTTGCGGGTCACCAGCAGCCGGCGGTCCTCGGACAACTTGGACACGGCGGCGTACGTGTTCGATGCCAGGGTCTCCGACACCGCCCGGGGAAGCGTGCGGAACACCGCTGCGCCGCTCTTGTACAGCGGGGTCACCCAGTCCACGGCCACGCGCGAACCCTAGCGGTCGTGCGTCGCCCCTTCGGGCGGCTCCGTCCGGGACACGACCGGACGGTCATCGTCCACGATCCGACCGGTGACCTGCACCGATCAGGGTCGGGTCAACGGGGACGATCGGCCCGACGACGCCAGTTCTCGCGGCGCTCCGCGACCGTGAGGCGCGTGGCACGGGGGCGGCGACGAGGGTTGCGTCGCGAGGTGCGGGCGACGACCGAACGCTCCATCCCGGCCTGGCTCCACACCTTGGCGAAGCGCTGAGCGGCGGTGAACAGGGTCAGCGCGAGCATCACCGCGAGCACGGGGACCAACAGCGCCTCGAACAGCAGGCCCAGCGACAACAGGATGATCCGCTCGGCGCGCTCCATGATCCCGCCCTTGGCCGCGAAGCCGAGCGACTCGGCCTTGGCCCGCTGGTAGGAGATGACCGACGACGTGGCGAGCACGGCCATCGGAAGCAGCGCCAACGGGCCGGGCTCGTTGACCGAGAAGTACCAGGCGACGCCGAGGAACAGCAACGAGTCGCTGACCCGGTCGGCGACCGAGTCGAAGAACGCACCTCGGACCGACGACGTGCCCGACGCCTTCGCCACGGCGCCGTCGAAGGTGTCGCACAGACCGGTGAGCACCACGAGCAGCAAACCGAGCCGCAGGTGCCCGGTGCCGATGGAGACGCAGGACGCCGCCGAGAGCACGAGTCCGAGGATCGTGAAGTGATCCGCGGTCATGCCCGTCTTCTTGATGCTCTGGCCGATGGGCGCGACGCCCTTGTCGACCGTTGCTCGGAAGCGTCCGTCGAGCATGTGGTCTCCA
Organism: Acidimicrobiales bacterium; assembly: GCA_038235385.1. Lineage (GTDB taxonomy): Bacteria > Actinomycetota > Acidimicrobiia > Acidimicrobiales > Acidimicrobilacustridaceae > JBBSTY01. Next base: position 14,392 of record JBBSTY010000005.1, on the reverse strand, counting down.
GATGGGAAGGTCCGGGGCGTCCGCGCGCACCCGTGACGGCGATCGTGAACAGGGTACCAGCGACCTACCCCGTCGAACCGCATCCCCGAACCACGGATCGGTCCGTTCCGGGCTCGGGGTCCCCGTCGCCGACGGCCACGACGTGCGGATCGACCAACCCCGGGTCCCGATGGCGGCGCGTGGCACACTGCACCCATGGGTGTCCCCGATGTCTCCAACCTCGCTGTGCCCGACGCGATCGTGGCCCTCCGCTCGTTCGGCCGGCGCTTCCGCGCCACCGTGCTCCCCCTCACCGACGATCCGTCGCTCGAGGAGCTCGCGGAGCGCGTGGGCCCCGACAGCGTCAGCGCGCTCGACATCGTCGTTGCCGTCACCAACACCTGGGTCCTGCTCGGTCAGGCCCTCCGTCAGGTGCTCGTCGACGATGATCCCGTCGTGCCCCCAGGCGTCACCGACCGCCACGCCCGGGTGTGGGATCCGCTCCCCAGGGCCGAGGTCGACCACGAGCTGGTTCGGTTGGACGGCGAAGCGGACGTGCTGGCCGATGCGGCGGACGCGGTGTCCAGCCGGGACTGGCATCGCACCGCACGGGTGGCCGGCGGCTCGACCATCGAGGCCATCGACCTGATCCGTGAGGCGGTGCGCGTCGGTGGACAGGGGCTGGCCGACGCCGAAGCAGCCATCCGAGCGGCCCGCGCCTGAGCGCAGGGGCCGGCGGGCGGTCACACCCAAGGCGTCAGAGCCGGCGTCAGAGCCCTTCCCAGTCCTCGGGGTTGTCCTCGGTGAACCACTCGACCACGTGCCCGTCGACGCCGTCGACGAGCACCAGGCCCCGGGTGAGCGGCGGATCCTCGGCCGAGTAGAGCAGGATGCGCCACGTCGGGCGGCTCAGGACGCTGCGCCAACCCTGCTGAGCGGACGAGTGGCCGACGGGGAACCCGACCTGGCGGATCGCGATCACCAGGGCGTCGCGTTCGTCCACGTCGAGGTTCCACCCGGTGACGAAGCTGTACGCGCCGACGAGGGCGAGCACGATCGCCGCAGCGACGAAGCCGACGTTCACGAGGATCGGGTCGTTGCCCCGCGTGGCGACGTAGGCCCCGACGCAGAGCAGGGCGACCACCCAGTAGAGGTAGGCGGGCATCCGTCGGCGGTTGTTGTTGGGGAACAGGTACGGGCCCACGTACCCCGCCGCATCGAGATCGTCGGGCAGGACGTCGCGATGGTCGGCATCGGACGCAGGGTCGAGTTCGGGGTCCTCGGTGGTCGACAGACGGTCCTCGGGCATCACCGCCGACGGTACTCGTCGTCCGCGTGACTCCCCAATCCCGGGTGACGACGCCCGAGCGGCGTTCAGGACGGTCGGGACGGCCACGCGGACCGGAGCCGGTGCCAGCTCGAGCCGAGCGCCTCGGGGAGCACGCGCGCCTCGGCCACGGCCGTCATGAAGTTCGTGTCGCCCGCCCATCGGGGCAGGACGTGCGCATGCAGGTGGTCGGGTACCCCCGCGCCGGCCGCGGCGCCGAGGTTGAGCCCGACGTTGACCCCCTCGCACCGGTACGCGGCGCGGATCGCGACCACCCCATCGCGCACGATGTCCCAGAGCTCGCGGTGCTCGTCGTGGTCGAGGCCCTCGAGCTCGGCGATCGCACGGTTCGGGAGCACCAGCAGGTGACCGTTGGTGTACGGGTAGGCGTTGAGCAACGCCGAGCACCACCGGCCCCGGTGCACGATGAAGCCCTCGGCGTCGTCGAGGCGCAGGATCCGCTCGAACAGCGAGCCGGGGCCATCGGGAGGTGGGCGGACCTCATCGGAAGCTTCGGCCCCGCCGGTGACCGACTCGATGTAGGCGTGGCGCCACCCGGCCCACAGGTGGTCGAGCCCGGGCATCAGCCGCGCCCGTTCACACGTGGGCGGCGACGTCGGCGCCGAGCCGGTCGACGAACACATCGACGTCGACGTCGCGCTCGACCTCGCCGCCGCGAGGGTTGACCCCGACGGTTCCGTTGTCCACGTCGGAATCGCCGACCACGAGGATGTACGGCAGCTTCTCGTTCTTGGCCTTGCGGATCCGGTTGCCCAGCTTCTCGCTCGCGTCGACGAGATCAGCCCGGTAGCCCTCGGCCTTGAGACGATCCACGATGCGGTCTGCGTAGGGCCGGTGGTCGTCGCGGACGGGGAGCACGCGCACCTGCACAGGCGCCAACCAGGCAGGGAACGCTCCCGCGTAGTGCTCGAGCAGGACGGCGAAGAAGCGTTCGACCGAGCCGAACAGCGCCCGGTGGATCATGACCGGGGTATGACGCTCGTTGTCCGCACCGACGTACTCCATGGCGAACCGTTGCGGCTCCTGGAAGTCCAGTTGGAGCGTCGACATCTGCCACGTGCGGCCGATCGCGTCCTTCACCTGCACGGAGATCTTGGGGCCGTAGAACGCGCCCCCGCCCTCGTCCAGGACCAGCTCGAGGTCCTTCGCCTCCGCCACCGACCGGAGCACCTCGGTGGCCTCGTCCCACTCGGCGTCGGTCCCGACCGCCTTCTCCGGCGGCTTGGTCGACAGCTCCAGGTAGAAGTCGGTGAGCCCGTAGTCCCGCAACAGGTCCAGGACGAAGTCGAGGAGCGACGCCAGCTCGTCACCCATCTGCTCCTTGGTGGTGAAGATGTGGGCGTCGTCCTGGGAGAAGCCGCGGGCGCGCGTGAGTCCGTGGACCACCCCCGACTTCTCGTAGCGGTACACCGTGCCGAACTCGAAGTAGCGCACCGGGAGGTCGCGGTAGGAACGCTGCTGGCTCTTGTAGATCAGGATGTGGACCGGGCCGTTCATGGGCTTGAGGTAGTAGTCGGTGCCCGCGTCGATCTCCATCGGCGGGTACATCCCGTCGGCGTACCAGTCGAGGTGCCCGGAGGTCTCGAAGAGGTTCGACTTGGTGATGTGGGGCGAGTACACGAAGTCGTAGCCGGCGGCTTCGTGACGCGTCCGGCTGTAGTCCTCCATGATCCGCCGCACCGTTCCGCCCTTGGGGTGGAACACGGCGAGGCCCGACCCCACCTCCTCGGGGAACGAGAACAGGTCGAGCTCGGCACCGAGCTTGCGGTGGTCGCGCTTCTCGGCCTCCTCGAGGTGGAGGAGATGGGCGTCGAGGTCCTTCCGGGAGGCCCACGCCGTGCCGTAGATGCGCTGCAGCATCGGGTTCTTCTCGTCGCCACGCCAGTAGGCGCCGGCGACCCGCATCAGCTTGAAGTGGCCGAGTCGACCGGTGTCGGGGACGTGCGGACCGCGGCACAGGTCGATGAACCGCGGCGGGTTCTCGTAGGTGCGGACCAGACCGGTCTCGGTGGCCGACATCGGATCGTCGGCCGCGCCACGGATGATCTCGCACTTGTACGGGTGGTCGGCGAACAGCTCGAGCGCCGCGTCCTCGGTGATCTCGTCTCGGATGAACGGTTGGCGCTCGGCCATGATCTCGCGCATCTTCGCCTCGATGCGCTCGAGGTCGTCGGAGCTGAACGTGGCGCCATCGGGCAGCTCGAAGTCGTAGTAGAAGCCGTTCTCGACCGGCGGGCCGATGGCGAACGTCGCTCCGGGGAACAGATCCAGCACCGCTTGGGCGAGCACGTGGGTGGTGGAGTGGCGCAGGGTGTAGAGACCGCGCTCGGAGGCGTCGGTGATGATCGACACCGCATCCCCATCGGCCAAGGGCCACACCAGGTCCCGCTCGGTGCCGTTGACCTCGGCGATGACGGCCGCCTTGGCCAGCCTCGACCCGATGGTCGCCGCCAGCTCACCCGCCGTGGTGCCCGACGGGAGGGACTTCGATGATCCGTCGGGCAGCGTGATGGTGATCTGGTCGCTCATAGGGTCGGGATGGTATCGGGCGGCGCGGCCGGCCCCGGCACGGGATCCGCTCGCCGACACCGTTGACGCCAGGGGCTGCTCACCCCCGGACCATCGCGACGGGATCCGGTCAGGCCCCGGAGCGCAGGACGTCGGCCGACGAACGACGCGGCGAGACCTCCTCGGACGACTCGGCGAGGTCGACGTCGACCGAGCGGCCCTCGACGGCGATCCGACCGGTCTCCGACGGGAGGACCTCGGCCTTCTTGGTGGCGTACTCGTCGACGTACTCCTGGCCCGACAGCTGGCGGATGTCGTACATCACCTCGTCGGCGATCTGGCGTAGGACCATGCGGTCATCGGCTCGCTCGAGGTACCGGGTCACGTCGATCGGTCGGCCGATCCGCACCCGGATGTGCTGGAACAACCTCGGGAACCTGGCATCGGGCGGCATGACCTCGACGGTGCCCTGCAGGCCGACGGGGATGATCGGGCACCCCGTGCGCAGCGCGAGCCGGGCCACACCGGTGTGGCCCTTGTGCAGGTTGCCGGTGCGAGACCGGGTTCCTTCGGGGTAGATGCCGAAGAGCTCGCCCTGGTCGAGGATGCCGGCCGCGGTGTCGAGCGCCGCCCCTGCCGCGTTGCCACCCGAGCGATCGATCGGGACCATGCCGATGGCGGGGAAGATGTACCGGGTCTTCCAACTGTCCATGTACTCGGCCTTGCCCACGTAGGTGATCCGTCGCGGGAGCACCGTGGGCACGAAGAACGAATCGAGCACCGAGATGTGGTTGGGGGCGATGATCGCTCCTCCGGAGGTGGGCACGTGCTCGAGCCCCTCCACCTCGATGCGCCAACCGAAGGAGAAGATCGGGCGCAGGATGGCCTTGGCGACCGGGTAGAGCTGGCCTGCCTGCCTCTTCACCATCGCCGGTTCCTCTGTCTGGTCGTCGTCATGTCCCCGTTGATTGTGCCTCACATCGCGACCGCCGCGCGCACGCCCCGCGTCGGGGATCGGATCGGACCGGGAGCACCGCCGCGGCCCGTGCGAGCGACGACGTCCTCGTTGGTGCAGGCGCTGGTTCTCAGCGGTCGAGGTGGACGCCGAGCAACGCGGCCGCCGGCCCCGGATCGGATCCGCTGGCGACCGCTTCATCGAGCACGGCGACCGCGCCCGGCGTGTCGAGATCGTCGTCGAGCCGGGCCCGGACCTGGCGGAGGACCTCGGTCGGGTCCGATCCACGGGACGCGGCGGCCGCGGCGGTCCATCGCTCGAGGCGAGCGGCCGCCGTGGGCATGATCGCGTCGTGCCACGCCCACGAATCGCGGTAGTGGTGGGCGACGATGCCCAACCGGATCGCGCGGGGATCGTAGGACTCGACCAGTTCGCTGATGAAGACCAGGTTGCCCAGTGACTTCGACATCTTCTCGCCGTCCATGCGCACCATCGCCTGGTGCATCCAGTGACGGACGAACGGCTCGCCCGTGGCCGCCTCGGACTGGGCCGCCTCGCACTCGTGGTGCGGGAAGATGAGATCGCTCCCGCCACCGTGGAGGTCGATGGTGGTGTCGAGCTCTCGCAGCGCGAGCGCCGAGCACTCGATGTGCCACCCGGGACGACCGGGCCCCCAGAGCGACTCCCACGCCGGCTCATCGTCGAGCGACGGTTGCCAGAGCACGAAGTCGAGCGGGTCGCGCTTGTTGGGGTCGTCGGGGTTCCCCCCGCGCTCGCGGGCCAGCACCAGCATCTCTTCGCGCGTGAGGTGGGAGACCTGGCCGAACGACGAGAACGAACCCACGTCGAAGTAGACCGAGCCACCCGAGCGGTAGGCGTGCCCGCGCTCGAGGACCATGCCGATGAACCCGCGGATGTCGGCGATGGCCGACGTCGCGCGCGGTTCGCTCCAGGACTCGACGATGCCGAGCGCCTGCATGTCGCCGTCGAAACGGGCGATCTCGGCCGCGGCGAGATCGAGGTAGTGCACCCCGAGCTCGCGAGCCTTGCGGAGGAGGTCGTCGTCGACATCGGTGATGTTGCGCACGCATCGGGTGTCGTGGCCTCGATCGCGCAGACGGCGCTGCAGCACGTCGTAGCTCACGTACGTCGCCGCATGGCCCAGGTGGGTCGCGTCGTACGGGGTGATCCCGCACGTGTACATGGTGACGACGGGACCAGGCTCGAAGTCGACGATCTCGCCGCGCGCCGTGTCGAAGAGCCGGAGGGGACCGGTGACGTCGTTCGGCACCGCGCTGATGGCCGGTCGCCGTGGGTCGATCGCTTCCTGGTCGCCGCTCACCGCCGCTTCCGCTCGTTCATCGGCAGCAGGCTAACGGGACCGGCGCCGGTTGCGACCCCTCCGCATCGACGCAGGAGCTCGTCGCGGGACAGCCGGTCGATGGTGCCATGGTCGGTCGGAGGACGGAGCTCGGGGGACGCGACGATCGGTCCCGGGGTCAGGCGTCGATGCCGGTGAACTTCACCGCGGCACGCGTCTTGTACCGGACGTTGAGCTGCAGGAGCACCGCCGCGAACGCCTCGATCGGTGCGGCGTTGGACAGTTCGCCAGCGTCGAGCGGACGCATGTCGGGGATCCGACGCACGATGTCGACGGTCGTGTTGGTGGCCGCCGGATGATCCGAGCAGATCAGCACGTCGCTGACCACGGGCTCGCTGAGGTCGCCGAGCTCCTTGGCCGGCACGTGGTGGAACGCCGCGGCGACGAGCGACTTCGGGATGGCCGCCTGCACGTTCGCCGCGACCGACCCGCGAGGGGGTACCAGCGGCTGGAACTCGTGTCCGACCTTGGCCAGCGCGTTGGCCATGGAGATGACGACCTTGCCCTCGAGCTGACGGGAGACGGCGCTCGCCGTCGACGACGCCGCGTCCCACGGCGTGGCGATGACGACGAGGTCGGAATCGGCGGCGCCGTCGTTGTCGGCCGCCGAGATGTCGAGGTCCAGATCGGACCACTTCTCGAGGAGCTTGTCGCGGACCTCCATGGCCTTGTACTTGGATCGTGACCCGACCACGACCTCGAAGCCCACCGACGCGAGACGCGCCGCGAGACCGCTGCCAGCAGGACCGGTTGCACCGAGGATTCCGATTCGCACGTCCGGCAATCTAGGGATCCGGACCCGGCCCGTCCAAGTCTGTCGTCCCCCGCCGAGCCTGACGCGCCGTCAGGAGCAGGCGACGAACCGAGGCCCGCGAGCGCCCCGCTTGCTACGATCGCGATGAGGCGCGGCGGACTCGACGGAGCGGATCGGAGGGCCGACAGGTGGACGATCGGTGGCGAGAGCTCGAGTCCCACCTGCGTCACCTCGAGCCGGTCCGTTCCGCCGTCACCCTGCCCCTCCCCGCGTCGCCGACCGCGTGGTCCCCCGCACTCGCCGGCGCGAACGAGGTCGTGGCCCTCGTCCGCCGACTCGCTGCGGGCGCCGATCGCCACGATCTCGTCTCCCAACTCGACGGCATCGCCGCCAGGCTGCGGGTCCACCCGGTACCTGTGCTCGTCGTCGGGGGTGCCGGTCAGGGCAAGAGCAGCCTCACCAACGCCCTTCTCGGCGCACCGGTGTGTCCGATCGGTCCCGATCGATCCACCGCGGTCGCCACGGCGGCGGTCCACGCGTCCGCCTACCGGGCCGAGGTGGTCTTCGACTCGCCGCCCGCACGCGATCCGGACGAGCACCGACGCGCGCTCGGCTATCCCGAGGCGGTCGCGTTGATCTCGGCACCGGACAACCCGGCCAACCGCTGGCGGCTCCGGCTCGTCGAGGTGGGCGTCCCGTCGCCGACGCTGCGACGCGGCCTGGTCCTGGTGGACACACCGCCGATCACCGACGTCTGGAGCGCCGACGGCACCCGCCTGCTCCGTGCGGCGTCGGGTGCGGCGGCGGTCGTCCTGGTCACGAGCGCGGCCACCGAGCTCACCTGTGGCGAGCTCGACCTCCTGCGCGCCGTGGCCGCCCAGTGCCGCCGGATCACCGTCGTCCTCAACGGCACCAACGTGTTCGCCCAGTGGCGATCGATCATCGAACGGGACCACCTCCTGCTCGAGCAGCGCGGCATCGACGCCCACGTCGTCGCCGTCGCGGCCCAGCCGTACTGGGGCGCCAGCGGTGGTCTGGCCCCGGGACCGGACCCGGGGGTCCGAGCGCTGGCCGCCCACCTCGAGCAGTCCGTCCTGCTCGACACCGAGCACCAGCGGATCTCTCGGGCACTCGTCGACGCGTTCTGGGCCGCCGACCGGCTGCGGTTGCGCCTCCACGCCGAGCGCACGCTCCTCCGCGTCGACGACGACGACGGGTACGTGGCGCGCTCGGATCGCCTTCGCCAGGCGGCGAAGGACGCCGAGGCCCTCTGCGTCCCGAGCGCCGAGTGGCACCGCCTCCTGACCCACGGCCTGCGCGATCTCCGACGCGACATGGCCGCCGACCTGGCCACGGAGCTGGCGCGCCTCCGGGCCGAGGCGGAGGCCATCGACGGCTCGGCGACGACCGACCACGACGGCCTGGTGCAGCTGCACGCTGGGCTCGCGGACGCCGTGGTCCACATCCACCGCGTCCGCAAGCTCTCGCTCCGGGCACTCGCCAAGCGGGTCGGCGACGAGCTCCTCGCCGAGTGGACCCGCATCGTGACCGACCTCGACCTCGCGGCCGACGTCGGTCCGTCGCTCGATCTGCGTCTCGACCGTCCTCCACTCGCCGGCCCGACGTCGATGGCCGACATCGGGCTCGCGCCGCAACCTGCTGGTCCGGCGCCGATCACCACCGCCGCCGGGTGGCTCTCGGTCATCGAGGAGTTCCTGCGCCTGGACACGTCCGACACCCTCGAACGCGCCGGCGCGGATCTGGCCCACCGATGCCAGCAGCGGGCGATCGAGCTGCACCGGTCGATCATCGAGGTCTCCACCACGTCCACGATGATCCGCGACCTCGACCCGGCGACGGTCCTCCGGCGTCACGAGGCGCTCGAGAACGACCTCGAGCAGCTCGAGAGCCTCGATCTCCACCGGGCGGCCGACATCACGGCATCGAGGCGCCCGCCGATCGGCCGCTGACACGACACGCGACCACCGCACCGGACCGCAGCGCTCGGTCGGCGGTCGAGGCACCTCGAACCGGTAACGTGCCCGGACGCTGAGCGGTCGGAGGGACCATGACGTTGCTCGAAGGAAAGCGCCTGGTGCTCACCGGTGTCCTCACGGAGGCATCGTTGGCCTTCGGCGTGGCGAAGCTGGCCCAGCAGGAGGGCGCCGAGATCATCATCACGAGCGTCGACAAGGTGATGAAGCACACCCGACGCGCGGCCGCCAAGCTCCCGGTGGAACCGGAGATCCTCGAGTTCGACGTCAGCGACCCCGACCACGTCATCGCCGTGCGCGACGCGCTCGCCGAGCGGTGGGACCGCGTCGACGGCGCGCTCCACTCCATCGGGTTCGCACCGCCCGTGTGCCTCGGCGGCACCTTCCTCGAGGCCGGCTGGGACGACGTGGCGGTCGCCGTGAACATCTCCGCCTACTCGCTCAAGGCGCTGAGCGATGCAGTGGCACCGCTCATGACCGACGGAGGCTCGATCGTCGGTCTGGACTTCGACGCCACGGTTGCCTGGCCCGGGTACGACTGGATGGGCGTCGCCAAGGCGGCGCTCGAATCGACCTCGCGGTACCTGGCGCGGTACCTCGGCGACCAACGGATCCGCGTGAACCTCGTCGCCGCCGGCCCCATCAAGACCATCGCCGCTCGTTCGATCCCGGGGTTCTCGACGTTCGAGGACGTCTGGGACGAGCGCGCGCCGCTCGGCTGGGACGTCCGGGACTCCGAGGCCGTCGCCAAGGCGTGCGTCGCGCTGCTGTCGGACTGGTTCCCGATGACCACCGGCGAGATCATCCACGTCGACGGCGGGTTCCACGCCATGGGCGCCTGAGATCGCGATCGGTCCCGGTCGCCTCCTGGATTCAGGCGTATCCGGGGTTGGCGATCGCGAGCTTGTCCGCCACCGTCGCGAACACCAGCGCCGAGACCTCGTCGGACCGATCGGCAAGGGCGCCCGATCGGATCGCGGCTGCGAGCGCGGCGTCGTCGGCGAACCCCAGCAGGTCGAGACGGGCCCGGTGCGCGGCTGCCATCGCCGGGCCGGCGGCCAACTCGCGCTCCACCGTGGCGAGCACCTTGGCCGCGACGCGGGCGTGGAACCGCACGCGTCCGCTGGTGGCGTCCATGACGTCGCGCTCGAGGAACTCCCGCACCGACTCCACCAACTGCGGAGCCGTCGGCGCGTCGTGCGGACCGGCATCGAAGCCAGCGGCCGTTCCGATGCCCGCGGCCGTGCCGGTGCCGGTGCCGGCGGCGGTGGCGGACGCGTGGGGCGGCCCCACGCCGAGCAGCCGCAGGACGTCGTACTCGTTCTCGACGACCCGGCGACCGATGGCCGCGAGCTCGACCGATCGAGCGGCCCCCGACAGGTGGCTGCTCGCCTGGAGGATGCAGATGACACCCCACCGCAGCGTGCCGAGCACCTCCCACCAGCGAACCGCATCCGGGTCGATCGGCGCGCCCGACGCCTTCTCGTAGGCGCCGAACAGCTCGTCGTAGGTCCCGAGGCCGGCGACCGGCAGCGGCTCGCCGAACCGCCACGCGCGCACGCACAACCAACCCAGGTCCTCCATCGGGTCACCGAGGTGGGCGAGCTCCCAATCGAGCACCGCTCGGAGCCCGTCGGGACCGACCATCAGGTTCCCCAACCGGAAGTCACCGTGCACCACGCAGGTGGCCGTGGATCCGGGCCGGTTGGCGGTGAGCCAGCCGAGCGCGATCTCGAAGGCGGGATGCGGTTCGCCCAGCGCATCGAGCAACGACACGAGCTGATCGACGGGGTCGACCGACCGCAGGTGCGGCGCCACCTCGACAGGGAGCGCGTGGATCCCCGCCAGCGCCTCGGCACACTCGGACACCAGCACCGATCGGGCCTCGGTGTAGGTCTCGTCCCGGAGGATCCGGCGAGCGAGCGTCTCGCCCTCGATCCGGCGCATGACGATGAAGGGCCCGTCGAGCACGTCGGGATCGTCGCTCGCCGCGACCACCCCGGCCACCGCCACCCCTCGCTCCGCTGCTGCGGTGAGGAGATCCGCTTCGCCGACCATGCTGGCGCTGGCCATCACCGAGGCCCCGCGGACCCGTTGGACGACGAGTGGCAGGGCGTCGCCGCCTCCGGTCGGGACAAGGTCGAACGCGAACGTCTCACGCGACGCGCCGCCCGACAGTCGCTCCAACTCGCGCACCTCGTGGGCCCCGAGGTCGAGGGCATCGCTGAGGAAGGCCGCCAGCCGGCTCGCCATCGCATCGCTGGTCATCGGTCATCACCTGGTTCCACATCGGACGGATCGGGGTCGGCGGGACGATCGCGTGGAGCGGCTCCCGGCTGGTTCCACGGGATCCGAACGCGATCGGACTCGTCGAGGATGTCACCGACGAGCTCTTCGAGCAGGTCCTCGAGGGTCGCCACCCCGACGGTGCGGCGGTCCGCGTCGACGACCAGCGCGACGTGCACCCGCGCCGTGCGCATGGAGGTCAGGAGGTCCTCGAGGGATCGGTCGCTCGGCACCTCGAGCATCCGCCGGACGAGGCGCAGCGGCAGGGGGCGCTCGTGGTCGTCGGGTCCGAGCGCCAGCAGGTCCTTCGAGTGGACGAACCCGATGACCGAATCGAGGCCGTTCGCCGCGACCGGAACGCGGGAGTGCCCGCTCTCGACCATCGTCTGCTCGATCTCGGCGACCGTGGCCGACCGGTGCACGTACACGACCTGGTCCCGGGGGACCATCACGAACGACGCCGCCCGCTCGCTGAAGTCGAGCACGCCGGTGAGCAGCTCGTGGGCGAACTCCTCGATGTAGCCCTCGTCGTGCGACTCGCCGAGCATGACGGCGAGCTCCTCGGCGGTGTGGACCGCGGAGAGCTCGTCGAGCGGTTCGACGCCGAACAGGCGGATGCCTGCGTTCGAGAGGTGGTTGAGCGACCAGATGACGGGCCGGAACACGGTGACGTAGGCCCGAGCCGGGACCGAGGTCCACATCAGGGTGCGCTCGGGGTCGGCGAGGGTGGCGTTCTTCGGGACCATCTCCCCGACGACCATGTGCAGGAACACCACGATGGTCAGCGAGACGATGAACGCCACGGTGTGGATCACCCCGGTCGGGACGTCGATGCGCCCCTCGACCAGGGACTCCAACCAGCCCGCGAGCGCCGGCTCGGAGACGAAACCGATCCCCAGCGACGCCATGGTGATGCCGAGCTGCGCCCCGGCGAGCTGCATGTTCAGGTCGGCCATGCCCGACAGCGCGGCCTGGGCGCGCTTGCTCCCCGTGCTCGCCAGCGGTTCGATCTTCTCTCGACGCGACCCCACGAGACCGAACTCCCACGCCACGAAGAAGCCGTTGGCCACCAGCAGCACCACCGTGAGCAGCAGCGCGATCACGTGATCGGCCCATCGTCGCCGTCGCCACGAGCGTTGCCGTCGCGTGGCCGGGCACCTTCGGCCGGGAGGATCAGGGCGTCGTCGCCGGCAGCGCGATCGGGACGTCGGAGGCGGACCCGGGCGACCCGACGCCGGTCGACCGCCTCGACCTCGAGACGCCACCCCTGGTAGTCGAAGCTCTGGCCCACGTCGGGAATGGCACCGAGCTGGTCGAGGACGAACCCGGCCAGGGTCTCGTAGTCGCCGTCGGGCATCACGAAACCGGTGGCGTCGCGGAGCTCGTCGCCGTGCAACGAGCCCGACACGACCAGCTCACCCGCGGGTGTCCCGACCGCGGGTGCAGGCGTGAGCGAGTCGTACTCGTCGTCGATCTCCCCCACGATCTCCTCGATGATGTCCTCGATCGTCAAGATCCCCGCCGTGCCTCCGTACTCGTCGACCGCGACGACCAGGTGGCTTCGGAACGTCCGCATGTCCGAGAGCACGTCCTCGAGCCCGCGGGTCTCGGGTACGGCCGGGATCGGCGCCATCACCGAGGAGAGGGTGACGGACCGGCGCTCGGCGAAGGGCACCGCCAGCGCCGCCTTGACGTGCACGACACCGACGATGTCGTCGAGATCGGAGCCGTAGATCGGGAACCGGGAGTGCCCGGTCTCGCCCGACACCCGCACCAGGTCGGCGACGGTCTCATCGCGGGCGAGCGCCCGGACCTCGACCCGTGGCACCAGCACCTCGGCCGCCGTCTTCTCACCGAACCTGATCGAGCGTGCGAGCAGGGTCGACGCCGATCCGGCGATGGTGCCACCCTCGGCAGAAGCCTGGATCACGAGCGACAGCTCGCGCAGCGTGCGCACGTGCGACAGCTCCTCCTGGGGCTCGATCCCGAGCCGGCGCACGGTGGCGTTGGCGGCACCGTTCAGGAACGTGATGATCGGACCGAAGACGATGCCGTAGATGCGCACGAACGGAGCCAGCCAGATCGAGGCGGTCTCGGGTGCGGCGATGGCCAGCCCCTTGGGGATGAGCTCGCCGAGGACCATCTGCGACGCCGTGGCGACGAGCAGCGCGATGACGATCGACACGGTGCCCGAGGCACCACCGGCGATCGGCTCGATCAGCGGCTCGAGCAACCTGGCGATGACCGGCTCGGCGATGAAGCCCAACGCGAGCGACACGAGGGTGATCCCCAGCTGCGCTCCCGAGAGGTGGAACGACAACCGTCGGAGGAGCCCGAGCGCGGTGGTCGCGGAGCGACTGCCCGCCTCGGCCCGCTGTTCGATGCGATTGCGGTCGGCCGCCACCAGCGCGAACTCGGCCGCGACGAACACCGCGCTGGCCACGAGCAGGAGACAGACGGCGAGGAGGCCGAGTGCGGTGTCGATTGGTGTCGTCTCCGATGCGACCGGCGAACGGTCCACGGAGCGTACCAACGGTGAGCGGGCTGCCCCGAACGACCGCTTGCACGAGGACACTTAGTTCGAAAGACTAACCATATGGTCATCGAATCAAAAGGCGAGACCGGGGTCACCGTCGGCGCAGCGCGGACGATCGCCCGGTTGGCCAAGGCCGCCGAGGTGGCGCTCGGGACCGTCGAGCTCTCGCTCCCCCAGTACCGCGTCCTGGTGTTCCTCTCCACCCACGACGCCGCCGCCGCCTCAGCGCTGGCCGCTCGCCTCGACGTCACCCGGCCCACGATCACCGCGCTCGTGGATGGGCTCGTCGCCCGCCGGCTGGTGCAGCGACGACCCGCCACCGTCGACCGGCGTCGCGTCGAGCACCGCCTCACCGCCGAAGGCGAGCGCCGGCTGGCGGCCGCCGACGACGCCGTCACCGGCGCGCTGACCTCGATCGCCGGCCACCTCGACCCCGACGACGCCGTGCGGGCGACCGATGGGCTCGAACGCTGGGGTGAGGGCCTCAGCCGCGCTCGATCGGCGTACTGGAACGACGTCATCGACCGCGATCCGAACGCATCGGGCGCCGGCACCTCCGCCAGGACCCGATGACGACGACCACGGGAAGGGTGCTCGAGCCGGATCCCGACGATGGGGAGCGGGTCGGTACCGATCGGTCCGAGACGCCCG
>JBBSTY010000004.1:0-65147 GCA_038235385.1 Acidimicrobiales bacterium | reverse complement strand
TCCCACTTCGAGCTCGACGACGTGATCGACCCCGCCGACACCCGCCGCTGGATCGCCACCGCTCTCGCGGCGGCGCCCCCACCGCCTCGCACCGGCAAGCGGCGCCCCAACATCGACACCTGGTAGGGCAACGTCGCCATCGACGTGCGGTTCGTTCGGCGTCTGCGGGGCGAACCACCAACCGCTCTCCCGGTGATCAGGTGGGAGCGAGCCAGATGTCGGCGAGCCAGGTCTTGGGCTGGTAGTTCCCGAACCGGATCTCGGCGGCACGTTCGAGACCGTGAACCTGGGGGGCGGCGACCAACGAGTACGGGGTCGAGAACGTCCAGATGTTCACGGCGGCGCCGTTGATCTCGTGGACGACCGAGTCGTAGGCCGCTTTGCGGGCGTCGAAGCCGTCGGTCGCTCGTCCGAGCCGGAGGGCGGCATCCATGTCCGGGGTGGTGAACTGGGTGAAGTTGATGCTGATGGCACCGGGCCCGTTGGCGTTCTCGGCCGACCAGAAGGGGAAGTTCTGGTCCGGGTCGGGCGACCCGTAGATGTTGAACAACGCCACCTGGTAGGACCCGCCCACCACCTTCGAGATGAAGGCGGTCCCCTCGTAGGTGTCGATCTCGGTCTCGACCCCGACCTCGGACCACTGGCCCTGGAGCAGCTGGAGCAGCTTGGCGGCGTCGGGTCCCGACGGTCCCGAGAGGGTCACGGTCAGCGCCCGACCCGTCTCCGCTTCGTAGGCAGCGACCTCTGCCCGAGCCGCGTCGACATCGGCTTCGACGTAGCCGTTGTCCTCGGGCGCCATCCCCCACTTGCTGTCGGGTGGGAACGGCGAGCTCGGCGTCTCGAGCCCTTCACCCACCGAATCGGCCAGAGCCCGTCGGTCGGTGGCGTGCGCCAGCGCGAGGCGAGCATGGACGTTGGCCACCGGGTTCGCGACCCCGTCGACCTCGGGCAGGACGTTGGTGATGAGCATGCCGGGCTCGGAGGTCCAGTCCTTGAGCACGGTGAAGTCGTCGGGCACCTGCTCGACGGTCGCGATCGCGGACGTGAACACGAGGTCGACGTCGTCGGCCTGAAGGGCGGTCGCCTGGGAGGCGCTGTCGACGAGGACCTCGAACTCGATGCCGTCCAGACGAGGGAGGCCGTCCTGCCAGTAGCCGTCGAACTTGGATGTGGTCAGCGTGGATCCGTGCGTCCACGAGCGGAAGGCGAAGGGACCGGTGCCGATCGGGCTGTCGCTGCCTCGCTTGTCGGCCGCGAACATCGCCGGCGCCATCATGAACCCACCCTGGGCCGCCAGGAAGCTCGTCGGGAACGCGGCGAAGGGCTGGTCGATCTCGATGCGCACGGTGAGGTCGTCCACCACCTCCACGTCGCCGAGCACGGACCTCCACACGATGCCGGTGAGCGCCGCCGTCTCGAGGTCGTCGAGGTTGGCCTTCACGGCGGACGCGTCGAACCGGGACCCATCGTGGAACCGCACCCCATCGCGGAGCTCGATCGTCCACGAGTCGAACGTCTCGTTCGGGGTCCACGCGGTAGCCAACCACGGCACCGGGTTCAGGTCGCCATCGACCGCGACCAGCGGCTCGAGCATCGACGAACCGACCAGACTCGACGCCTGGGACCACTGGTTGTCGTGCGGGTTCCACCCTGCGGTCTCGATGCCGACCCCCACCCGCAAGGTGCCGCCCTCCACCGGCGGCCCCGCGTCGACGAGGGTGTCCGACGGGGCCCCGTCGGCGGCGCTCCGCACGGCGCCATCGCTTCCCGCGCACCCGGACAGGAGCCCGATCGTCACCATGATCGCGGCCAGTGCCCGGGCACCGCCTCGAACTGGGCCTGCGCGGACCCCCCGGTCGTCTCCCATCGAGTCCCCCTCGTGGTGTGCATCGGTTCAGGTGGCGACGCCCGCCAGTCCGTTGCCGATGAGCTTGGCGCCCAGGATGACGAGCACCACCATCATGATGGCGGCGTTGTGGTCGGACATGAAGTCCTTGATCGATCCCAGCGAACCCGATGCCCTGGAGGGCGCGAACACGTAGAACAGGACCGGCCCGGCCACGGTGAGCGAGCCGATCAGGACGAACACCGCGATGGCGACGGCGCTGTCGGGGCCCGACAGACCGGCTCGAGCGATCGACGCTGCGGTGGCCGCGCTGAGCGCCAGGTTCTTCGGGTTCAGGCCGGAGAGGGCGGCGCCGAGAGCCAGAGACTTCGCCGGCGTGAACGTATCGATGGTGGCGATCCACGAGGGCATCTCCGGTTGCTCGCCCGCGCGGGGCCGGGAACGCCACTGCCGGGCCGCCATGGCCAGGAACAGGAGGCCCAACCCGAGCGTGACCCAGTTGACCCCCGCGGCCGAGGCGCTGTCGGGATCATCGGCGTCGCTGGCGACCACGAGCACGACGGTCGACGCGATCACGAGTCCGGCGACCCAACCGATCGCCAAGGCCGGGCCGTTCGTGCGTGCCCTCGGGGTACCCAGCATCACGATGACGGCGATGATGGGGACGGGGCTGAGCGCGACCCCGACGGCCGATGGGAGGACGTTGGTGATCGCGTCGGTGAGCATCGATGGTCGTCTTTCCTGGTTCGTTGGTCGAGCGGCTGCAGATCGAGGGCGGATCGACGGCGTCTCGGCGGTGCGGTGCATGTTGCCATCGCTGAGGCGACGTCGGCGGACGTCACCGCGGTGGGACGCTCGAACCACCGGGAACGACCTGGTTCCTCGATACCTCATAGTGTTCCGGTCACACGAACGAACGACGAGAGGCGCAGCGCGATGACCGACGGAACCGAGGACACGACCGAGATCGAGGGTGCGGCGGTCGTGGGTGACGGGGCATACACCCTGTTCGCCGCGGACTTCGGCGACACCGAGTCGGCCATGGAGGCGTACGACGCCCTCAAGGCGATCGAGGACGGCCGCACGGTCGAGATCGAAGGCGTGCTGGTCGTCCGACGTGAGGACGACGGCACCATGGTGGTGCAGACCGTCACCGACCACAGCACGAAATCGGGGCTCAAGTGGGGCGTGCTCGGCGGTGTCGTGCTCGGTGTGCTCTTCCCGCCGTCGATCATCGGGAGCGCGCTCGTGCTGGGCGCCGGAGGTGCTGCCGTCGGCAAGGCACGCGAGGTGCACCACCGATCCCAACTGGCCGACGAGCTCGCCGATGCCATCGCGCCCGGCCACTCGGGTATCGTCGCGTTGGTGTCGGACCCGGGCGCGGCCGAGATCCAGCGTGCGTTCGCCCGCGCCGATCGCATCCTCCAGACTGCAGTCGACGACGTCATCGCCGAGGACCTCAAGGCCGCGGCGAAGGACGCCCAGGAGGCCGGTTCGGACTCGTAGACGGAGGACAGCGCATGCGCATCATCATCATCGGTGGCCACGGCAAGGTGGCACGACTTCTCTCCCCGCTTCTCGTCGCTGCGGGCCACGAGGTCACCGCCCTGATCCGCGACGAGGACCAATCGGACGAGGTGACTGCGACGGGAGCGAGTCCGCTCGTGGCCGATGTCGCCGATCTCCCGGTCGTGGAGCTGGCCGAGCTCGTCGCCGGGCACGACGCACTGGTGTGGAGCGCGGGAGCCGGCGGCGGCGACCCGGCGCGCACGATGGCGATCGACCGCGACGCCGCCATCGCCTCGATGGATGCCGCCGCGTCCGTTGGCGTCGAGCGCTACGTGATGGTCTCGTACTTCGGCGCCGGCCCGCACCACGGCGTCGATCCGTCGAACAGCTTCTACCCCTACGCCGAAGCCAAAGCTGCGGCCGACGCCCATCTCGAGGCGAGCGCGTTGGCGTGGACCATCCTCGGTCCCAGCGGTCTCACCGACGATCCCCCGACCGGCTCGATCGAGGTGGGCGACGACATCTCGGCCACGCAGGTCTCCCGAGCCGACGTCGCCCGAGTTGCGGCCGCGGTGCTCGAACGGCCGGCCACGGCCGGTTCGACCATCGCGTTCAACACCGGCAGCACGCCGATCGACGAGGCCGTCGCCGGCTTCGAGCACCGTCGGACCTGACCCATCCACTCGTCCCTGCGTGCGTCGGCTCAGCGCCTCCGAAGTCGCACGCAGCAGGAGCCGGCTTCCGGGACCAGCTGGGCATCGAGTGCCACCTCGCTGCCCAGAGCGTCGACGAGCCCACGAAGGAGATCGAGGTTCATGCCGCACACCAGGCTGCGGTGGCCCTCGGCGAGGCGATGGAACGGGCAGTTCGACAGCACGATCTCGCCGGCGGCGGACAGGGTCGGCTCGTACCCTCGACGTCCGAGCGCAGCGAGGATGCGAGCCTCGGTGGTGTCGCCTCCGGCGTCGATCTCGGCGCGCACCTCCCCACCCATCGACCGGCCGACGGCACACGCGACCTCGTGGAGGCACTGATCGACGGGCGCACCGGTTGCCGTGGAGCGGGCGACCGCGTCGGCGAGGAGCCGGCCGGCGAGGTCGTAGTGGCGATCCGGCATCGACGCGCTGAGCTCGCCCGCGACGAGGCGATACATCTTCGACGGCCGGCCTGCGCCCGGTCCGGTGCGCCCCGTGACCCGCTCGAAGCTCACCTCGACCACGCCGGCGTCGACGAGCTTGTCGAGGTGGAACGCTGCGACCGAGCGCGCCACGTCCAGGGCCGCTGCCGCCTCATCACGGCTGGTCCATCGGTCTCGGTCGGCCAGCAGGACGTACAGCTGGCGGCGCAGGGGTTGGTCGAGCGACGCGATGGCCGCGATGCGCTCGTCTCTGGTCCGGGGCGGTTCCACGGGCACATTCTAAAACACAATTCTGTTGACGCAACCCGGTTCGATCTCTAAGGTGATCCCCAGTCACCTTTAGAAGAGGCGCTCCATGACCGCCGTCGCCGTCCATCGCCGCCAACCGCTCCCGTCGCTGCAGGACCGCGAGATCGACGAGCTCGGGGAACGGCGAACCCAACCGGTGGCTGGCTGCTCGAGCTCCACCTCGCACCGACTGGCGCGGGGAGCGTCCTCGAGGCCGAGCGCCGCTGCGCGTGACGGCGAGGCGTCGGCGCGCACGGTTCGCCGAGGCGCACCTCCGCCGAGCGCGGACGCAGGCGTGACGACGCACGCGCCCGACAGGAGCGCTTCGCTCACCCGTACCAACTGCTGACGCGTCCGCGCGCCGGTCCGAACCCAGGAGCCGCACATGCGCAAGTTCTCGATACGCCCGACCCTCACCCTCCGAGGCCGCACCTTCAAGGGCATCCGGGGTTGGTCGGGCAAGCCCCTCCACCCGCCGCTCACCGACATCCCGATCGCCGCCTACATCGTGGCCGCCGTCTTCGACGTCATCTCGCTCGTCGTCGGCAAGGATCACGGCTTCGCCCGTGACCTGTGGCACGCCGGCACCTACCTCTTCGTGGCCGGCGCGGCGATCTCCGTGCTGGCGGCGATCACGGGCCTCTGGGATGCCAAGTCGTCCTCGGAAGCGGGCACCCAGGCCCGACGCACGATCAACACCCACGCCACGATCATGATCATCGTGACCGTGCTGGCCCTCGGGAACCTGGCCTGGCGACTGGTCGAGTACAACGAGGTGCTGGTCACGCCCGTCGGCATCGCCGTGCTGTCGGTCGTCATCGCGATCCTCGTCTCGGTCGGCGCCACCTTCGGCGGCGCGATGGTGTTCGAGTACGGCTTCAACGTCGAGACCGCCGGCGACCACCCCGTGTGGCACACCTCCGAGACCGACGTGTTCCCCGGCGAGGATGCCGAGTCGTCCTCATGACCACACGGCTGGCCATCTTCGACAGAGGGGGCCCGCCCGACGACCAGCGATTCGATGGCACCGGCACCCACCGGTCACCGGCTCTGCGCGGCGAGGACGCACGCGCCCGGGCGCGCTGACGTGGACTGGGCCGGATGGGCGCTGTTCGGGCTCATCGCCACGACCGTGCTGACCGCCGTGATGATCGTCGCCCAACTCGCCGGGTTCACCCGGCTCGATCGCCCCCTGCTCCTCGGGACGATGGTTTCGGAGGATCCGGACCGCGCACGAGTCGCCGGGTTCTTCATCCACCTGGCGATCGGTCAGGGGTTCGCGCTCGGCTACGCCGCCGCCTTCATGCTCCTGGGCCGGGCCACGTGGTGGCTGGGCGGAACCCTCGGCGCCATCCACGTCGCCGTGGCCCTCACCGTCCTGGTGCCGCTGCTGGCCGGCGTCCATCCCCGCATGGCCTCCGCTCGGGCCGGACCCGCATCCATCGCAACCCTCGAACCGCCCGGCCTGCTGGGGCTGAACTACGGCCACCGAACGCCTGCCGTCGCGATCGCGGCGCACCTCCTGTTCGGCATCGCCCTCGGCGTGCTGCTCCAGGCGAGCTGAGGTGCGAACCGCGGACGCGCCGATCCACCCGATCGAGGACCACGGCATGATCGGCGACACCCGAACGGCTGCGCTCGTCACCTCCGACGGGTCCATCGACTGGTGGTGCGTTCCGCGCTTCGACGGCGACCCGATGTTCGGTCGACTCGTGGGGGGTGACGCTGCAGGTACCTTTCGCATGGGCCCGGCCGGGCCGGCGACCGTCACCGAACGCCGGTACAAGCACGAGACCGCCACGCTCACGACGACGTGGAAGACCACCACCGGACACCTCACCCTCAGCGAGGCCATGGTGGCCGACGTCGTCGATCACCTGCTCCCGACCACCCTGCTCGTGCGGCGGCTCTCGGCGGTGGGCGGACCCGTCGAGGTCGAGATCCACTTCGACCCCCGTCTGGGCGAGCACCACCTCCGTCCGCGCCACGATCAGCGCGGCGGGGTTCTCGTGTGCTCGTGGGACACCGTCGCGGTGGCGGTGACGTGCTCGCCGCCCTGTCGGATCGAGCCCGGCCGCGCCGCCACCGTCACCGTCGAACCGGACGAACCGCTGACCATCGCGGTCGGCATCGCCGATCGCGAACCGCTCATCTACGTCGATGCCGACCGGGCGTGGAGCCTCGTCGAGCGCGACGAGGCGCGGTGGCGCCACTGGTGCGCCGACATCAGCAGTGACCTCCCCCACCGAGATGTCGTCGTCCGGAGCCTGCTCACGCTCCGGTTGCTCACGTACTCGCCCTCGGGGGCGCCCGTCGCCGCCCCGACCACATCGCTCCCCGAAGCACTCGGCGGTGTCCGCAACTGGGACTACCGCTTCGCGTGGCCGCGAGACGCCAGCATCGGCATCGGCGCGTTCCTCGGGGTCGGCAAGCAGGACGAAGCCCGACACTTCCTGGCCTGGCTCCTCCATGCCAGTCGCCTCGACCGGCCCCGCCTCCCGGTGCTCCTCACGCTGCACGGTCGCCATCCGAGCCCCGAACGGCTGCTCGACGGGTGGCCGGGCTACGCCGACAGCCGGCCGGTCCGAGTCGGCAACGGCGCGGCCGACCAGCATCAGCTCGACGGGTACGGATGGGTCCTCGATGCCGCGTGGCTGCTGACCTCCGCCGGGCACCGTCTCCATTCGGAGACCTGGCGAGCCCTCCGTGCCTTCGCCGACGAGGTCGCCGATCGCTGGGAGGCTCCCGATGCGGGCATCTGGGAGATCCGCGGCGACGAGGCCCACCACGTCCACTCCAAGCTCATGGCCTGGCTCGCCCTCGACCGCGCCCTCCGCATCGCGAACACCCATCGCACGACGGCTCGCCACGTCGCCCGGTGGCGAGCCGAGCGCGACGCCATCGCCGACCAGGTCGTGGCCGAGGGGTTCGACGACGACCTCGGTTCGTACACCCGCACCTACGGGTCCACCGACCTCGACGCAGCGCTGCTCATCCTCCCCCTGCTCGGCCTGCACCCGCCCGAATCCGAGCGGGTCCGAGGCACCATCGCCGCCGTGCGGCGTGCGCTCGGCGCGGACGGTCCCGACGGCGCCCTGCTGTACCGGTACCCGCCCGGCGACGACGGCCTCCCCGGCGGCGAGGGCGCCTTCCTCCCGTGCTCGTTCTGGCTCGTCCAGGCCCTCGCCTCGACGGGAGCCATCGCGGAGGCCCGACGGTTGTTCGACCAGCTCATCGCGCACGGCGGCGATCTCCTCCTGTTCCCCGAGGAACTGGACCCGACAACCGGCGCCTACCTCGGCAACGTTCCCCAGAGCCTCACCCACGCCGCGCTCGTCCAGGCGGCCCTGGCGCTGCGGGCGGCCGATCCGACGAACGCAGCACCCCCGCCGCCGCCGCGCTGAGCAGATCATCGGCACCCACGATCTCGTTCGCGGGTCGGGACCACCGGGGGCGTCCGGACCCCGACGCCGACATCGGCTCTTGCGTCTGACGCGACGTGAGGTCCTACCGTCGGGGCATGGACGAGGAAGCGATCGACGAGCCGGTGCGTGTGGGAGATGTTGCCGCGGCATCGGGTCTGACCGTTCGGGCACTGCACCACTACGAGAGCGTCGGCCTGCTGAGCCCGTCGACTCGAAGCGCGGCGGGTCACCGGCTCTACGGCCGCGACGCGGTGGAGCGCCTGTACCGCATCAGCCGACTTCGACGCCTCGGCCTCTCGCTCGACCAGATCGGTCACGTCCTCAACGACCCGGAGTGGCAGCTCGATTCGTTCCTCACGAGTCATGCCGCGGCGCTCGACGCCGAGCTGGAACGGGTCACGACGGTGAAGCGCACCGTGCTCGCCGCCCTCGCCGACGTCGAGCGCCAGCTCGACCCGACCCGCGACCTCCTGGAGGTGCTCGCTGCCATGGAACGTTCCGATCACGGTCTACGCCGACGGATCTCGATCCTCGTCTACCGCGACCTGCGCGCGGCCTATGACTTCCTCGTCGACGCGTTCGGGCTGATCCCGGGTGAGGTGACGGTGACCGACTCCGGGGAGACGGTGCACGCCGAGGTCTACGCCGGCGACGGTGTCATCTGGTTGCACCCCGAGACCGAGGAGTACCGGCTCGCGTCGCCGATCTCCCAGGGATCCTCGACCTCGATGATGGCGGTGATGGTCGACGACGTCGACGAGCACCACAACCTGGTGAAGGCCCGAGGCGCCGAGATCGTCTATGCGCCCACCGACCAGCCCTACGGCTACCGGGAGTACGGCGCCCGCGACCTCGAGGGTCGACTGTGGTCGTTCATGCGCGAGCTCGACCAACCGACCGACGAGGCGGCCACGCCGTGAGCGGCCGGGCAGGACCCACCTTCGTGAACCCGGTGATCGAACGAGTCGGTCGCTCGTGCATGCCCCTCAGACGGGATCGGGGACGACGGCTTCCTCACCGAGCAGCGGCGGCGTGAAGCGTCCCACCTTCATGCCGTGCTTGTCGGCGTAGAACGCCCGGATCACATCCATGTCGGCGACGACGTCGTCGGTCATGTGGATCGTCGGACCGAACCCCCCGGTGCGGGTGGGCCCGTCGAGGAAGCTGAGCACGACGGGCACGTCGGCGCCGCGAGCGATGCGCCGGAACCCCGACTTCCAGTGGGTGCGCTTCGCCCGGGTGCCCTCGGGTGGGATCAGGATGGCGACATGGCGGCCGGACCTGGCCAGGGCGACCATCTCCGCGACGAGGCCGACCGGGTTCTCGCGGTCGACCGGTCGGCCGCCCAGGCGCCGCAGCAGCGGTCCCGTCGGCCCGGCGAACATCTCCTTCTTGCCGAGCCACACGATCGACAGGTCCGACGCCCACGCCATCGCCATCATGAGCGGGAAGTCGAGGTTCGACGTGTGCGGCGCTGCGACCATGACGCACACCGGATCCGGCGGCGGCTCGCCGACCAGGGTGTAGCGGAACAACCGGACGATGAGCTTTCCAACGGTGCGCTTGATCGGGCCAGCCTAGGCGGAGGCGTGCGATCGACTCGCATCGAGCGGCGGACCGGCGGGCCCGAGATCCAACGCTCCGGGGAGTCGGTGCCCGTCAACGGCTGGGGGGTTCCCACGTCCCGGGATCGGCGTACATCAACGAACCGGGGGTGGCGAGGTCCTCGCCCGTCTCGAGCAGGGTCTTGAGCCCGGACAAGATCATGGGCCAGCCTCCGTAGAGCGCGGCGTCGGCCCCGTCGGGGAGCCGGTCGTGCACCACCGTGAGCCGACACGAATCCGCGACGGGTTCGATCTCCCAGGTCACTCGAGTGGTTCCCTGCGCTCGGACGTCGTCGCTCCAGAGCGCCTCGTAGGTCTGGACGAGACGCCGCGGGGGGTCGACGACGAGGTTCTCGCCCGCGGCGATGTCGATGACGTCGGGAACCGACGCCAGATACCGTGACCCCGGCGTCCAGTCCGAGGTGGTGGAGACGCCGAAGCTGTAGCGGGCACGCAGGGTCGGATCGGTGATGGCCTCCCACACCCGCTCGGGCGTGGCCTTGATGTAGATCTCGAAGACGGCCGTACGACCCACGGGCGCGGTTCCGTTGGCGAATGAGACTGCTGCCTCGATGCTCATGTCGGTTCCTCCAGCTGTTGCTTGAGATCGACCAGCGCGGCGGTCCACGGCTGGGCGAACTTGGAGACCCAACGGTCATGGACCTGTTGGATCGGTACCGGGTTGAGGTGGTGGAGCTTCTCGCGACCCCGCTTGCGGGCGACCACCAGACCCGCGTCCTCGAGGACCTTCAGGTGCTTCATCACGCCGAAGCGCGACATCGGCAGCTGCTGCTCGAGTGCGGTGAGGGATTGGCCGTCCTCGACGAAGAGCGCATCGAGCAGCGCACGCCGGGTCGGATCGGCAAGCGCTTTGAAGACCTCATCCACGCGTCGAACATATGTGACCTAAAGGTCACATGTCAACCCCGAGGGACGGGTCGGGGGTTCAGGGCGCGAGGGCTGCCTGCAGAGCGGCGAGGCGTTCGGGCACCACCCGGTACCACGCCCACCGCCCCCGCTTCTCACGCGACAGCAGGCCGGCATCGACCAGCATCGACAGGTGGTGCGACACCGTCGGCTGGGACCGACCCACCGGCTCGACCAGGTCGCACGCGCACGCCTCACCCGACTCCGCCGCCGCCACCAGCGACAGCAGGCGCAACCGGGCGGGATCGGCGAGCACCTTGAACGCGGCGGCGAGGTCGTCTGCATCGGACTCCTCGAGCACGCCGGCGGTGACCCGTCGGCAGCACCCGTCGGACACCTGGACCTTCACGGCGACCTCGCTTCAGCAGCCACATCGACGACACATATTGACATCGGTCGATACGTTGATATCGTGACCCACGCATCGATGGTTGTCGATGAACCCTAGCCGGAGGAAGACCATGTCCCGTGTCCAGCTCGCCCTCAACGTGACCGACATCGACAACGCCGTCGACTTCTACTCGAAGCTGTTCGCAACCGAACCGCTCAAGCGCAAGCCCGGCTACGCCAACTTCGCCATCGTGGATCCTCCCCTCAAGTTGGTCCTCTTCGAAGGTCCCGAGGGCGCCACCCTCAACCACCTCGGCGTCGAGACCGACGACGCCGCCGAGGTCGAGGCCGCCGAGGCCCGCCTGTCCGGCACCGGCCTGGAGACCACCGGGATCGACGACACGATCTGCTGCTACGCGACCAAGGTCGAGACCTGGGTCGTCGATCCCGACGGCGCCAGGTGGGAGTGGTACGTCAAGACCGGCGACGCCGACCAGCTCACCAACCAGATCCTCGAGGAGGGCGAGACCGCCCTGTGCTGCGCCTCCGACACCGTGGCAGGCGAATGACCGCAACCACCCCCGACACCGAGTCGGTCACCGCCAAGCTCTCCACGCTGGACCGGTTCCTGCCGGTGTGGATCGGCTTGGCGATGGCGGTCGGGTTGCTGCTGGGCCGCCTCGTCCCCGACCTCGACGACACCCTCGATCGCATCAAGATCGGCACCGTCTCGTTGCCGATCGCCCTCGGGCTCCTGGCCATGATGTACCCGGTCCTGGCCAAGGTCCGCTACACCCGCATCGGTGACGAGCTCGCCGACCGGCGCACCCTCGGCCTGTCCCTGGCGTTGAACTGGCTGGTCGGACCGCTGCTCATGTTCACGCTGGCCTGGATGTTCCTCGCCGACCTGCCCGAGCTGCGTACCGGGCTGATCATCGTCGGGCTCGCCCGATGCATCGCCATGGTCCTCATCTGGAACGACCTGGCGTGCGGCGCCCGAGAGCTCGCCGCCGTCCTCGTCGCCATCAACTCGCTGTTCCAGATCGTCATGTACAGCGTCCTCGGCTGGTTCTACCTCACCGCGCTGCCCAGCTGGCTGGGCCTCGACACCGCGGATCTCGATGTCTCCATGTGGGACATCGCCACATCGGTGCTCATCTTCCTGGGCATCCCGCTGCTCGCCGGGTTCCTCACCCGCACCGTCGGCGAGGCCCGCAAGGGAACCGACTGGTACGAATCGGCCTTCCTGCCTCGCATCGGCCCCGTCGCCCTCTACGGGCTGCTGTTCACCATCGTCGTCCTCTTCGCCCTCCAGGGCGAACAGATCACGAGCAAGCCCCTCGATGTCGCACGCGTCGCGGTCCCGTTGCTCGTCTACTTCGCGCTCATGTGGGGAGGGTCGTTCCTCGCCGGTCACCGCCTCGGGCTCCCCTACGACCGCAACGCCTCGGTCGCGTTCACCGCGGCGGGCAACAACTTCGAGCTGGCCATCGCCGTGTCGATCGCTGTGTTCGGCGTGACCTCCGGTCAGGCCCTCGCCGGCACCATCGGCCCGCTGATCGAGGTCCCCGTCCTCGTCGCCCTCGTCTACGTCGCCCTCTGGGCCAGGCGCCGCTGCTACCCGAACGACCGAACGACCGAACGACCCGACCAACTGACCTGACGGCCATGGATCACCCGTGACCTCCCGTTCGAAGACGAGCAGCGGCTCGCCACCGTGCCCCGACGCACGGCTGACCGACTCGTGGTCGGTCGCGATGCCGTCGGATCAGCCGGCGAACCGCGGGTCGGTCACGACCGCGGCGGGAACGACGGGAACGGTCGTGCTCGTGGTGGCCCGAGGGTTCGTCGTGGCCGTCGTGGCGGGGCTCGTCGTGGTCGGGTCGGGAGGTGGCGGCGTCGCGCAGGGGGTGAACGCGACGCGGGTCGGCAGGTTCCCCACGGTGATGCCGTCGTCGGTCGCGTAGGTCCCGTGGACCGCGTCGATCGGCGAGACGCTCCGGTCGTCGAGGTTCGACGTGAAGACCTGCTTGCCGTCCGGGGTGATCGCCATGCCGTCGGGATACGGATCGACCGAGATGGTCGTGGGTCCCCATGCCCGGGTCGCCACGTCGATCGTCGACACGGCGTCGGCGGTGCTCTCGGCGACGTACGCGGTGCGGCCGTCGGGCGAGATGGCGATCCCGGCCGGCCTCGCGCGCGTGTCCTCGAGGTCGTCGGGGTCCTTGGTGCGGGTGGCGATGTCGATGGTGGAGATCGAGCCGCGGACGGCGGGTGGGGGATCGGCGAGCTCCGGGCGCTTCGTCACGAACGCCGTCGCGCCGTCCGGCGTGATCGCGACGGCGTACGCGCCCGGACCCACCGGGATGTCCACGGGATCGGCGAGTCGAGCGGCGAGGTCGACCGTCGACACCGATCCGCCGGCGCTGTTCACGACGTAGGCGGTCGAGCCGTCGGGGGTGATCGCCACACCCCCCGGGCTCTCCCCCACGGCGATGTCGCCGGGGTGCGTCTCCATCGCGGCGAGGTCGACGGTCGAGACGGTGCCGTCGATGGCGTTGGTGACGATCGCGACCGTCCCGTCCGGGGTGATCGCCACCTCCTGCGGCGACCGTCCGACGGTGGCGGTGCCGGTGACCGCCGAGGTGGCGACGTCGACACGGATGAGCCGATCGTTGGGACCGTCGGTGACGACCACCGTCGTGCCGTCGGGGGTGACCGCGAGATCCAGCGGGTACACCGAGTCGCCCAGGTCGATCCTCGCCGCGAGGGCCTGCCCGGTCGGGACGTCGATGCGCGTCAGGTACCCGTCGAAGGTCGCGACGAAGGCCGTCGTCTGGCACACCCCGTTGTCGACGGCGGCTTCCACCGACGTCAGCGGCACCCCGATCGCCGACACGAGCGCCACCGCGATCGCTGCGGCAATCGGTGGTCGAGGGGAGACGCGACGCCTCGCCCTCGTCGTCGAACGGGCCATGATCCCCACCTCCGTCGCCGGGCGCCGCTCCGCGCCGTGGTCGCCGCTCGGCGAGCACGGCGCACCGTACCCCAACCGCCGCGTCGCCTCCGGGTGCCGTGCGACGTCCGGTGTCGGCCACCCGACGAACCTCTGTGCCGCCGACGGGTGGGCCGACCTCGCCACGGTCTCGTCGTCTAGGTGGTGGTGATCAACCCGTAGTGACCGTCGTAGCGCAGGTAGACGACGCTTCCCGTGCCCGTGACATCGTCGATGTAGAAGACGAACGGCTCGCCGCTGACATCGAGTCGCTGGCGAGCCGCGACCTCGTCGAGGATCGGCGGCGCGGGTTCGGGGGTCATCGTCTCGGGCAGGCCCGCGTCGTCATCCAGTCCGGCGACCCCGTAGGAGCCATCGGCGCGCGCGTGGACGAGAGCTGGAGCGCCGGTGTCGACGTCGGTGAAGAGGTGGAAGTCGTGCTCCAGCGCTTCCATGTCGTAGGCAGCCTCCTGCGCGGTGGTCGGAGAGACTGCGAAGGTCTTGCGTCGCACCACGTCGCGCTCGTCGACCGGGCGGGGGAAGTGCTCCGGTCGTTCGGTCGGAGGGGCACCGCGCCTCCACTGCCCGTCCGATGGTTCGTGCAGCCACCGGGAACGGTCGTCCCAGCGGTTCACCAGGTCGACGATCCGTCGTTCGAGCCGGTCGACCACGCCGTCGATGGCTTGGGCCATGGTGGGCGCATCGGCCTCCGCCCGCACCGGCGTGCCCGAGATGTTGAACACCACCTCGACTCGGCTCGGTTCGACGATCGACGGGTTGGTACGTTCGGTCAAGGTCACCGTGGCCTCGAGGACATCGCGGCCCGAGAGCCGGGCCGCGTGGGAGACCTGCTCCTTCGCGTGTTCGATGATCCCGGCGGGGACCGAGCCGCGCAGCGTCACGATCACGTCCTCGGGAAGGACTTGGCGAACCTTCGGGCTGGACGACATCACTGCTCCTTGGTTTGACCGATTGGCATCAGTAGCGGAACGTCGCCGCCATCGACCCGCCGTCGAACAGCGATGGGTCGTCGACCGAGTGGATGTGGCCGCCGTTCACGAGCGTTGCCACCACCGTACGGTCGATCCGCTCGCACGAGGCGAGGAGCTCCTCCACTCCCAGGCGGATCGCGCCCGGGCCACGGCCCGGCGCCGAGTCCCAACAGGACGGCCCCTCGGGCACGAACAGGGCATCGACCCGACCCTGGGAGGCAGCGACCTCGATCACGTCGGCGTCGGCCGAGGCCTGGCCGGTGCCGTGCAGCTCTCCGAAACGTTCGACCGCGGCGTGGCTCGCTTCGGCGAATCGTTCGTTCACGATGGGCCAGACGGCTTCGTGGAGGTCCTCGGCCGAGAGCTGGTCGGGGTTGTGATCCACGGACCGATCGAGGACGTTTCCGTAGGCGTTCACCTCCCGATAGGCGGCGACGAGCTCCTCCAGCCCGACCAGCACCATCGGGTGGTCCTCGCCCGCGAGGTAGGTCTGGAGGCCGTCGGCCACCTGGCGCAGGAAGCGGATGAGCTCGTCCTTCTTGAACGAATCATCCGCTGCGCCGTGACCGTAGAAGATCGCAGGACCGGGTCGACCGCCACCCGTGGCCGGCCGGGCCATCGTGTCGGAGCGGGAATCGGGAGGTTCGATCACATCTCGCAAGCTGGTGGGAACGTCCCGCAGCTCGACCTCCTCGATGCGGAACCTGGTGCCCTCCAGCAGTCGGACCTTGCGCTGGCTCACCGCCAGCACGAGGAAGTGCTCCCCGCCCGAGACGGCTCCCAGCAGCGGGCTGACGATGAAGCGGTCGCCCACCGTCGCCACCTGCGGCACCTCGACGGGCACCCGGAAGCTCCGGTGCCAGCCCGGTCGCAGGTACATGGCCAACCCATCGCTCATGTGCTGCCACGACCCCGAATCGGCATGCAGGTCCCACGCCGGTGCGAGCAGCGCATCGATTTCGCCCTTGGCCAGGTCCTGCTCCCGCAGGACCGATGCAACCCCGTTCAGGTGGTTCTTCCAACGCAACGGATCGGCGTCCGCATCGGTGACGACCCGATCCGTGGGCATCAACAGCGAGACAGCGGGCCCGTGCTCGACAGGTTCTGCCAGAGACTTCAGATCGGTCATCGTCACGAGGTCCATGGTCCATCCATACCACGTCGCAGCACCCCACCCAAGAGCCAGCGGGCAATCCCGGGGCCCCGACCACACCGTGCCGAGAATCCCGCTGAGCAGGGCTTCTTCGCGCCAGCACGCCCGTTCTGCTTCTGGTCCTCACGGAGTTGGACCACCCGCACGGAGCGACGTCGCGTTCCCAGCGGGTGCTGCGCCCGACGTCCCAATGGACCGGGAGACGAGGATCGGGCTCGTACGCGCAGTAGGTCCCTGTCCGGATTGCCAGGGCCGAGTGGTCGCCCAGGCTCCGATGGTGCTCGGCGATCCGGGCGACGGCGTACCGAAGCGTCCGGGCGACGCTCCCCCGAGCGGCGCTCTGCGGTCGCTCCCGCCATGCGAGGGTGACCGTCGAGACCCACCGCACGAGCCATCGAGCTCGACGACCGGCGGTCGGCAGTGGCATGCCGCTCGATTCGGCCGCCGTCAGGACGCCACGACAGAGACGTCGTCGAGATGCATCCAGGTGTCGCCGTTGGCCCAGAGGCCACCGAAGGCCACCAGGCTCGAGTTGGACCCGCTGTTCACGTCGACCGTGATCTTCGTGTAGCCGTCGAGTCGCTGGATCCTCTGCTCACCGACGACCTGGCCGCCGAGGGTCCGCAGGCCGAAGTAGGCGTTGGCGTTGTTGGCCGAGGTGCGCATCCACCCGGTGATCCGGTAGGTGCGGTTCGGGGTGACCGCGATGGTCTGGTGGACGTCGCTCCATCCGGTGTTGTGACGAACCCAGGCGTTGCCGATCCCATCACGGGAGAAGCCCGTGCCGCGGTCCTGACCGCACTGGCCGGTGCACGACCAGGGAGCGAGCCCGACGTTCTCGAAACCGGGGTTGGCCACCAGGTTGGTCGCGACGGGAGGCGGCGACGCCGGGCGCAGGATGGCCATCATCCGGGGCACGGCGTCGGCCAGCGCGAAGTTCCAGCAACCGAAGTTGTGGCCACCGTCGCAGCCGTAGGGTGAGCCCGGCCCGGGCCGCCCGTACATCAACCAGGTGTGCGGGACGCCAGCGGCATCGAGGGCGCGGTGGAGCCGATCGGCCGACGCGCCCATCGTGCGCTCGACGACGTCGGCGTCGTTCGTGCCCGACCCCGCGTAGAGGGCGACGTGCACACCGGCGAGGCGCCCGGCCCGCTTGAGCGGGTTCAGCGCGTTCCAGGTTCCGTCGAAGGGCCAGGTCGCCGGACCGAACGCACCGAAGACGGGGAGCCCGTTCTGGATCGACTGCTGGGCCACGACCGTTCGGGTACCGGCGTCACCCAGGTCGACCGCTCCGGAGAAGCTCGCCACGTAGGCGAAGAGGTCGGGACGGTCCTGGGCGTAGCGTACGGCGCCGAAGCCGCCCATCGAGAGTCCTGCGATCGCTCGACCGCTCTTGGAGGCAACGGTGCGGAGGTTGGCGTCGATCCACGGGATCAACTGGTCGAGGTGGAAGTCGGCCCATTCCTGGGCACCGGCTGACTGATCGAGCCAGTTGGTGTACCACCCGACCTTGCCACCGTCGGGCATGACCGTGATCAGCGGTCGGTTGTTCGTGATCGGTTCGACGGCGCCGCCGCCGGTGGTCCACTGCGCGGAGTTGCCGCCGGCACCACCGTGGAGCAGGTAGAGCACCGGGAAGCGGGTGGCGCCGCTCTGGAAGTAGTTGTTCGGGAGGGTGATCCGCACGCGGTGCGGACCGTTGATGGCGTTGCCTGCAACCTTGGGTGTGGCGACGTCGACCTCCAACGTGCGGGGACTGATCCAGCGCGTGCCGGTGACGGTGATCCCGTTGCCCGACACCAGGGCGGGTGCATCCGCCGACGCCGGACTCGGAGCGAGGACCACGCCCGAGACCACGGCCAAAACGATCGCCAGGAACGCCGCGAGCGCTCGGGACCGCCCGACGTTGTCCGTTGCCGGCGGACGGCACCTACGAGATCGGCTCGAACTGCGCATGCGTGTGGCCCCCCTGGCTCCGAGGCAGGAGCGACCAGAGGCTCCTACCGAGACGTTCGTCACACCGTACAAGAGATAAACAGTTGTGTCTACCATTTTGGGGACGCACTGATCAGCGACACCTGGCGCTCGGACCACGCCCGGGCACGGTCGCCGGTCGCTGCCGCGCGTGGGATCCGCGCCGACGCGTCCCGCCGTGGTTTCTCGGGGCTCCCGACGCGGTCAGTCGGTGGCGTGCAGGCCGGTGATCTGACCCGCGAGGGCGACGAGCTGCACCCTCAGGTCGGGGAGCTGATCGACGTCACCCACGCCGACGATGTTGGTGACCATCGAACTGACCGCACCGACCATGATCTCCGCGGCGAACCGCTGCTGAGGTTCGGAGCCGAGCAGCCCGGACTGCCCCCGGAAGATCTCGGCGAAGACATCGACGAAGTGGTCGAGCGAGACCCGACGCTGTTCGATCGCCGCCGGCCCCGCGGCATAGACCTCGACCAGGAACACCCGAGCGAGCGACGGTGCAGCCTCGAGCGCGCCGAAGTAGACGCCGAGCACCCGATCGAGTCGAACGAGGGGATCCTGCTCATCGCTCGACCGCAGGTTCTCGAGCTCGACGTTCATGACGGCCGCGACGAAGTCTGCACTGGTGCGGTACGCCGCTTCGAAGCACTGCTCCTTGCCCCTGAACAGCTGGTAGAACGTCGCTCGCGACACACCCGCTCGTACGAGGATGTCGGCCACCGACGTCTTGACGTAGCCCAGTTCCGACACGGCTTCGGTCGCTGCTTGCAGCAGTCGCTCCCGTTGGGAGTGCTCGACCTCCTCGCGCGAGAGCCCGTGGGGACCGCGCGGAAGCGTCTGCTTGGTGTCTCGGACGGCCACGGCGCGACTGTACTGGTCACCCTCGTGCGATCGGCACAGACCCTCGCCGGAGCGGCGCGGTCCTTGCCTCCCGCGGAGCGAGTAATATACAGTTCTGTTTATGACTGCCCGGGACCTTGACCCGGACGGCGTCGCTCGCGGGTCCGCGGCGACAACCCGACAGGAGCACCCATGCCTCGCACCGGACACCCTGGCGACACGGCGATGATCGACTTCGAACACGACGGCGTGACGATCGCCTTCGAGCGGCGAGGAACCGGGCCGAGCATGCTGTTCCTCCACAACGGCGGGACGTCGTCGACCATCTGGCGGAACCAGGTCGCCGCCCTGGCCGAGGGCCACACGGTCGTCGCCGTGGACCTGCCGGGGTTCGGCAGCTCGCCGCGCCCGACCCGGGCCATCGACCTCGATGACCATGTGACGCTCGTGGCTGCGTTGATCGAGGACCAGGGATTGGCTCCGGTCCTGCTCGTCGGAAACTGCATGGGCAGCAACATCGCCGCCTCGGTTGCCGCTCGGCGCCCCGACCTCGTGCGGGGTCTGGTCCTCGTGAACCCGCTCACGGAGGCGACCTTCTCGGCCGGTGGCCTCGGGCTGCTGCACAAGGTGCAGCGCTGGGCGCCCGGGCCGAGCTCGCTCGCCCGACGGCTGTCGCGTTCGATCGTGCCGCCGACGCTGGCGGCACGCGCGACGCTGCGGTTCCAGGTGGGATCCAAGGGCGCCGGCGCCCGGCTGCACCACGACCCCGAGCTGATCGCATGCAACACCCGCCCCGACCAGCTCCCTGCGCTCGTCGATGTCCTCGACGACATGGACGCCTACGGCGCTCTGGATGAGCGATCGTCGTCGTCGATCCCGCTCTGCACGATCTGGGGCGCACAGAACCGCGTGCTGTCACCCAAGGCGGGGCGGGTGCTGGAAGAGCGGCTGCGGCCCGACCGCACGGTGGTGCTCGACGGCTGCGGCCACCTCGCGATGATGGAGGATCCTGTCGCGGTCACCACGATCATCGAGGAGTTCGACGATGCGCTCGACGAGCTGAGCCGGGACTCTGCGGTTTCGCCATGAGCGACACCGCACACGACACGATGTCCATCGCCGACAAGACCCTCGAGATCGCTCGTACCGACCCGAGCAGGGTCGCGCTGATCCGTGCCCGCCAGAGGCGACGAGGCCAGCCCACCTATGAGCGGTTCACCTACGGCGAGTTGAGCCGTCGCGCCGAGTCGCTGGCAGTCGGACTCCGCAGCATCGGCATCCGAGAGGGCACGCTGTGCTCGTTCATGGTGCCACCCGGCTTCGACGCGATGGTCATCGGGGTGGCGCTGTGGAGAATCGGCGCGGTGACCGTCGGCATCGAGCCGCACAGCCACGGGTTGCGCAAGGTGGCACGTTGCCTCGCCGAGGTCGGTCCCGAGGTCTTCATCGGCACGCCGACGGCTCACGTCGCTCGGTTGGTCTTCGGATGGGGTCGCGGGACCGTGCGCACCAACATCGTCGTCGGAGGCGTCGCACCGCCGGGGATGCGCACCATGGCGTCGCTCGAGATCGGCACCGGCGGAGAGCCCCAGCGAGCCGATCTGTCGCCCTCCGACGTGTCCGTCATCGCGTTCACGACGGGGAGCACCGGAGCGCCGAAGCCAACGGTTCTGCGTCAGCGAAACCTGGCGGCCATGATCGACAAGGTCGGTAGCCACTGGGGATTCGACCGCCATGGCGGGGTCGTGGACATGCCGACGTTCCCCATGTTCTGGATCATCGGCCTCTCGGTCGGTGGGACGGTGGTGGTGCCACCGATGGACTTCACCGTCAAGGGTCCCGGGGACGCCGATCCCGAGCGGCTGTTGCGCACGATCAACGACTGCGGGGTGACCTCGATGTTCGGCTCGCCCGCCCTGCTGAAGAACCTCGCTGCCTACGCAGCGAAGAGCGGCCGGCGCGCACCGTCGCTCGAGCGCATCGTGGCCGGCGGCGCCGAGGTCCCCGGCCCCCTTTTCGCCGAGGTAAAGGCCATGCTCGGCCCGGACGGCGAGATGTACTCGGACTACGGGGCGACCGAGGCGCTGCCCGTCGCCGAGATAGCCGGAGCGATGGTGCTGGAGGAGACCTGGCCGCTCACCGAGCGCGGAGCCGGCCTCTGCGTCGGCGCCCCGCTGCCCGGTGTCGAGGTGCGCATCGTCGACGTGGACGACGGCCCCATCGCCGGCTGGGACGATGCGGTCGGGTTGGACACGGGCCAGATCGGCGAGATCGTGGCGAGGAGCCCGCACATCAGCGAGAGCTACTTCCGCAAGCCCGAGGCCACGGCCGCGAACAAGATCCCTGATGGTGCAGGATCGTCGTGGCATCGTCTCGGCGACCTCGGATACCTCGATGCCGATGGTCGCCTGTGGGCGTGCGGCCGCCGCTCCCACCGCGTTCGAACCGCAGCGGGCGACCTCTACCCGCTGTGCTGCGAGCCTGTCTTCAACTCCCACCCTGCGGTTGCGCGCTCGGCGCTCGTCGGCATCGGCACCGGCGACCGCGTGGTCGCGGCCATCTGCATCGAGCTCGATCGCGGCGCAGGTGGCACGTCCGAACGCCGTGACGACCTCGCACGGGAGCTGCTCCAGCTCGCCGCTCGGTTCGACAGCACTCGTCACATCGAGCGGGTGATGTTCACCGATCGGCTACCGGTCGACCGCCGCCACAACGCCAAGATCGATCGACCCGGTCTGTCGGCCCGGTACACCGAGGACATCGGCAGCGACCCGTCCGAGCGCTCCGACGGTCCTCGACATCTCCCCGAGCCGCTGCGGCGCTCGGCGACCCCCGCTCGCGGTCGCGGGTAGCGAGTCCGACACCGACCTCTGCAGCGGCGCGGGCACATCCCCGATCGGAGCGGCCCGGCCTGACGACGCTGACGACGCTGACGACGCGCATGCCGCCGGAGAACCACGGTAGGTAGGGAACCGTGACCTACGACTCGAGCGACAACTTCGTGCACGGTCGCGGCGCCAACGAGCACAACCTCGAGGACGTCGACGTCGACATCCCCCGGAACGCGCTGGTCGTCTTCACCGGGATCTCCGGCTCGGGCAAGTCGTCGCTGGCGTTCGGCACCCTCTACGCCGAGGCGCAGCGCCGCTACTTCGAGTCGGTCGCGCCCTACGCCCGACGGCTGCTGCAGCAGGTCGGGGCTCCACACGTCGAGGAGATCACGGGTCTGCCACCGGCGGTGGCGCTCCAGCAGCGCCGGGGCTCGCCCGGATCACGCTCGACGGTGGGCACGCTGACCACGCTGTCCAACCTGGTCCGGATGCTCTACTCGCGCGCCGGGACGTATCCCGCCGGCGCCACGCGGCTCGAGGCCGAGGCGTTCTCGCCCAACACCGCAGCAGGCGCCTGTCCGCGGTGCCACGGGCTCGGCGAGGAGCACGACGTCGTCGAGAACCTGATGGTCCCGGACCCGTCGCTCAGCATCCGCGACGGCGCCATCGCCGCCTGGCCGGGGGCGTGGCAGGGCGCCAACCTGCGCAGCATCGTGTCGGGCCTCGGCATCGATGTCGACACGCCGTGGTCGGAGCTGCCCGCCGATGTCCGGGACTGGCTGCTCTTCACCGACGAGCAGCCGTCGGTGCTGGTCGAACCCGAACCGGGGCGCATCGACCACGGCTACCACGGCACCTTCTGGAGCGCTCGGGCCCACGTGCACCACGTCCTGTCGACGTCCAAGAGCCAGATGATGCTGGACAAGGCCCTGCGCTTCGTCCGCACCGTCGAGTGCGCCGCATGCGGGGGCTCCGGGATCCAGGCGGCTTCGCTGGCGGTCACCTTCGGCGGCATGGACATCGCGCAGACCAACGCGTTGGCGTTCGCCGAGCTGGTCACCCTGCTGCGACCGGTCGCGGCCCTCACCGAGGCGGCACCGGCCACCTCGACGGCGGACTCCGGCGAGCAGACCGAGGTGGCCGTGCGACTCTGCGCCGACCTCGTCGCCCGGATCGAGGTGCTCCTCGATCTCGGACTGGGCTACCTCTCGTTGGGGCGCAGCTCGACCACGCTCTCACCCGGCGAGGCGCAGCGGCTTCGGATCGCCACCCAGCTGCGCTCCGGGCTCTTCGGGGTCGTCTACGTGCTCGACGAGCCGTCCGCCGGGTTGCACCCCGCCGACGCCGAGCCACTGCTCGACGTGCTCGAACGGCTCAAGAGCTCCGGGAACTCGCTCTTCGTCGTCGAGCACGACCTGGACGTCGTCCGCCGTGCCGACTGGGTCGTCGACATCGGGCCAGGCGCCGGTGAGGGCGGAGGCCGGGTGCTCTACTCGGGGCCGGTCGCCGGGCTCGAGCTCGTCGAGGGTTCCATCACCGGCGACCACCTGTTCGGCCGGGCGCAACCGCTCGATCGCCACGAGCGCACCCCGCAGGGCTGGCTGCACCTGCGCGGCGTCACCCGACACAACCTGGTCGATGTCTGCGTGGACGTGCCGCTGTGCGTGCTGACCGCCGTCACCGGGGTCTCGGGGTCCGGCAAGTCGACGTTGGTCTCCCAGGTGCTCGCCGGGTTGGTTCGCGACCACCTCGGCCAGGCTCCCGACGCCGACGACGAGGCGACGCTGGAGATCGACGTCGACGCCACCGGGCTCGAGTCCTTCGACCGACTGGTGCGGGTGGACCAACGTCCGATCGGGCGCACCCCGCGCTCCAACCTGGCGACCTACACCGGCATGTTCGACGCGGTGCGCAAGGTCTTCGCGGCCACCGACGAGGCGAGGTCGCGCGGGTACACGCCCGGCCGGTTCTCCTTCAACGTCGCCGAGGGGCGCTGCGAGACCTGTCAGGGGGAGGGGTTCGTCTCGGTCGAGCTCCTCTTCCTGCCCGGGACCTACGCGCCGTGCCCCACGTGTCACGGGGCGCGCTACAACGCCGAGACGCTCCAGATCGAGTACCGGGACAAGAACATCGCCGAGGTGCTCGGCCTCACCGTCGATGACGCCGTCGCCTTCCTCGCCGACGTGCCGGCCGCGGTGCGCAGCCTGAACACGCTGCGCGAGGTGGGGCTCGGCTACCTGAGGCTGGGTCAACCTGCCACCGAGCTCAGCGGCGGCGAAGCGCAACGGATCAAGCTGGCGACCGAGCTGCAGCGGGCCCGACGGGGTCACGCGCTCTACCTCCTCGACGAACCCACGTCGGGGCTCCACCCGGCCGACATCGCCCTGCTCCTGCGGCAGTTGCACCGCCTCGTCGACGCCGGCAACACCGTCGTCGTGGTCGAGCACGACCTCGACACCATCGCCACCGCGGACTGGGTGATCGACCTGGGTCCCGGTGGGGGCGACGAAGGCGGACAGGTCGTCGCGACCGGAACCCCGAGCGAGGTCGCCCGGGCCGAGAGCAGCGCCACCGCGCCGTACCTCGCTGGCCGCCTCGGGTCAGGCTGACCGGCGGGCGACCCGGGCGGGGATCGATGGGCTGCGTCGGGTGGCCCGTCCGAGCGGCAACGCTCTGGCGATGCCGGACGAGCCTGGGGTTCGAACGGTCGCGGTGGACGAGTCGGAGCAGGCGGCGGCGTCGGCGCTCAGCGTTGGTCTGCTCCACCACGAGCAACAGGTGATGCCGTGACGGGTACGGTCGGCACCGCATGCACGATGACGACGCAGGACCCATCGACTCGTCGAGGCGGTTCCGATGAGCTCCTACGAGGACTACACCCGAGCATCGGACGCCTACGACCGGACCCGGGTGGCGGTCGGTGACGACATCGTCCTCGGAGCCCTCACGAAGGGACGTGTGCCCCTTCGTGAGACCCGTCTGCTCGACGCCGGATGCGGGACCGGGAGCTACGCGGCTGCGGTGGAGCGCTTCGTCGGTTCGCTCACCCTGCTCGACGCGAGCGAGGGCATGCTGTCGCGAGCGAAGGAGAAGCTCGCCGATGTCGACCGGGCCGAGTTCCACCACGGCCAGCTCCAACAGCTGCCGTTCGAGGACTCGACGTTCGACGCGGTGATGACCAACCAGGTCCTGCACCACATCGGCGACGACGAGCCCGGCAGCTGGCCCGAGCACGAGAAGGTCTTCGCCGAGTACCGCCGCGTGCTGCGCCCCGGCGGTGTGCTCGTCGTCAACACGTGTTCACAGCTCCAACTGCGCCATGGGTACTGGTACTACGCGTTGATCCCGTCGGCCGTCGAGTCCCTGCGTCGCCGGTACGCCCCGCTCGCGGACATCGAGCAGATCGCCGCGTCGCACCACCTGACCCACACGGGCAGCTACGTGCCGGTCGGCGCCACCATCCAGGGCCCCGCCTACTTCGACGGCGCTGGCCCGTTGTCGGAGTCGTGGCGACTCGGCGACTCGACCTGGGCGCTGGCTGACGACGACGAGCTCGCCGATGCCACCGCGAAGGTGGCCGCGCTGCGCGAGGAGGGCGCGCTCGAGGCCTTCGTGGCCGAGCACGATGCCCGGCGCGACTCGATCGGTCAGATCACCTTCGTCATCGCACGTCTCGACGCATGACCTGCGGGTCGGCGACGATCCGTTCGATCGCCTCGACGGCCTGCTCGAGCCGCTGCGAG
The DNA here is from genome assembly GCA_038235385.1 of Acidimicrobiales bacterium. Taxonomy (GTDB): domain Bacteria; phylum Actinomycetota; class Acidimicrobiia; order Acidimicrobiales; family Acidimicrobilacustridaceae; genus JBBSTY01. Next base: position 39,549 of record JBBSTY010000004.1, on the reverse strand, counting down.
CGAGCCCCGATGACCTCGATCCAGGGCACGTCCTGATCACCCAGCGCGTCTCGGAACCACGCGGTCATCTCCTCGCGAACATGTTCCCCGTCGCGGAGCCCGTCCTGTTCGAAGTCGACGCCCTCGTGTGAGGTGAGCACGTAGAGGCTCACCGGTCTCGCCTCGGCTCGTCGGAGGAACCGTGGAGCAGACGTCCCCACGTACCGGCGGTGCCACATCGCCGTGGCCAGCGCGTCGGTGTCGCACAGCAGGACCGACGGCCACCGGGACGAACCCCGTTCGGGGTCGGCGGCCCAGGCGTGGAGCGCCGCGTCCTCCGAGCGGTCCTGGCCCTCGGCGACGGCGTCGAAGTCGTCCGTCGTCCAGGACACGTCCCAGATCGAGCCGGCCGCGGTGGCCCGCTCCTCGGCGTAGCCGCGCAGGAACTCGGGCACCGACGGGGCGCCGAGTCGCCGGGCGAGATCTCCGACCAGGGTCGTCGTTCCCGTGGACTCCGCGCCGAGCACCACGATTCGATGCGCCTCGCCACCGACCGCGCTCCCCCGACCGGACTGCACCGTGGTCTGATCGGTCGGGCTCGAGTGACGTGACCGACCACGGGCGCTCGCCCTCTCCCCCGAGTCGTCGTCCACCCGAAGAGGCTCCCACGCCCAGCCCCTGGGGGTCGTCCGGCACGAACGTCATGCGTTCTGCCCTCGCACACCTCGTCCGTCACCGCTGGGGGCCGAGTACGGTCGCCGTCATGCGGGTGGACCTCGATGGCGCCAAGGCGCAGTACGACGAACAAGGGCACTGGTCCTCGCCGGTCCTGTTCGGCGCAGCAGACGTCCAGCGCTTCGTGGCCGCCGGCGAACGGGTCGTCGGTGGCGAGCACCGCGGCGGCCGGGCACCGACGCTCAGCCTCCCGTTCGATCCGTCGCCGAGCGACCTCCGCAAGGTCGACAACGCGTGGTGGGCCGACCCCGACATCGCAGCGCTGACCACCGACCCGACCCTTGGCGAGATCGCGGCGACGCTGCTCGGCGCGAGCTCGGTACGACTGTGGCAGGACCAGCTGCTGTGGAAGCCGCCCGGCGGTCCCGGTGAGACGACGATCGGTTGGCACCAGGACTGGGCCAGCTGGGACACGGTCGCGTCCCATGACGCCTTCGTCACGGCGTGGGTCGCCTTCGACGACGTCGACGATGCCAACGGCGCGATGCAGATGCTCCCGGGCAGCCAACGGTTCGGGCTGGTGGAAGGCGTCGGCAACTTCTTCGGTACCGATCGGGACGCGCAACTGGAGGCCCTCGGTCCTGATCGGTCGGTCGAGCCCACCACGGTCTGCCTCGCCGTCGGCGAGGTCAGCTTCCACCACCCGCTGACGTTCCACGGGAGCGGGCCCAACACCTCGGACCGGATGCGTCGGTCCCTCGCGATCCACCTCATGGATGCCGAGGTCACCGCGGTGTCCCGCCCGGGCATCTGGCAGCACTACAACCTCGCCCTCTTCCGAGAGCGCGGGGGCGAGCTCGGCGAGCCGTACCGCTTCGACGACCTCTGTCCGCTGCTCCACACCGACCGATAGCCACCAGCCGCTCACGTCGACCCGATCGGGAGACGAACCAACCTTCGACGGGTCCATCGGCGACGCGACGGATCGAGGACGAAGCGAAGAGGCCACCCGAATTGAGCATCGCGTCAGCGAGTCGCGTCAGCGAGTCGCGTCAGCGCGTGCTCGGCGGCGGCACACCGTCGGATGGAGCGTGCGGGGTTCGAGCGGGGCCACCCGACCTTCGATTCGCCGGAGGCGCTGCTGGTGGTCGACGCGATCTCGACCCGCCTACCGACTGGTAGGTAGGGTGACAGGATGAGGCGGCACGTGCGGTGAAGCGCCCAGATGTGACGCTCGACAACTTCGAAGCGGTCTACCGCTTCTACGAAGCCCACACGCAGAGCATGCTGTTCGCTCGAGCGGCGCACCTCGTGTTCGCGCGCAGGTACCGGCTCACGGTGTCCTGTGACCCGGGGGCGGAGGCCGCCATCCGCGACGAGGTCCAGTCGGGTAGCCGTTTGATCCTGTCCCCGAACCACCTCACCGCAGATGACCAGTACGTCATCGTCTCGCTCGTCCAGAAGGTCCGGACCCTCCGCCCGCTGAGGGGGAGATGCTTCATCCCGGCCGAGCCCTCGCTCTTCACGCGACCTGGTTTCGCCGGCCGGATGTTGCGCAGAGCCGTCGACGGGCTGGGCGCGATCCCCACTTTTCGCCTGGAGGACCTCAAACGTCAGGGCATCGACGTCACCGATGAGATCCGGAGCACGTACCAGCAGTCGATGGTCCGAGCCAGCGAGACTCAGGCGTCCAAGCTGATCCGAGGGTGTTCCATGGCGGGGTTCTGGGAAGGCACACGGAATCGAACCGACTACGGGGTCGTGCAGCCGCTCAAGAACGGCATCGGGTACACCGCCATGGACGCGGCCAAGGAGGTACGTGTGCTCCTGCTCCCCATGGGCATCTCCTACGGCGGCGAGCCCAGCGACTACCGGCACCCGCGTGTCCCGAAGCGACACTCCCCCCATGTCCACATCGGCATGCCCCTACCGGTGGAGACCGAGAGCGCCGTGGAGCTCGTCGCGTTGCTCCACCCCGCGATCCAGGCCTGCGTCGATCAGGCCGTCGCCCGGGCGGCGTGAACACCTGGTTACCGGCACCCGATCGACGCCCTCGTTGCGGTCGTTCACCATCGACCCACTCCGATGACCACCACACGCCGCCGTCACCGCGTGGACCGACGAGCTCCGCTGACGAACGAGGGCGACCGCCACCGATGCGCGGTCGGTGGCAGTCGCCCCTCGTGATCGACGGGGTCCGGCGCGCCCGGTCGGGCACGTTCGGGGTCAGGAGACGGTGAACTCCTGCTGCATGCCGTGCATGAAGTGCGGATCGCCGGTTCCCTCCGTCATCGCTCCCTCGGCCATCGTGGTGCCGGTCGGAACGAAGCAGATGGCGATGTAGTCGCCGGGCTCGAAGTCGCCGACGAGCAGGCTCTTGGCGCCCGTGACCGGCGCGAACGCGCCGCCGACCGGGACAACCTTCTCCATGGCCTGCTCCTCCGGGAGGGCCAGGAGCTCGGCGAACGACTCCGTGACGCCGTCGTTGCGGCGCATGACCGCGATCTCGTGAGCCTCGGCGCCGTCGTTGGTGAACAACAGGGCGATCCTGCCCCCCTCCATCGTCGTCGGGAGACCGGTGAAGCCGTAGTCGATCCCGGTCACCTCGACGGTCGAATCGAACGTGCAGTTCTCGAACACGAACGGGTCGATCTCGCCCTGGGCGGCGGCGAACTCCGGCGTCTCGAGGGCGGAGAGGTCCTCGCCGCCGCTGTCGAGCACCATGCCGACGGCGTCGGTCATCACCTTCGCCGACGCGGCGATCTCGGCGGGGGCGTTGGCGGTGACGAGCTCGACGTTCGTGGTCAGCGCCGCCGGATCGGGCTCGCCGTTCATCATCATGCTGATGTCGATGTAGGGATCGCAGAAGGCGGCTACGCCCGTGGCGCCGGATCCGTCCGCCGTGGTGTCGCTGCGCGTGCCCGTCACCGTCGATCCGGTGGGATCGTCGGTGGCCGACTTCTGGTCGTCGACGCACGCCGTGAGCATGCCGGCGGTGCACGTGGCGAGAGCGACAGCGACAGCAACTTTTCGATGCATTCGTGACATGGGTGGATCTCCTGTGGCGAGTGGTTCCCGTCACTCGACCACCGGTGGATTAGCGCAGCATTAGCCTTCGATCCTCCAGTCCCGTCAGCCCTCAGATCGCTGGAGCTCATCCGTGCTCGTGCCCTCGTGGAGAACCCGGCCCGCACCGTCGCAGCCGCGCCAGCTGCTCCTCCACCGCCCACGCCTCAGCGACCTCGTCGCCGGCCGTTGGCACCGTCGGCTCACGGCGGTGGTCGCAGGGGCCGGGTTCGGCAAGAGCGGCTTGGTCGTGGAGGCACTCGCGGCCAACCGTCGGGAGCCGATGGGCCACGACGCGTGGGTCGGCTGCCAGGCCGAGGACGCACGCCTCGATCGACTCTTCGAGGCCATCTTCATCGCGGTGCGAGGGGAGGGGCCGCGGCAGACACCGCACGACCTCGACGACGCGGTGCAACGGATCGCCAACGCGGTGTGGTCCCACGCTCCCGAGCCGGTCTCCATCGTGCTCGACGACGTCCACGTCCTGGTGATGGGCTCGTCCGGTGCGGAGCTGCTGGAGGCACTGGTGCGACGTCTGCCCGCCAACACCAACTTCGTGCTGACGTCGCGCACGACCCTGCCGGTGTCGTCCGCCCGCCTCCTCTCCGCCGGCGAGGCCATCGTCCTGACCGAGTCCGACCTGGCGATGACGGCCGGTGAGTTGCGGACCTTCGCCGAGCAGCGCGGCCGCCCCGAGCTCGACCTCACCACCACCGGTGGGTGGCCGGCGCTCGCCGAGCTCGCAGTGCACACGGGGGTCGCCCGATCGCCCGAGCTCGCCGACTACCTCACCGACGAGCTCCTCCAGGACCTCCCCAAGAGCCAGGTCCAGGCGCTGGCCCTCCTGAGCGTGGTCGGACCGCTCGATGTCGACCAGCTCGTCTCGATCGTCGGCGACCACGACCTCGACCATTCGGCACTCGCCGGTCTACCGATGGTCGACACCGCGAGTGGCGTGGTCGAGGCGCACGCCTTGTGGGACGTGGCCACCAGGTTCATCGATCCGGGGTGGCTGCGCGACGCGACTCGTGGCGCAGCCGAGGCGCTCTGGTCGGCCGGGAGCACGGAGCGGGCGTTTCGTCTCGCCGTCGACGCCCGGGACGACGCGCTCGCGCTCGAGATCCTCGGTGACCTGTGTGGCGAGTCGATCCACATGGCGACCGACGTCGACCTCGGATCGTGTGTGGCCGCGTTGTCGGTGGATCGTCGCCACGAGCCGGCGGCCCTGCTCGCCGCCGCCCTCGTCCCCGATCCCGGAGGGTGGGTGGCCAGCCGCGACCACCTGATCGCGGCCTCGCTCGCCCTGGAGGAGGGCGGGGCCACGTCGCTGGAGCTGGTCGCCCTCACGCGACTGGGGATCTCGGGCTGGCAGGCCGGCGACCTCTCGGTGGCAGATCACCTGCTGCCCCGCATCGAGATGCTGGCCGGATCGGGTGACCCGTCGGCGGTGGCCGTGGTTGCGCTCGGTACCGCGGTGATGGCGGAGATCGGCGCCGACCACGACACCATGTGGACGAGCCTCGCTGCGTTCGAGGCGCTCGACGTCCCCGAACCGCTCCGCACCATCGGTGGTCGGTTCCGCGCATCGATGGACCTGCAGTACGGCGCACCGGCCGACGCCCTCCGCCGCGTGGTGGACCTCGAGGCAACCGCCGACACGTGGTTCCGGTCCGAGCTCCGCGTGCTGGCGATGTGGGCATGTTGGCTCGATGGTGACGACCGCAGTGCCCGCCACTGGGCGGATCAGCTCCGCTCCCGCGACGCCGACCGGGGCCAGGAGATGGTCGCCCACGCCAACGTCGCGCTGCTCGACGCGTGGTCTCCGATGACCATCGGCACCGGACCCGAGCACGGCCGAACCCACGTGCCCCAGCTCCTCGCCGATGCCGTCGCGGCTCGATCGGCCGGGTTGCTCGTGCCCTCGCTCGTGCTCTCGATGGCGGCGTCGACGACGCTGGTGGACGCGGGCGAGGAGGCGGAGGCCCAGATGGTGTTGGCCGAGGCCTTCGCCGATCCGGAGACCGAGCTGCCACGAGCCCGATCGGCGATCATCCGGGGTCTCGCGCTCGTGTGGGTGCTGCTCCCGGAGCGGAGGGAGGAGCTGGCGCAGCTCGAACTCGGGCGAGGACCGGCCGCGGCGATGGAGGCTGCCCGCGCGCTGTGCGACGCACGCGAGGTGCCGACCATCGACCGTTCGTGGTGCGGCCGGGCCGAAGCCGTGCTGGCGGACCCCGGGGTGGCCACCCGCCTGCCCGCCATGTGGCTCGCCGAACTGGCTGCGCGGGTCGCCGGACCGAAGCCCACCGATGCGCACATCGCCCTCGCCCGAGATGCCGTCGATCAGCTCGGGCCCGCCGCTGCCCATGCGCTGCGTCGGCTCGCGGCGAGCAGCTCCGACCGAGCGGTGGTGGCGGGGGCCACCGCGATCCTCAGCCGGCGCACACCGGTGTCGGAGGGTCGATTCGTGATGCGGCTCCTCGGGCCCATGGTGCTCGAGCGTGACGGCGAGGTGATCGAACGACCTGACTGGCGGCGAGACCGCGTCCGCGCGCTGTTCGCCCTGATCGCCACCCACGGCACCATCACGCGCCGGGACGCTGCCGACGCGCTCTGGCCCGACCTCGGGGCGGAGGCACAGGCCAACAACCTCCGGGTCACGCTGAGCTACCTGCAGAAGGTGCTCGAACCCGAGCGGACGCGCCACGAACTGGCCTACCACGTGCGCGGTGACGGGGCGTCGCTGCGCTTCGCAGGGAGATCGTCCTGGACGATCGACGTGCAGGAGCTCGAGGTCCTCCTCGACGCCGCCGAGCGCGATGACCAGCGCGGTGCATCGGCGGCGGCTCTCGACGGCTACCTGAGCGCGATCGACTGGTATCGGGGGCCGCTGCTCGCTGACGTCGTGATCGACGCGTCCGACGAGATCGAACGGGACCGGCTGCGGTCCCGCTACGTTCGGGCCCTCCTCCGCGCCGGCAGCCTCCTGCTCGCGGCCGGCCGGAGCGAGCAAGCACAGCGACTGGCCGTGGCCGCCCAGGTGGCCGACCCCTGGTCGGACCAGGCCGTCTGCCTCCAGACCGAGTGCCTCCTCGCCCTGGGCGACCGCTCTGCCGCGCGTCGCAGCCACCAGCGCGCCGTGGACCTCACCATCGAGCTCGACCTGCCGCCCTCGCCAGCTCTCCGGCGTCTGGGTCGGACGCTTGCGACCTGAATCGGTGGATGGAGCGGACCACACCCGGCGCGACCCGTCAGAGGGCGGTGTCGAAGGCCCGGCCGTGTGATCAGCGCGATGAGGGTTCGTCCGTCCGCCTGGCTGCGACGGCGAGGGCCCGGTGATCACGATCCTCGGGGCTCACCACCGCGACCGTGACTCCTCGGCGAAGCCCTGGAGGGCTTCGACCCGGTGGACGGTGCCGGCGTCGTCGGTGACGTGGCCGGTCCAGGTGCCGAACACCTGGTGGACCTCCGAGGAGAGGACCAGTGCGTTGGTCCTGCTGTGGCGGTCGTGGCGGCCGGTGAGGGTGAGGTCGAGGCTGCCGTCGGGATGGCGGACCCGCCACGGCTCGAGCGGGTGGTCCCAGTCGTAGTCCCAGACGAGCTCCTGGCCGATCTTGGTGACGCGGCCGTCGATGATCACGCCGTTCTCGGTGAAGCCCGTGCCCTCGGTCCACTTGGCCCCGAACTGCACGCCCACCACCGCTCCGGCGGTGCTGCGGCCAGCGCCGCCGCCCCAGTTCCACCGGGTGGAGTACGGCCAGCGGCCCCGACCGACGTCGAGCACGCCCCAGGCCTCGCTCGCGCCCTCGCCGACACCGATCTCTCGGCGCTCAGCGCCCACGGTCAGCGAGCCCCGAGCGGGCCGGGCCTGGTGCTTCGACGTGTACTGGAACCGGCGATCGGACCAGGGGATGACCACGTTGACCGACTCGTGCCCGGCGGGCAGCTCCACCCGCAGGCTGAGGCGACCGCGGCTGCCGTCCTGCTCGCTCCACGATGCCTCGATGCTCGTGCCCTCGGGATCGTCGACGAGCTCGACGCTGGCGCCCTTGCCCCGATAGGTCAGCGGTGCGGTACCGGGCCGGTCGGGCAGCGCGACACCTCGCGCCAGCGGCAGGTCGATCGGCTTGCCGCCCGTCTCCCCCGTGGCGAGGTCGCACCACCACACGGTGGCCATGCCGAGGTAGTCGACATCCGCGTAGGTGATGGCCAGGGTGAGGTCGCCGGCCAGGACGGCCCAGTAGTCCCAGCGCTTCGTGCGCCCCCAGGAGCCGCGCAGGTTCGCGGTGTGCAATGGGGTGCGCGACCATCCTCTGGCCTCCGGCGCGAGGCGTCGCCCGTCGGGGGTGCAGAGGTCGACCGGCTCGATGATCTCGCGTTCGTGGGTCGGTTCCACCGGTCGTCCTCCGGGGTCGGATCGGTCCGGACGTGGAGCCGACCGGCGGGTGTCGCCCGGTCACCGTACCGGTCCCCGAGCGGGCGCAACGGCGGCGCGTGTGCTCCGAGACGAGCCTGCGCCCTACCATCCGACCATGTCTGCTGGGCGTGTCGGGACGGTGGTGGCCATCCTGATCGGCACCGCCGTCTTCGCGCTGGTGTTGCTGTACGCGCTGGTCGTGTTCGTGCTCGGTGAGGCGCCGGAATGGACCTCGACGACCTCGGTCTGCACCCAGCCGGAGTCGATCGTCTACGAACCGGGCCCCTCGTACTCCGTCTTCGTTCGGGAGCCCTCGCTGTCGCTCTCGCTCAGCACCGAGCCGTCGATCGCGGTGGTGAGCAGGACGGGTGACGCGAGCTACGGGGTTCCCATCGAGCTGAACCCGTCGACCGACGCGGACGCCGTCACCTGCCGCTGGGAGCCCGACCACGTCGAGATCGTCGAACCCAACGGCATCGAGCACCGCGTCCCCGCGAGCGTCTTCACCGGCGGCCGCTGAGTCCATGGCGTGCCGTCACGGGTCGCTACGACGAGCGCTCAGTCGAACGCGCCTCGTCCGCCGGCGGCGGTTGCTCCTGCCGCTTCGTTCGGAGCCGGTGTCAGTGGTCGGCACCGAGTCGCCCGCTCAGACGGTGCCACTTCGCGCTGGGTTCGTTCATGCCGATGATCTCGACGTCCTTGCCGTGCCGGTGGTACTTCAGCTCGATGGCGTCGAGCGCCGCAACCGTCGACGAGTCGTAGATCTGGGCCTCGGACAGATCGATGATGACGTTGTGCGGATCACCGACGTAGTCGAACTGATGGACGAGGTCGTTGCTCGATGCGAAGAAGAGGGCTCCTCGCACCGCGTACACGCGTGTGTCGTCGTCGGGGTGGGCGATGTCGACGACTTCGGTGAAGTGCGCGACGCGGCGGGCGAAGAACACGGTCGCCACGATGACACCGAGGATGACGCCGTAGGCCAGGTTGTGGGTGACGACCGTGACAACCACCGTGGTCATCATGATCGCCGTGACGCTGAGCGGCATGTGGCGGAGCGTCCGAGGGTCGATGCTGTGCCAGTCCATGGTCCCGACCGACACCATGATCATCACGGCGACCAGGGCCGCCATCGGGATCTTGGCCACCGTGTCGCCGAGCCCGAGGATGAGGATCAGGAGGAACGCACCGGCGAGGAACGTGGAGATCCGGGTGCGTGCACCGGAGGTCTTCACGTTGATCATGGTCTGGCCGATCATGGCGCAGCCGCCCATGCCACCGAACAACCCGGTGACGATGTTGGCGACACCTTGGCCCCATCCCTCTCGGGTCTTGTCGGAGTGCGAGTCGGTGATGTCATCGACCAGCTTCGCGGTCATGAGCGACTCGAGGAGCCCGACGAGAGCCATCGCGAACGCGACCGGGGCGATGACCTGCAGGGTCTCGAGGGTCCAGGGGATGTCGGGGACGAGGAACGAAGGGAGGCTCTTGGGGAGCGCACCCTTGTCGCCGACGTTGGGGATGTCGATGCCGAAGGCCACCACCAGGGCGGTGAGCAGCACGACGACGACCAGTGGAGCCGGAACGACGCCGGTGAGCTTGGGGAAGAACACCAGGATCCCGATCCCCAACGCGACGAGCGGGTAGACGACGAAGGGCACGTCGATCAGCTCGGGAACCTGGGCCATGAAGATCACGATGGCCAGCGCGTTCACGAATCCGACCATGACGCTGCGGGGAAGGAAGCGCATCAACTTGGCGGCGCCGGCGAGGCTCAACGCGACCTGCATCAACCCCGCCAGGACGACGGTGGCGACGAGGTGGTCGAGCCCGTAGGTCTTGGCGATGGGCGCGACGACCAGCGCGACCGCTCCGGTGGCGGCGGAGATCATCGCCCGCCTTCCACCGACGATCGCGATGGTGACCGCCATGGTGAACGAGGCGAACAGGCCCACCTGCGGATCGACACCGGCGAGGATGGAGAACGAGATCGCTTCGGGGATCAGCGCCAGCGCAACCGCGAGGGCGGCGAACACCTCCACCCGGAGCAGCCGGGGAGAACGCAGCGCCCCCAGAACCGTGGAATCGACAACAGGGGCTTCGGGCACAGCAAGAGACATCGGGTCATCCACTCAGGCGAGAGACAGGGCACGATCGGCAGAGGCCAGATCGGCGCGAGACGACCTCGTCCGCGTCTGGGAGGAGGGCTCAGGAAGAAGGGCCAACCCTACCGCCCCGCCAGCCACCCGGATCCGAGGCCGATCCGGGATTCGGCGTGAGGACCGGAACCCGCCGACCACGACCCGCTGCGGGAACGCTGACAACCCCGCTCTCAGGGAGCTCAGCGCCGAACGCGATACGCCACGTGCACCGCGCCGTTGTCGAAGCGACGCTCGTCGAGGAGGTCGAGGTCCAGACGCAGATCGGTCGGGAGGGCCGGTTTGCCGGCGCCGACCGTCACCGGGTGCAGCACCAGCTGGACCTCGTCCACGAGACCGGCGCGCAGGGCTTGGGCGGCCAGCTCGGGTCCGCTCACCGTCAGGTCGGCCGACGATGCCTCCTTCACGGCCCGCACCTCGTCGGCGTCGAACGCGGGCACGATGCGCGTCCGCGCCGTGACCGGCTCGGTGAGCGTGGTGGAGTAGACGAGCTTGTCCGAGTCCTGCCAGGCGGCGGCGAAGTCGGCCAGGACCGGCGACTCCTCGGCGAACGACGGATCCGTCTCCCACACGGCCATCGTCTCGTACATGCGGCGCCCGAGCAGCTGGACGCCGACGCCGCGCATCATGTCGTTGAAGAAGACGTGCACGTCCTCGTCGGGCACCGACCAGTCGAAGGAGCCGGTGGCGTCTTCGGTGAAGCCGTCGAGCGAGGTGTTGGTCGCATAGATGAGCTTGCCCATGTTCCTCCGAGCGGGTTGGTGTTGGCAGGTCCGAGACGTCGACGAGCGAACCCGTGCATTCTCATCGACGTCGATGCCATCGTGCCGGTGGTCCACCGACGGGCGGACAGGATCCCCGGTCGATCACGGAACCGGCGCAACGCCGATCCCCCGCCCGATCACCCAGGTCCACGAGCCCGGTCACCACGGGCCTCGCTCCCCATGCGCGCTCGCCCCGTGGATCGTTCAGATCAGGTCGACTCGCCGGTCGACGCCGATCACCTTGTCCGGGTTCATCATCAGGTGGATCCGTTCGATCGCGCCGTCGATGGACCGACGCTCTGCACTCACGGCGATGGTGTCGGCGCCGTTTCGCAGGACGAGCGCCGGCGCCCCGTTCACCTGCTCGATCGCGATCGAACCGTCGACGGGCAGGCGCGATGACAGGTTGACCAACAATCGAGCCACACGGTCGGGGTGCACCACGGGCCGTCGAGCGGCATGGCGGAGCGGCCCGCCGTCGCTGAGCAGCACGATGTCGGGCGACAGCAACGAGATGACCCGCTCGGCATCGCCGAGCGCGATCGCTCCCACCAGATCGCCCAGCAGCCCCTCGTCCGCGGGACGGCGGTCGGCGCGCCCGTCGCGCACCTTGCGGCGCGCCCGACTGGCGATCTGGCGACATGCCTCGGGGGTCCGGTCGGTCGCGACGGCGATCTCCGCGTACGGAACGGCGAAGAGGTCGGCGAGCACGAACACCGCACGTTCGAGCGGGCCGAGCGCATCGAGCACGACAAGGAAGCCCAGCTCCAGCGACTCGACCAGGTCGAAGGACTGCTCCGGCCCGCGCAGGTGCGCCTGGGTGTCCGTGGTCACGGCGAAGGCGGTGGCGATCGGGTCGGGCAACCAGGGACCGACGTAGTCCTCACGTCGACGGCGCTGGGCTCGCAGCTGATCGATCGCCAGACGCGACGTGACGGTGGTCAGCCACGCCGCCGGGTTGCGGATCTCGTCCCGGTCGCAGCGTTCCCACGTCATCCACGCGTCCTGCACCACGTCCTCGGCGTCGGTGACCGAGGAGAGGATCCGGTACGCGATGCCGGTGAGACGTGCGCGTTCGGACTCGAAGGTTTCGTCCATGTCGTCCACGGCGTCCATCACCTTGCCACCGGCCCACGGTCTCGCGTGGGCCTCATCGCGACGCCGACGGGATGGCCGCCAGCAGATCGACGGCTTGCAGGCCGGCCGAACGTCCGCTCGCCAGCGCCGCGTCGCCGAGCAAGCCGACCGGTCCGACCCAGTCGCCGGCGACGAAGATCCCCTCCAGACCGGAGACCCGCACGGTCGGGCGCCCCGCCAGACCGCCACCTGATGCGATCGGCAACCCGCCCGCGACCACCATCTTGTGCAGGAACCGCTCGGCCACGACGTCGTCGGAGCGCAGCCCGGCGAGGTTCGCATGACGCCAGAGATCTCGTCGGTCCTCGTCGCTCGAACGGGCTCCGTACCGCATGACGTGCACGACCGTGATGCCCTCGGGCGCCAGCTGGCCGGCCGCCGGCGTGTGACGTGACAGGTAGAGCGGCTCACCGACGCCGAAGAGCAACGAGTGCGTCGGAGGGCGGCCCACCGCCAACTCGAGGCACGCAGCGGAGACGGGCGGACCGAGCCGGCTCCGGTCGATGCGTGCCGGCACGAGCCGGTCGACCGAGTCCGGTCCGCCCGTCGCCACGACGACCGCTCGCGCCGAGACGGCAGATGCGCTCGTCGACACGGTCCACCGTCGGTGGCCTTCGGCCTCGATCGCCCGGACGGCGTCGTGGTCGACCAGGTGCACCCCGGCGGCGACAGCCACACGGCGGAGCCCGTCGACGAACTGCTGGAACCCGCCGTCGGGGTACATCACACCGGAGCCGAGCGCGAGCTGCACCTGGCCGATCGCTGCGTCGGCGCTGAAGTCGTCGATGTCGTCGCAGTAGGTGGCGGTCCGCAGGACGGTTCGGAACAGGTCGACCGCATCTGGCGCGAACCTCCGTTCCTGCATCCACCGACCGATGGAGATGTCGCCGAGCGACGCGGCGTCGACGCGTTGCAGCCCGGCGAGGACACGGCCGACCACGACCTTCGAACGTGCGCCGAGCAGGCGGGTCGTCACCATGGTGAGCGGACCGGAGGGCAGGCGATGCACCTGGCCGTCGCGTGCACCGTAGGAGTCCTTCGCGGACGGGCTGCCGCCGACCGGCTCCAATCCCAGCTCGCGCAGGACGCTCGTCCCGGCACCGCCGTTGTAGAGGGCACGCGGTCCGGCGTTGAACAGCACCCCGGGGTCGACGACCTTCACCGCTGCCCTGCCACCCGGCGACCGTGCTTCGAGGAGCGTCACCCGGTGGCCGGCGAGGGCAGCGGTCGCGGCCGCCGCCAAGCCGGCGAGGCCTGCTCCGATCACCACGAGGTCCGTCTCGATCGCATCTGCTCCGGCAGCCATGACGTGTCGACGTCCGTGGACCGTGGAACGTGACAGGTTCTCGGCTCGTCGCGCTGACCCCCTCGGCGAACGACGGCTCTCTCGCACCCGGACGGATCGAAACCTCGCGAAGTCGGGCGGACGGCAGAAGGCCCTCCCCCGTTTCCCGGAGAGGGCCCTCTGCCTGCTGGTTCCGGTGCGGGGGTCAGCCGTCAGCCAACGGCGCGCGCTGCCCGAGCGCGTGGCGGCTGATGGTGTTTCCGTAACCGGTCACGCCAGGCGTCAGCCCGAAGCACGCGAGGTTGCGCCCGATCGAGTTGCGCACCACGAAGAGCGGGTTGGTGCCCGTGCCCGTCTCGTCGTTGACGCCGGTCATCGTGATGATCGCAAGGGTCACGTTCTTGGCCATGGTGCTCGACCCCCAGCCACACCCGCGAGGGTCGGCTTCCCGTGGATCCTACGAGACGCACGATCTGGCGGCACGTGCGCGGCCTTGTCGGGGTTCCGTGCACCTGGGTACGTTGACCCGGTGCGGATCGCGTCGGTGTGCGGCAGCCTCGGAGCGGTGTCGACGAACCGGATGGCGCTCGATGTGGCGATCGAGCGCATGCGTGTGAGCGAGGGGTCGGTGGTGGTCACCGAGGTGCCGCTGGCGTCGGTGCCGATGCTCGACGCCGACGTCGTCGACGACCCACCCGAGAGCGTCTCGTACCTGCGAGCGGTCCTCGAAGCTGCTGACGGCGTGCTGCTCGCTGCGCCCGAGTACGCCGGCGGCCTCGCCGGCGGCACCAAGAACGCGCTCGACTGGCTGGTCGGATCCTCGTCGATCCACCACCGACCGATCGCCATCTTGAGCGCCGGCACGACGGGCGGGGCGTTCGCCATCGAGCAGCTCGTGCGGACGCTCAGCTGGCAGGGCGCATGCACCATCGCCACCCTCGGCATCACCGCTCCGCGAACGAAGATCGAACCGGGCGTCGGGTTCGTCGACCCGGAAACCGTGCACGCCATCGAGCAGTGGTCGGACCAGCTCCTCGCAGCAGCCCGCATGGAACCTGCATCGCTGCTCGAACGAGTGACCGACATCGTCGGACCGTTCGGGATCGACCCCACCCGCTTCGGCGACCTGCGCCCGTAGAGGCGCTCGGGAACCGGCCGGGACCTGGTCGTCATTTTCGACGGGCGGCCGCTCCTGGGCGTGGCGATCTGTGCGACCTCGCATGGCGAACGCCCTTCTGCATCGAGGTCGCCGATGTCTGTACCGGCGCGGCGCGACTGACAAGGTGTATGTGTGGAAACGACGACCGTCCTCGCAGCCCTGGCACTGGTCGCGCTCGCAGGCGCCGTCGGTTGCCTGATCCACCTCCATCGACTCGCTCCCGAGGTGGCGCCCGTCCGCGATGCCGTGAGCGACTACGGCGCAGGACCTCTCGCCGCGTGGTACCGATGCCAGGTCCTGCTCACGGGCTTCGCCGCGGCTGCCATCGCGGCCGGCATGCGATCGGCCGGGTTCGATGTGAACGGTGAGGTGTGGCTCTACGTGTTCGCCGCGAGCCGGATCATGATCGCCGGCTTCCCGGTCGACCTGCCCGGGTCCGAGCGGACCCGGACCGGCGTCATCCACAACCTGCTCGCCGCCGCAGCCTTCGCTTCGATCGCGGTGGCGTCCAGCACGCTGAGCGGCGATCTCGTCGACGATCCGGCATGGAGCATCGACGGGGCGTGGTTCGGTGTGGTCGGAACGCTCGTGGTCGTCGCCGCCGTCGCCCTGGCGGTTGCCTGGGTGGTGCCGAGCCTGCGGCGCCGCATCTTCGGGTTGGTCGAACGCTGCTGGTACGCAGCGGCGATCGCCTGGCTCGGGCTCACCGCGACCGGGCTGCTCCTCGGTTGACCGCCGCTCGCTGAGCGCTCGACCAGCCGTTGTGACTGCGACCGCGGCGGCGGCCGTAACCTCTGGGCTCGCCACGTGGCGTGTCATGGAATCGATCGAGGGAATCTCAGATGAGCACGGACGCCGAGACCAGCGTGTACGACCTGGTCATCTTCGGAGCAAACGCAGCAGGACTGTCAGTGGCTGTCTCGGCACAGCGCTCCGGGCTCGACCGAGTCCGGCTCCTGGAACCGAGCTCGCGAGTCGTGTTCCCCGAGCTCGTCGGCGAACAGCACCTGGACGTCGGCTACGGCGAAACGGTCCGCTCCATCACGCTCGCGGCGGTCGAAGGCGCTGATCTGCTCGTCACCACCGACCGCCACGCGTACCGCACCCGCGCGGTCCTCGTCGCCCAGCGGGCCGAGGCGTCGGACTGGGTGCCCCCGATCGCCACGGTGATGAGCGACCGGATCCTGATCGACACCGTGCCGGCCACGGCGGTCGACGACGATGTGCTCGTCATCGGCCGCACCGACCACGCCGTCGAGATCGCTTCGGCGCTGGCGGCCGCCGGTGCAGGTGTGGTGCTGGCAGCCGGTGGCATGGATCCGACGCAACTCTCACCCGCAGGCGACAACTGGCTGCGTCGACTCGAACGCGAGCGCCGTGCGACGCTGCTGTACCGCTCACTGCCCGATCAGGTGAGCGAGGTCGACGGGTTCCCCATGGCGTTCTTCTCCGATCGGCGAACCCCCGATCTCCAGTTCGACCACGTCGTGTTCGCGTCGGAGCGGCGTTCACTCTCGCCGGCCGAGGTGGGCCTGGCGGATGATGCGCTCGCCACCGGCCGGGTCTGGTTCGCGGGTGACCCGGACGCGGCCGCACCGGGCGTGCCGACCGCCCCCGGGTGGAGCATCGGACTCGCAATCGCGACCGCCTTCCCCGACCTGCAGCTGGTCGAGCCGCCGTCGAAGGCCGAACGACGACGTCGCTTCACCGGCGCGATCGACGAGCTCAGCGACGAGCACTACAACGCGACGATCACCTACTTCGAGCCAACGCACTCCGACCTCTGGGTCCTGCGCGTGAAGCCGGATCGCGGCGAGATCTCGCATCTACCGGGACAGTACGCATCGCTCGGCCTCGGCTACTGGGAGGCCCGCATCGACGATGTCGAGGACCCGCGCCTGGACGAGCAGTGGGAGAAGCTCGTTCGTCGTTCGTACTCGATCTCGAGCCGCATGTTCGACGAGCACGGCTACCTCTCGGGCGTGGCGGATGTCGACGAGCTCGAGTTCTACATCGTGCTGGTCCCTCCGACACCGGACAACGTGCCGGGACTGACACCACGACTCGCGCTCAAGCGTCCCGGCGACCGCATCTACCTGGGTCCGAAGGTCGCCGGGCGATACACGCTCACGCCGGTGACCGACCCGATGAGCACCGTGTTGTTCTTCTCGACGGGGACCGGCGAGGCGCCGCACAACGCCATGGTCGTCGAGCTGTTGCGCAAGGGGCACCGAGGGCCGATCCTGTCGGCCGTCTCGGTACGCCAGTGGGCCGACCTCGGCTACGTCGACCAGCACCGAGAGCTCGAGTCTCGCTACGCCAACTACCACTACGTGGCGCTCCCCACCCGCGAAGCCGATGTCCCCAAGCGCTACATCCAGTCCCTCATCAGCGAGGGGACCCTCGAGTCCGACTTCGGCATCGCCCTCGACCCCGAACGCACCCACGTCTTCCTCTGCGGCAACCCGTCGATGATCGGGCTACCCGAGGAGATCGACGGTGTCGAGCAGTACCCCGCGACGACCGGTGTCGTCGAACTGCTCGCAGCGAAGGGCTTCACCCTCGATCACCGCAAGCAGCGGGGGAACATCCACTTCGAGGAGTACTGGTAGAGCTGGGTCACCATCGGCGCGGACCGCGACCGGACCTGCGCGTCCCTTCGCAACCTCGAAGGCTGTTCGGCATCGTCGTCGAGGCGACTCGGTTCTCGCCTGCAGTCCGCCGCTGACCTCGTGAACGACTGGGGTTAGCATCGCATCGATGACGGACGGGGACGCAACGATCGCCGTGAGGTTGGGGTTCATGCCGAGCTCCCAGGCCATCCCCGACGACGACCACCCCGGCCTGCGCCGGGCGGGTCCCCGCACCGCCGGTCCCTACGGGGACGAGAGCATCGAGCACCACGTGTGTCCGGCAACCGACGGGTGCCAGCAGGACACCGTCCGGCCCGACCTGCTCGGGCTCGGCTTCGACACGGTGGACCTGTCTGGCTTCGACGACCTCCAGCAGGTGCTCCGGCGGGTGGCCGACGCAGGCCACATCACCGACGAGGACGCGTCGGCGGTTCGCGCTTCGTTGCAGGGTGCCACGCTCCCCTTGTCCAGCTCTGCGGACGCGGAGGTGCTGTACATCGCGGACGAGGGCTTCATCATGCGCAGGTCCGGGCCGAACGGCATGTCGCTCGTGGGGCCACGGACGGCTGGCATGAACGACCACGGGCCAGCCACCTCGATCCACGCCGATCAGGACGTGTACGGCACGCCACTGACCCAGGTGATGGACGGTCGGGCGCCGTCGCTGTTCCGGCACGACTCACCCGATGGGAGCAACCACGGTTCCGCGCTGATGCTGGTCAACCTCTGGATCCCGCTCCGACAGATCACCCAGCCGCTCACACTCGCCGACGGCCGCAGCATCGATCGACGCCAGCACCAACTCCGGTTCGGGCTCGCCACCACCGCGTTCCTCGAACGCGAGGACGACATGGCCATCAACGACATCTGGACCTTCCTCCACGATCCGAACCAACGCTGGTACCTCCGCTCCGACATGGACCATGGGAGCGCCTACCTGTTCAACACGTTGAGCACGCCACACGGTGCAGCGACGCTGCCCGGTGAGGAGCTCGCCGAGCGGTGCTACCGCGCCTTGGAGAACGCCGAGTCAGCGGTCGTTGCTGGCGATGCCCGAGCGCTCGTCGACGCGGTTGCCCCCGCGCTGAGGGTCGAGACGTGCGATGACGCGCCCCCCGCACTTCGCGGTGCCATCTCGGACATGGTGGCCGTGGCCCAGACGGCACACAACGAACCCGAGGCGGTGTGCGGGGAACGGGCGAACGAGTGGGTCGCGGCGTCGCAGGCCGCCCGAGGTCGAGTGGTCCGCATGTCGCTGGAACTGCGCCTCGTCGTCAACGTCTCGTCCTAGCCCCGGCGAACCGGCGCAGCTCGACCGTTCGGACGACCATCGAACCCGGGACCGAGCGCAGCCTTCAGTCAGGTGCGGATCCTTCACGCGCCGGCAGACGATCTCCGGATGCGGAGCCCGTGCGCCCGATCACCAGGCGGGCGGCGGCGGCAACCAAGTCGGGCTGATGCACCTGCACGTAGTGGTCGCTCCCAGTCACGAGCCACTGGGGGGTCTGGGAACCGAGGGCCACGAGGTGGAGGGCCCCCTGGGTCCAGGCCTGCTCGAGGTCATCAGCGGTGAACCCCTCGATGGTGGCCGGAAGACCGGCGAAGGGTTCGGTCTTGGTCAGCACGAGCATCGCCAGGGTGGGATCGAGCGGGGCGGCCGCGTTGACCTGAGCGATGCTGGCATCGACGTCGATCTGCTCGAAGGCCGGATCGGGTTGCGAGCCCGCTGCGTCCATGACCTTCTGGTAGGCGGGCCACTTCTCGCCGAACAGGCTCGGGATCTCGATGGGGAAGCTGTCGACGAACACCAGACCGGAAACCTGATCGGGGTAGGTCTGGGCGTAGAGGCGGGAGAAGATCCCGCCCAGCGAATGAGCCACCAGAACGAAGGGTCCCGGCTCCCCGGCGACATCGAGCACCTCGTGGAGGTCGAGGACCACGTCAGCCGCCGAGCGCGGCATCGAAACGGCCGACGTGCGATCGGTCACCCCCGACTGGTTGTCGGAGTAGCGAAGCGTGCCGGGACGGTCGTACCGGCAGACACGGGTGAACGACGAGATCTGGGTGAAGGCATCGACCGGTTCCACCGGTGCCGTGGAGTCGGTCTCGACCCACAGGTCCGACGAGTCGTGATAGCCCGACTCGAGTACCACCGTCGGCGAGCCCGACCCGTGGCACTCGAGGAAGACCTCCCGACCATCGTCGAGCACGATCTGCCTGGCCGATTCGGCGGAGGCGCTCGCCGGTCCGACGGAGACCGTCGAGGTCGACCCCCCGGCGCCACCACCGTCGGTCGAGCATCCCGCCGTGAGGCCGGCGAGGAGAACCGCCGTCAGGGCTGCTGCCAGCTTGCTCGTCGAGAGCATCGTTTCTCCGCTCGAATCCGTGATCAGGATCGCGAGAACGGCAAGGTCGCACGGACCCAGAGATCCCGCGCCACGCTCATCCGAGCGATCCTGCGACCCCCGCGGTCCGACGCGGGGCACACGAGGCTACCCCCGGCGAGTCGTGCGCCGGATGGCCGACGTTCACCCGCGGCGGCTCTGCGCCGTCGATCGGAGGTGCTCGATGATGACCGGAGCGAGGGTGTCGTCCGCGACGGTGTGCCACTCGCCGTGCAGGCTGCGACTCGTTGCGTCGGGGATCTGAGCCGCGACGGCTGTAGCCCAGCCGGTGAGGTCGTCGCTGCTTCCCTCGCTGTCGAGGACGAGCGTCGGCGTGGCGATCCGTGCGAGGAGCGCGCGGTCGGTGGTGTCGGAGATCGTGCAGTCGTAGACGAGCGTGTGGGCGGTCTCGATCATCTGGTTCCACGATGGCGTGCGTGACATCTCGTCGAGGTACTCGTCGGGGACGCCGATCGCTTCGTGGAAGCGCCGGACCGCCGCGGCCCGATCTGTGGTGACGAGCTCGGCGATCTCAAGCGTCAGGGGGTCGGGGCGTGGATCGCTGTCGTCGTGGAGCGGAGGCTCCAACAGGACGAGGCAGTCGACCGCTTCCGATGCACCTGCGCTCGCGGCGGCGCGGAGCGCGAGGAGCGCGCCCGCCGAGTAGCCGTACAGACCGGCGACGCCGCCAGCGGCACGGATCACCGCGTCGAGGTCCTCGACCTCGCGATCGGGGTGGTACGGGTGGGCGTCGCCGCTCTGACCACGGCCCCTGCGGTCGTAGGTGATCACGGTCAGGTGCTCTGCGAGCAACGGCACCAGACCGCTGAACGCACTGAGGCCTCGGTGGTGCAGCGGTGGCTCCACCAGCACCACCACGGCGGCCCCGCGCCCGCAGCGTTCGAACGCGATCGATGTCCCATCGGCGGAACGGACGCTCTCGGTCATGTTTCGACCATGATCGAGACGGTAGGACCTGACGTCGCGTGAGAGTCAAGCATCGATCCTCGCGTCGGCTGGCCGATCTCCATCAGCGCCCCATCGGCGTGGCGACCAGGGCCGTCGTCGGTGCTTCCGCTCGCGACCGGGAACCATCGGACCTCGCCCGCTGTCCGGATCAACGCATCGATTGCATGAGTTGCTTCGCCTCAGCGATGAGCTGACGTTCGTCGGCGGTGACGAGGGTGCCGCCGTCGACCACGATCCTGCCGTTCACGATGACCGTGCCGACGTCGCCGGATCGAGCGTGCAGCGCGACCGCCGGTACCGGGTGGTTGCTCGCCAAGTGGTGCGACCCGGAGCGGTCGATGATCACGATGTCCGCGAGGTGGCCGGGGGCGAGCCGTCCGAGCTCGCCGGGATGACCCAGGACGACGTCGCTCGTGGTGGCCATCGTGATGGCGTCTTCGAGCGAGAGGGCCAGGTCGTCGGCTGCGGCGTCGCGGTGCAGGATCAGCGCCGATCGGATGAGCTCGAACGGACAGGTGACGGCAGGCGTCCAGTCACTTCCGAGAACCACCGGAACTCCCGCAGCGAGGAGTCGAGGGACGGCGCGCCCGGCGGCGACGCCGAACCCGTAGAGCCCGTTGCCGACGGGGTTGTGGTTGACCGTGACCCCTGAGGTGGCGAAGGCGGCGACGTCGGCGTCGGTCAGTTCTCCGGCGTGCATGATCGTCGTCCTCGGCGACAGCAACCCGCAGGCCTCGAGGCGCGCGGTCGGCCCTGCGCCATAGGCCTCGATGCTGGCATCGTGATCCTCTCGACCGATGTGGCTGTGGACGTGGACCGGTGCGCTGAAGCGCTCGGCCAGTGAGGCGATGCCGGAGAGGAGGCCATCGGAACAGCCCAGGGTCTCGACGGCGGACACGAGGGGGACGACGGTCGGCGACCGACCGGCACGTGCGTCGAGGAACGCCTCGGCGCCGGCAAGCTGCTCGTCGGCGTCGGCGCGCGTCGCGAGCACGCCCGACTCGTCGTGCCACCGGTCCGCCAGGCTGGGTCCGATCGCAGCCCGGATGCCGACATCGCAGGCGGCTTCCCAGGCGCCATCGGTTCCGGGTCCGCCGGCATCGACCACGCCGGTGTATCCGCTGCGCAGCATGGCGGCGAGGGCAGGACGAACGAGTGTGGCCACGACCGTGCCCGGCACCGGCATGGCACAGAACCGGGCCACCGTCCGAAGTGCGGCCTGTGGGTCGCCGGAACCCCCGTACGGGCTCGGCGCTGTCGGGCGCTCGTACGGCCTCATCGCGCCGAGGAACGCTCCGAGGTGCACATGGGCATCGACGAAACCGGGGCAGACGACCGACCCCGAGGCATCGATGCGACGCTCGGGTCGCCATCTGGCCGCGATCGTCTCCGGCGCCGCGACATCGGCGATACGTGCACCGACCACCGCGATCGATCTCGCCTCGTTCGCCGGTCCCGCGTCAGCGTGCACATCGAGGATCCAACCTCCGTCGATGACCAGGTCGCAGGGCGATGGCATCCGCGCCTCGCCACCTGGCTCATGGAGGGGAGCCGTGCCGTGCTCCCGGTCGCCGACGTCGCCGCCCGAATCGATGTCCACGGGACGAACGTACGACCTCACGTCGCGTGCGGAGCAAGCGCGCTCTTCGGACCTCGATGCGACCAGATGGAGGCCGGTACCGTCGCCGTCGCTGCCTTTCGGCTCGAGATGGTCGGCCCCGCTGTGGCGGACAACCCGGCCGCATGGCTGCACGCCACCGCATCTCGCCTGATCATCGATCGGCTCCGGGCCGAGGCCGTCGCTGGTCGCAAGGCACCGCTCGTGGCCACCGTGCCCACGTGGTCGCCCGACGACCACGAGCTCGACGCGATCGGCGACGAGCGCCTCGCACTCATCCTGCTGTGCTGTCACCCAGCGTTGCATCCCGAGGCCAGGTCTCCACTCGCCCTTCGACTGGTGATCGGGACGAGCACCGAGGAGATCGCCCGCCTGTTCCTGATCAACAGGGCAACGATGGCCGCCCGCATCACGAGAGCGAAGCGCAAGATCGTGACCGTCGGGATCCCCCTGTCGTCACCCGTCGGCGACGAGTTGCGGACCCGCCTCGACGAGGTCACCCGCACGATCTACCTGGCCTTCACCGCGGGGTACGCGCCTGGAGGCGGCCCCGACCTCCTGCGAGCCGATCTCGCTTCTATCGCTTCGCGCCCTGACCTCGCGCATGGAAGTCGAGACAGGCTCGCATCCAGAACTGGAGATCCTCCTCGGACTCCAACTGCCGGCGGTCAACGGCGATCCATCCTGTTCCCATCGAGCGACCCTTCCCCATCTCGGCCCGTCGGGCGCCCGGTCGGCCAACAAGTTCTGCATCACGATCTGGTGCGATGCGTGCGAGCAAGCCGCCATCACGAGAGATGCACACGACCATGCGATCGTCCTTCATGAACGCGAGACCACCGAACATCTTGACCTCACGGGTGCAACCGTCTCGTGACAACGAGCAACGAACGCGTTCCGCGAGCTCGGCGTCGTGTTCCATCGGAAGTCATCTCCTCGCATGCTCTCGCGAAGCTCCGGCAGAACATGATCGAGGTTCGGTCCGACGCAGACGCTCCAACGATGGCCATCCTAACGATGCTCGTGGCCATCAGAACGTGGGAGCGAGCCGCCGCGAAGACCCCGTTCTGACCACGCGGTGTCTGTGGCTCCAACGGTCGGTCGTGGTCAACAGCACCAGTCATCATGACCGGGACCGTGGGGTGGAGCTCGCCGTCCGCGGGACCGGCTTGGTGGCGCCCATGCACTCGGACAGCGCTCGCTGGCCGCGTCCGCGAAGGACGTGTCGACATCAGCGTCGCCGGTGATCATCAGACCGTGGCCGGCCGCTGACCACTCACCGCCGGCGTGGCCCATCGCTGCTTCATCAGGACTGACGAGTCCGGTGGCAAGGACCTCATGAGCGATCAGTCCC
The DNA here is from genome assembly GCA_038235385.1 of Acidimicrobiales bacterium. Classification (GTDB taxonomy): domain Bacteria; phylum Actinomycetota; class Acidimicrobiia; order Acidimicrobiales; family Acidimicrobilacustridaceae; genus JBBSTY01. Next base: position 15,953 of record JBBSTY010000004.1, on the reverse strand, counting down.
GAATCCAGGGCAGGTTCTCCACTGGGATCGGGGTCGACCAACCGGATCGCGTCGGGCTGACAACCGTGGTCAGCGGCGATCGAGCATCGAGCATCGACGGGCTGTCTCGTCGCCTCAGCTTCGAGGACACCTGCTCACGCGTTTCGGGTAGACAACCGTCATGACCACCTCGATCGTCACCCGCGGACTCGACCAGCTCGGCACCCTTCTCGCCACGGTCAGGCCTGAGGACGTCGGGCGGGCGACACCATGTGCGGAATGGACCGTCGCCGATCTGAGCGATCACATCGTCAACAGCGTCGCCGGCATGGCCACCATGGCTAGGGGTGGCACGCCCGACTGGGCGGCCACGACCCACCACGACGACCCGCCGTCGGCTCTCCGACAGGAGGGTCGCCACCTCGTCGAGGCGCTCGACGCTGAAGGCAGTTCCTTCCCGGAGGGCATGGCAGCAGCGGAGCTCGCCGTGCACGCCTACGACCTGGCGACCGCCCTGGGCAGGCCGACAGCGGACCTCGATCCCGAGGTCGCGGAGGCGGGCCACGCCTTCATGACCTCCTCGATGTCCGACGACATGCGGGGCGATGCGTTCGGACCCGAGCAGTCGGCACCCGACGACGCTGATGCCTACCTGCGCATCGCCGCCTTCGCCGGCCGATCCGCGTGATGAGTCGGCTCGACCGGGGGAAGGCCGACACCAGCCGGATGCACGCCGAATCGGACGTCGTCTCCGACGGCTGAGGCCGCGCACCCGACGGCGACCACCGGTCACGAGCGCGGAGGTCGAGCGAACGACCATCGGTGGCGGCGACTGGCTGACGAGCGAGAGAGACTCAGGTATCGGTGCTGTTCCCGGGCGTGCGATCGGTCGACGGTTCGGTGGGGTCGAGGTACGCGGTGATGAGATCGACGAGCATCGCGCGCTCCCGACGCAAGTCGATCGGTTCGCGCACGACCATCTGAGCGAGCACGAGGCCGCGGAGGGCGGCCCAGAGCAGTTCACCGACGGCCTGGAGATCACGAGACGAACCCGGATCGTCGATGACGCTCCGGCCGAGCTGGCTCAGTTCACCGGCCATCGTCCGCAGGTGGGCGTCGGTGGTTGGGTCGCGTCGACCTCGTGTGGCGACGAGGATCTCGAGGCTGGCCCTCGAGGTCGGGGTCGAGAACGCGTCCCAGGCGCTCTCGACCATCGCGGTGACCCGCTCGCGTGTCGAGCCCACGGGAAGTTCGACCACGGCCATCTGCGCTCGCAACTCGTCGAACCCCGAGTCGATGACCGCAGCGAGCAGACCTGCTCGATCACCGAAGTGGTACTGGATGACGCCCCAGGTGACGCCCGCACGTTCGGCGATGTGCTTGGCGCTCGCGACCTCGAAACCCTCGTCGATGATGCATCGAACGGTCTCGTTCATGATCAGCGCCCGGGTCCGCTCGGCGCGGGGTTGGCTACCTCCGGCGGGTCGGGTCGGGGCGATCGGCGATCGCGGCCCGGAAGGGCATGTCGTCATGACATGAGGCCCCGGACCTGCGCGACCGGGAGCTCGCACAGGCTGGTCAGGCCGGGAGTGGCAGCCCGGACGGCCCAGATGGCGTTGACCGCCTTGGCCGCCGTGGCGATCACGCCGGCCTCGTTGTGGTCGACGTGATCGTTGCCGACGTGGGTGTTGATCTCGATGCCCGGGTGGCCGCTGATGACCACCCGGTGGACGCCTGGCCGACCTTCTGGCGGTGTTGGCCAGTCGGGGGCGGCGGCGTCGGTCAGCCGGTTCACGTGTTCCATGGTGATGGCCGGGCGGCCGTCGACCATGGCCTCGACGGTGAAGCGGATCGCGGCGACCTGTCCGGGCTCGACGGTCATCATCGTGCAGTCGATCGTCTCGGTTGCGATCCACTTGTCGTGGCGCTCGACGAACTCGTCGATGACGACGCCGAGTTGATCGGCCAGCATCTGCGCCGTGCCACCCCAGATCGAGGTGAGCACGCCTGGCAGGAAGAGCATCGGTTCGACATCGGGCGTGGTGCCGAACCCGAAGCTGACCCCGGTGAACTCGGCATCGTCATAGGTGCCGTAGTCGCAGATCTCCTGGACCAGGACGGAGTCGGCCCGCTCCGTGAGGCTGAGAGCGGCCAAGGGCAAAAGATCACCGGAGAACCCTGGGTCGATGCCGTTCACGTACATGGTCGAATCGCCTGCCCGGCAAGCCGCTTCGATCGCGTCGCGCAGCCACCCGTCGGCGTGGGGCGGGTAGACGAGCCACACGAACGAGGTGGCCACGACGTTGGTGCCCGCTGCCAGGAAGGCAGTCACCTCGGCGAGGGCCTGCGCGGGTCGGGTCTCGGCCTGGCTCGTGTAGACGACGCAGTCCGCGCCGAGCGCCACGAGGCTCTCCAGGTCGTCGGTGGCGATGACCCCGGTTGGTTCGTCGAGCCCGCACAGCTCGGCGGCGTCACGGCCGACCTTGTCGGGACTGGACGCATGCACGCCCACCAGCTCGAGGCGTGGCCGCTCGATGATCGATCGCAGGGCGTGCCGCCCGACGTTGCCGGTCGAGAACTGGATGACGCGAAGTGACACGGAGACCCCCTGGTCGACTGGCGAGCAGCACTGCTTGCCTCAGATCATAAACAGCTTTATGTTTCGAGAGCTCGCCGATGTCGACTGGCGGCGCGGAGAACGGGGGAACCGTGGGGAAGCTGGACGGCAAGGTCGCGATCGTGACGGGCACGAGTCGCGGCGTCGGGGTCGGCATCGCGCAGCAGTTGCTGCTGGAGGGAGCAACCGTCGTCGGGTGCTCCCGTTCGGCGCTCGACGCACTGCCGAAGGCGGAGGAGGTACCGGGCGGGCTCGACCGATCGGTGCAGTGGGTCTGCGATCAGGGCGATCACACCGCGATCGACTCGTTCGTGACCCGGGTGGTGGACACCTTCGGACGGATCGACATCTTGGTGAACAACGCCGGCGGCACGATCCCTGCGCCCAACGTCGAGGACATCCCGACCCTGGTGCAGAAGATCGGCGGCGCGCCCCGCAGCGACGATGACTTCGAGCGCACGGCGTTGTTCCACTCGTTCGCCATCCAGATGAACCTGATCAGCCCGATGTGGTTCGCCATCCGCGTCTTCCGTCAGATGAAGACCCAGGACGGCACCGGTTCGATCATCAACATCTCGAGCGGCGCCGGTCACCCGGCGGGCTCGCCCACCCTCGTCTCCTACGGCGCGGCCAAGTCGGGTCTCAACCACCTGACGAGATCGCTGGCCGAGGAATGGGGTCCGAAGGCCAGGGTCAACTGCCTGGCCCTCGGCCCGACGATGACCGACAACTTCCAGGCGTTCGTGATGCCCGACGACGACCCGGATGGGACCGAGTACTTCCAGAAGGTTCCCCTCGGTCGCGCCGGCCAGCCCGACGAGGTCGGACGCGCCTGCGTGTTCTTGTGTTCCGGCGAGGCCGACTACATCAACGGCACGACCATCGAGATCGATGGCGGCATGCTGCCTGGGGTGCTCTACGAAGCCGGGCTGAAGACGATCACGGACCTGTTGTGAGAGCGACACCGACGCCGTTGCGGGTCGTGCAGTGGACGACGGGCAACGTGGCGCGTCGAGCCGTTCGTGCGGTGTTGGCCCGTCCCGACCTCGACCTGGTGGGTGCGTTCGCCTACAGCGCCTCGAAGGTGGACCGCGACGTCGCCGACCTCGTCGGGCTCGAGACCCCGACCGGGGTGCTGGCGACCAACGATGTGGACTCGCTCCTCGCGTTGGCGCCCGACTGCGTCATCTACATGCCGCTGACACCGAACGTCGACGAGATGTCCAACCTTTTACGCCACGGTGTGAACATCGTGACCTCGACGATGTTCCTCAACGGGCGCAGCATGGGCGAGGAAGCCACCGCGACCATTCAGGACGCGGCGCAGGCCGGTGGAGCATCCATCTTCGGAAGTGGCATGAACCCCGGCTACGCCCAGCTCCTGGCCGGAGTCGCCGCCGGGATCAGCACCGACGTCCGCCACGTCAAGGCCATGGAATCGGTCGACGTCAGCATGTTCGCGGCCGACGGCAACATGAACGACCTCGGGTGGGGGCGCGCCCCTGACAGTCCCGGCCATGTCGATGCCGTGCGAGACGCAACCACCGTCTTCGCCGACGGGGTCGACGTGCTCGCCGAACTGCTCCGGATCGACCTCGACGAACGACGCTGCACCGTCGAGTTCGCGTTGGCGACCGAGGACCTCTCCCCTCCCGGGCGGCCGATCGCGGCCGGTCACGTGGCCGGCATCGACGTCCGATGGGAAGGCCTCGTCGGCGGCCGGGCGGTCGTCGAGCTGCACCAGCGCTGGGTCATGAGCTCCCGCATCGACCCCGCATGGCCGGTCGAGCACGGGTACGCCATCGAGGTGCAGGGTGACCCGATGCTGCGACTGAAGCTGGACATCTGGCCGGCTCAACACGATTTGGCGTCGATGACCACGGAGGACTTCCACAACATCGGCATGACCATCACCGGCCTCCCGGTCGTGAACGCCATCCCAGCTGTCTGTGCCGCCGCTCCGGGCATCCGCACCTATGCCGACCTCCCCGTGGTCACCGGGGTCCTCGCGTAGCGGCACGCTCCGATGCCGACATCGATCGACGTTGGTCGGCGAGGCCGTCGGCGTGACGCCCGATGCTCGGCCACTCGGTCGTGACCCGAGCCGATCCGCGATCAGTCTGCGGCTCGGTCGCCCGAGCTGTAGTCGCCGAACGGAGCATCACGTTCTCGCAACGCCTGGGTGAGCCCCTTCTCACGTGCGTTGCCGATGAACTCCTCGAACGTCGCCGCCTTCGTCCCCAGGGTGCACAGCTCGGTGCCCGATCGAATGGCCGCTCGCATGCCCATGATGTCCATGGCGCGATGAACGGTCCGCTTGTTGATCGACACGATGTCGGTCGGGATCTGCGCGACCCGTCTGGCGACGGCCAGAACCTCGTCGTCGAGGTCCGCCTCGTCGAAGGCGCGGTTCGCCCACCCGAGCCGCACGGCCTCGTCCCCGGAGATCGAATCCCCGGTGACCATCATCTCCATGGCCGCCCGCATCCCGAGCATCCAGGCGTGGAAGTGCATGTCCGGGACGCCGAAGCGAACCGCGGGGTACCCCATCTGCGCGTCGTGGGCGACGTAGACGAGGTCGCACCCGGTCGCGAGCTCGCTCCCACCCGCCAGGCAGTAGCCGTGAACCTGGGCGATGACGGGCTTGGAGAGGTCCCAGATCCCCATCCAGGTCTCGGTGACGTGTCGGGGCCACTGGCCGTCGCCCCCGGCGGTGAAGTGCGGCATGTCGACCCCCTCGTTGCCGTTGCCCAGCTCGTAGCCGGCGGAGAAGCACGTGCCGGCGCCCCGCACGATCATCACCCGAACCTCCGGATCCTGATCAGCCTCCTGCAGCGCTGCGATCAACTCTGCCCGCAGCTGGTGGCTCAGGGCATTCCGCTTCTCGGGACGGTTCAGCGTCAGACGACGCACGTGCGGCGACGGGTCATCCACCAGCAGCACACCGGGGTTCGACCCGAGCGCGGGGACGTTCTCATCGGTGTTCGCAGCCTGGGTCGATCCGTAGGAACTGGAGGTGCCGCCGGCGCCCCCACTGGTCTCGGTGGAGTCTTCATCGGTCATGAGTTGTCCGTCCTTCCGGGTCACGTCGATCATTTGATCGCGCTCGTGTCCATGTCGCCGAATCGACTCGTCCAGACGTCGGTCCGGGACGTCTCGACCCATCCTCCGACTTGCCTCTCAGGTGCAGTGGAACCGATTGACCGACCTGTTCGATGGCTGCAGCCCGGGCCTCGCACCCATGGACGCCCATCGAGTCGGTGACGTCGTGACCGTCGACTTCGAGCTTCCCTGGTGGGTGCCGGCGCCCTGTCGACAGAGGTGGCCGCGACGATCGAACCACCGTGAACATCGGCCCTCCAGAAGTCCTCCGAGATTGAGGAAGCGGATGGTGTCGTTCGTCCGAGAGCCGTTCTCGCACGCATGAGGATCGCAGGAGCGGCAGCGGGTTGCGTGTCCAGGGTTCACGGCCATGAGCGACACCACTCCCCCGGCTACAACGCGCCGATTCCCGCCAAGATCATGATCCGAGGCGTGGCAAGGAGCGCGTAACCGGCTGCGCTTCCGGTGGCCAAGACCGCCCGCGCTCCGACGGCGCGTCGGTGGCGCTCGCTCCGATGGCCACGCACCTCAGCCCGGTCGCCCCGGTGTCGGGGTCACCGCTGCCGGGTCGGTGTCGAAGGTGAGGCTGTCGGGGTCGAACGCGCCGCGCACGTAGGTGAACGCCCCGTCGGGCAGATCCCAGACCGCGTAGCCCCGCCGGGGGAGGCTGCGCCCGTCGGGTCGCGTGGCCCAGTCGCCCAGGGGTGTCGACCAGGTGGTTCGTGTCGGAGGGTTCGTGCCCGCGTACCACCGGTCGTTCGTCCTGAAGTTGGTGGGCCGGCCGTCCTCGTCGACGGTGCAGTGGGCGGTGACGGTGTTGGTCCCGTCGGTGAACACGATCTCGAAGGTGGAGTGGTCGACGGGACGCCATTCGGTTGCCGTGGTGAGGAGCATCGACGGGGCGAGCATGAAGGCGTCGTTGACAAACGTGACGAGCTCGCCCAGGTCGAACTCGGGGCCTTCACCGTCGGCGACGGTGACCACACCGAGGACCTTGCCGACCATCCGTCCGCGCCGGCCGACGTAGGTGTCGGAGCCGAACATCGGGACGACTCCGGCGAGGTCGATCCGCATCCGGACGATCCGGGTCACCGGGTCGATCCGGTTGTACTGCCACGCGTCGTAGGGCATCCAGCGTTGCCCCGGCTTCATCCGGAACCCGCCCCTGAACCGGGCGCGGAACTCGGTGGCCGCAGGCCGGCCCGGCACGCCCATCCAACGCAGGTAGCGCTGCGCCGGTTCCGGCAGCTCGCCCAGGTCGGCCTCGGCCACCAGCGGGCGGGCCGCCGATCGCTCGACGCGCCGCAGCGGTTCGACGTCATGTTCGAGGCGGCGTCGCAGCGACGATCCCCCACTCCCAGCTCCCGGTCTCTCCGTGGCACGTGTCGTGTGGTGCTCGGCGCGGGCCTTGATGCCGAGCAACATCTTGCGGGTCATGAACCAGGTGACCGGGTCCATCAGCGTGTCGAGCGCCACGTCCGCCACGCCACGGGACCCCCCATCGCGATGACTTCGGCTCCGCGACAGCAACCGGGTCCCACCGTCGGGGAGCGGCCGAAGGTGGAAGGACCACACCGCATCCCACGGGTGCTCCGGCGGGGCCTGCCGCAGCACCAGCATGTGCGGCGGGTCAACCACCGCGACCGGCAGCTCGTAGCCCGTGTCGAGGCCGGCCCAACCCTGCGGTACGAGTACGACCCGGTCCCCCACCGCGAGCGACTGCCACTCCGGACGGATCTCGTCCGTGGAGTGGATGTGCAAGCCGAGGAGGTTCTCGAGTCCGTCGTAGCTGTACATGCCGCCCCGGTCCTGGCCGATCTGCACCAGCCACGACCACACCTCGCTCACCGGCGCATCGATCGTCACCGCGCGGGTGGCCATGATCGCCGGCTCGGCAACGAGCTCGTCGCCCGGCATTCGCTCGACCGCCTCGGCCGAGGTCGAGCCCCATGTGTGCGTCACGCGTCGAGCGGCGACGGCTCCCACCGCCAGCGCACCCAACGCGGCTACACCCAGACGCACCTTCACCGCGACACCCAGCACCGGCGGCGACGGTCGGTCGACGTCGGGGCGGGCGGGGCGGGCGCAGTCCTGTCGACCGGCTCTTCGACGTGCACTGTTCGCAACGACGCCGCTCCCTTCGAGATCGAAAGCCAGGACAAGGGCCCGACGAGCGCGTCGGGCCTCTGAGACGAGTGTGTCCGAACTCGCCCCTGAGCGACACGGCCGAAGGTCCTGAGCCCGCCGAGGATGCACGTCGCCGCCCCAACTGGTGCCCGGGCTGAAGTGGTCCGACCTCGACGTCGACGAACGATGCCGCGCCCCCGGGGACACGGCATCGTCGTGCCGGTCGTCGCCGCAACGCACGGCTCACACCAACGCCGGCTCGTCCTCCTGTGCCACCGCTGCCACGGCGGCCTCCAGCTCGGGGGCGGGCAGGCCCGACTCGCCGTCGATGTCGATGTCGGGCAGGAGCCGGTCGAGCCAGCCGGGGATCCACCAGTTGGCGTCGCCCATCAGCTTCATCGTGGCCGGCACGAGCACCATGCGAACGATGGTGGCATCGACGAAGACCGCCGTCGCCAGGCCGATCCCGAACATCTTCGTGGACGGGTCGTCGCCCAGGGCGAAGGCCAGGAACACCGAGATCATGATCAGCGCCGCCGACGTGATCACCCGAGCCGTGCTGGCGATGCCGTGGAGCACCGAGCTGTCGTTGTCGCCGGCGATCAGGTACTCCTCGCGCACCCGGGACAGCAGGAACACCTCGTAGTCCATCGACAGGCCGAACACGATGGCGAACATGAACATCGGGATGAACGGGATGATCGGCGCCGTCGAGTCGAGCCCGATGAGCCCCATGCCCCAGCCCCACTGGAACACCATCACCATCACGCCGTAGGCGGCGCCGATGCTGAGGAGGTTCATCAGCGCGGCTTTCAGCGGCACGAGCACCGAGCGGAACACGACGGTCAGCAGCAGGAAGGACAGCAGCACCACGGCGAGGATGAACACCGGCAGCCGCTCGGCCACCCGGTTGCCCATGTCGCCCCACGTCGCCGTCGCGCCGCCGACGTGGGCCACGGCCGGGCTGCCGTCGAGCACGGACGGCAGCACCTCGGACCGCAGCCGCTCGATGGTGGCCATCGTCGCCTCGTCCTGGGGTGACGTGGACGGGAAGGCGAGCAGCGTGGCCACACCCGACGCGGCATCGACGGCAGGCGGCGCCACGTCGGCGATGCCCGGGTCGGCGGCCACGGCGTCGGCCAGCGGCGCCACCACCGCCACCTCCCCGGCCAGGTCGACGGCGATGACGAGCGGGCTGTTGATCCCGGGGCCGAAGCCCTCGGCCACGAGGTCGTAGGCCCGGCGCTCGGTGCGGCTGTCGGGCAGCGTCCCCTCGTCGGGGAAGCCCAGCCGCAACGACAGCACCGGGGCGGCCAGGGCGAGCAGGAACAGGGTGCCGCCGATGGCGTAGGTGGCGGCGTGGCTCGACACGTGCGTGCCCCAGCGCTCCCAACCCGGCGTGGTGCTCCCGCCCGACACGACCTGTTCGGCGGCCACCCACTCGCGCCGGGTCCGCGTCGATCGACGGAGGCCGTTGATGCGGTGCCCGGCGAAGCCGAGCAGCGCGGGCAGCAGCGTGATCGACGCGATCACCATCGTGAGGATGATCAGCGAGATGGCGATGCCGCCGTTGGTCACGAACGGGATGCCGGCCACGGCCAGGCCGAGGATGGCGATGACGACCGTGCCGCCGGCGAACACCACGGCCTGGCCCGCGGTGGCGACGGTCCGACCGGCCGCCTCCTCCACGGTCATGCCACGAGCCAGGAACTCGCGGTGCCGGGTGACGAGGAACAGCGCGTAGTCGATGCCCACGCCCAGGCCGACCATGACCCCTATCTGCGTGGCCCACTCGGGCAGCTCGACGAGGTAGGTGAGCAGCGACATGGCGCTCGTGCTGACGGCGAGCCCGAAGATGGCCATCCCGATGGGCAGGCCCATGGCGATGAGCGAGCCGAACGCGAGCAGAAGGATGACGACGGCGGCGACGAGCCCGACCATCTCGCCCACGCCGGTCTCGGGCTCGCCGAAGGCGAAGAAGAGATCGCCGCCGAGCTCGATCTGCAGGTCGTCGACGTCGGCTCGGGCCTGGTCGCCGAACGCTTCCAGGCGGTCCAGGTCGCTGGCGTCGAGCTCGTCGCGCACCGGGTACTGGACCCGCAGCAACGCCACCCGCCCGTCGGGGGAGATGGCCTCGGCGTCGACGGCGGCGTCGCGTCCCTGCTCGAGCGCCCCCACCGCGTCGTTGGTGGCGAGCACGTTCGGCAAGGTGGCGATCCCGGCCTGCACGTCGGCCAGCTCGGCACGGGCAGCGGGGGAGTCGAAGAACGTCTGGCTCTCGTCGACCGGCGTGGCCACCACGTAGGCGGTGAGGCCGGCGGTGTCCGAACCGGTCCGCGCCAGCAGCTCGACCGCGTCCTGCGAGTCGAGCCCGGGCACGGCCACCGAGTCGTCGAGCGGCCGCCCGAACGACCCGGCCGCGACGATCACGGCCACCGACACGACGAGCCAGGCCCCGACGACGATCCACGGGCGGCGGGCAGCGAAGCGACCCATTCGGTAGAGACGGTGCGACATGGCTTCTCCTCGGTCGGCGACGCCCTGTGGCGTGCGCTGGCCTCACCCTGACGATCCGCACACCGGGCGTCATCGGCCCATGAGTCGCACCTCGGGGGCTGATGGGTGGAGGCGAAGGTCGTCCTTTCGGTCGATCCGCCGGCGACGGCGGACCTCTACGGTGGGCACGGTGCTGACGGACGTGGTGCGATCGCTGTGGGACGAGCCCCGCGCCCCCGACGCGCCGCACCGCACCGTGTGGGACTGGGTCCTCGTCGGGGTGCTCGTGCCCATCGGGGTGCTCGAGGCCGTCTTCCGCTCGGACATCGAGATGCGCCCCGCCGCCCTCGTGTTCGGCGTGGCCCCCGTGCTCACGCTGCTGTGGCGACGATCGCACCCCCTGCTGGCCGTGGTCATCGCCTACGGCCTGCACGCCGCCATCGAGTTCGTCCCGATCTTCGGCCACCACCACGACACGACGAGCCTGTTCATCACCGCCTTCGTGCTGCTCCTGCCCTACTCGCTGCTGCGCTGGGGGTCGGGCAGGGAGTCGGTGGTCGGGATCGCCTTCATCCTCGCCAGCCACGGGCTCCTGCTGTTCGGCTCCGCGTCCAGCGACGGCACGCTCGCCGAGTTCGCCGGCATCTCGATCCTCCTGCTGCCCGCGGCACTCGGCGCGGCCGTGCGCTACCGCGCCGTGTGGCGCGTCCGCGAGATCGACCAGGTGAAGTTGCGCGAGCGCGAGCAGCTCGCCCGCGAGCTGCACGACACCGTCGCCCACCACGTGTCGGCCATCGCCATCCAGGCCCAGGCCGGACGGGCCGTTGCCGCCAACGATCCTGAGGCTGCCGTCGCCGCGCTGCGGGTCATCGAGACCGAGGCCTCCCGCACGCTGGCGGAGATGCGCACGATGGTCGGCGTGCTCCGCCGCGGCGACGAGCCCGACCTCGCGCCCCAACTCGGCGTCGCCGACCTGCCCGACCTCGCCCGCCGGGTCGGCTCGTCCCCCACCATCGAGGTCGTGCCCCGCGGCGACCTCGACGACCTCTCCCCGTCGGTCGACGCCGCCGTCTACCGGCTCGCCCAGGAGTCGATCACCAACGCCGTGCGCCACGCGCGACGGGCCACCCGCGTCCGCGTCGACATCGACGGCGAGCCGGACTGCATCCGCCTCACCGTCACCGACGACGGCGACGCCAGCCCGCTCGGGGCCAGCGCCACGTCGGGCTACGGGATCGTCGGCATGACCGAGCGGGCCACGCTGCTCGGCGGCACGCTCGAGGCCGGTCCCAACCGCGAGCGCGGCTGGACCGTCACCGCCGTGCTGCCCCGGACCGGCGCCTCCGCATGACCATCCGGGTGATCGTGGCCGACGACCAGCAGATCGTGCGAGCCGGGCTCACGATGATCCTCGACGCCCAGCCCGACATCGAGGTGATCGGCTCGGCCGCCGACGGCAGCGAGGCGGTCGAGCTCGCCCGACGGCTGCGTCCCGACGTGTGCCTGTTCGACATCCGAATGCCCGTGATGGACGGCATCGAGGCCACCCGCCAGCTCGCCGGCCCCGACGCCCACGAGCCGATGGCCGTCGTGATCATCACCACCTTCGACCACGACGAGTACGTCCACGGCGCCCTCACGGCCGGCGCCCGCGGCTTCCTGCTCAAGGACGCCGGGCCCGAACTGCTCACGCAAGCGATCCACGCCGCGGCCGACGGCGACGCCCTCATCGCCCCGAGCGTGACCGTCCGCCTCCTCGAGACCTTCTCCCGCGGCGGCTCGGTGGCGGCGCCCGCGCAGCCCATCGATCCGCTCACCGAGCGCGAGGAGGAGGTCCTGCTGACGGTGGCACGCGGCCGCACGAACGCGGAGATCGCCCACGAGCTCCACATCAGCCTGAGCACGGTCAAGACGCACCTCGGCAGCCTCATGAGCAAGCTCGGCGCCCGCAACCGGGTCGAGATCGCCATGTGGGCCCACGAGACCGGCCGCGTCACGGGCTGACCGGGATCGGCGCAACGGCGCTCCCGCAATGACGCCTCACTCCGTCAGACGTCGCGGCGCGAACCGATGCCGACGTGGTGATCTCCACATCGGTCAGATCCACGCCTGGCCACCGCTCGTCGGGTTCTCGACCGACGTCCGAGGACGATCGTGCGCACGATGCCCACAGATGCGACGAGCGCGCCTGCCCGTCGGCTGTCCGGACCACGATCAAGCTGTCACCGATCGGGTGCTCGCGCTCGACGGCTACGAGCCCCCCGCCGTCGCGCTGATCGACTGAGGACGAAGGTGCCTGACCCCGACCAGTCCGCTCCGCTGCCGATCGGAGACGCGCCGACTCCGGCGGGCTGAAGGACACGGTCCGGGAGCGTGTGCGGCGGCCGTATGCTCTCGCCGAGTGGTGGTCCTCAACGATGTGACGCGGAGCGGGGTTCGGACGCTCGCCCGACGGGCCGCCCATCAGCGCATCGCCCGGCGTTGGGATCGGCCGCTCACCACCATCGTGGCCGGGGCCGGGTTCGGGAAGACCACCAGGTCGTGAGCAGGGTGACCGAGCCGTCCTCGGTGAACCGGTACGTGATCCCTTCGAGTCTTGGGCCTAGGGTGAAGCGCAACTCGAGAGCCCCTCGCCGAGGCTCCCGGAGAAGGGCATCCTCGCCGATGAGTCGAGAGCGACGAGCCGATCGATGACCACGACCGTCCGGTTCCACTCGGTCGCAGCGGGCGAGTCCTTCACGGTCTTCGGCGTCATCGGCTTCGCCCTGGCGGTACGGCTGCTCCGCCCCCTCCTGGATCCACGATCCTGGGCATGACCGAGCCGGGACGAACGCCGCGAGATGCCGATCCCTCCGCGCTGTACGGCGACGAACGACGTGCCTTCGTCGCCTACCTGCACACACTCACCCCAACCGACCTGACCACGACGGTGCCGGCGACACCGGCCTGGACCGTCCACGATGTGCTCGCACACCTCGTCGCCATCCCGGCCGACCTCAACGCCCAACGCTTCGACATCGTCGATGCCGATACCTGGACCGCCGCCCAAGTCGAGACCAGGCGCCGCCACTCGATCGACGAGCTCGGCTCCGAATGGGATCGCGAAGGTCCACCGTTCGAGGCAGGCCTGCGCCTCTTCGGTTATCAGTTCGGCGCCCACTACCTCGGTGACCTGCTGCAGCACACCGCTGACGTGCACAGCACCCTCGGACGCGCCCCCGAACGGAACGACCTCGCCATCGCCGTCGGCCTCGACTTCTACCTCGCGTCGTTCGACGAGACCCTCGCCGAGGTTGCCGTCGGGGCGGTCGACGTGGAGGTCGGCGATGAACACCGTCGCCTCGGCCCCGGCCCGGTCGTCGCTGCGCTCCGCGCGTCCCGCTACGAGCTCTTCCGGGCGCTGGGCGGCCGTCGCACCCTCGACGAGATCCGCGCGATGGCATGGACCGGGGATCCTGAAGCCGTGCTCGCCCTTGTCAGTCGCTACCCAGTTCCCCTCGCGACGCTCGAGGAACCCAAATCGGCGACCTCTGCGGCCGATTCGTGTCTGTGAGCGGACTGCGTTCGCGAGATCCCCACCGAACCGTTCGACAACCGCATCGGGCATCGCAACCGGCGGCGGGAGTCATCGGCCAAGGCGGTACCGATCCGGCCCAACGCATCGAGATCAACCGATTCCTCGTCGCCGATCTGCCCGCTCAGCGGACCTCGACCACGAGCTTCCCTCGGGCGTGGCGGGTCTCGGTCTTCTCCAGCGCCGCCAGCGCCTCATCGAAGGCGTACACCCGCTCGATCTCGAGATGGATGCGCCCGTTGGCGATCGCCTCGACGAGCTCGGCCATGTCGGTGCCCACGTCGGACCGGTGGGCGAACTGCTCGACCACGATGCCCCGCTCGGACGGGCAGGGATCACCGGACACGCTGACGAGGTGCCCACCATCGCGCACGACGGCCTGGCTCGACGCCGGCGTGCCGGGCTGGATGGCCAGGGCGGCGTCGACTCCCCCCGGCGACCAGGTTCGCACCGCCTCGACCCAGGCCGGATCGCCGTAGTCGACCACCAGCTCCGCGCCGAGGTACCGGACGTAGTCGTGGTTGGCGGGCGACGCTGCGCCGACGACTCGCACCCCCCGCTGAGTCGCCAGCTGCACGACGAGCGTACCGATGGCACCGGACGCACCGGCCACGTACAAGGTCTCGGAGGGATGCACCCCGAGGGTGTGCATGCATTCCACGGCTGCATCGCCGGCTATCGGGATGGCGGCCGCCGTCGTGAAGTCCATCGCATCCGGGATCGACGCGACACCACGCTGGTTGACGACCACCGACTCGGCCCACGTGCCGCCCTTCGGGTTCATGACGGTGGTCGCCATGACCCGGTCACCCACCCCAACACCATGCACCGCGTCGCCCACCGCGGTGACGACGCCGGCGGCCTCGAGACCGATGACGTAGGGGAAATCCGCCTCCGGCGGGATGAAGTACCGGTCGTGCACGCCGACGCCGAATGCATGGACCTCGAGGGCGACCTCGTCAGCATCGGCGGACGGCACCTCGACGTCGTCCAGCTCGACACCCTGGTCGGCCGCATCGATCCTCACGTAAGCCTGCATGGCCATAGAACGTATCGCACACATCTAGGTTCGCGCGCATCTATCTGCTGATGATCCTACTGACCGCTAGGCTCGGCACCGTGACAACCACCGGCATGCGGCATTCCCTCACGAACGAAGAGGAGTCCGCCTGGTTGGCGTTGCTGCTCAGCCACGCCACCGTGATGGCCCGAGTCGAAGCCACCCTTGCGGATCGCCATGGCATCTCCTTCAGCACCTGCGAGATCCTCTGCCGCTTGGCTGAAGCCGGCCCCACCCCGGTACGGACGCTGGCCGGCGAGCTCGTCAGCATCAGCCCGTCGCGGGCGTCGCGGGTCATCCAGGAGCTCGTCGACGAAGGCCACCTCCGACGCCAGGCGGTCCAGAACGACGGCAGGATCTCGCTCATCAGCCTGACGCCGAGCGGCCGCCGCTACGCGAAAGCGGTGCAGAGGACCTTCGCCGCCGTGGCCTACGAGCACTTCGTCGCGCCCCTCGACGAAGCCGACCTCGCCAACATGCGGCGCATCTGGGACAAGCTCTGCCCCACCGACGGCTGAGCGACCGAGTCAGCTCGCCAACGGGGTCGCCGTCGTCGAGCAGGCGCGCCCACACCTGGGCCGGCGCCAGGTCGCAGAACTCCGGCGAGCGCAGCACCGAGAGGATGCGCTGGCGTTCGGGCTCGGACAACGCGTTGGCCGGCGCCGGCCGCGGGCTCGGCGCGCCGAGCACCGGCAGCTGCCGGCGCCGGCAGTGCGTGGCGAGAACGGACACCTTCTGATGACCTTGACTTGCTGGGACAGGGCGGCGAATCGGACAGGCCTACGGTCCGAGCTTGATCATGTCGGCACACTTCTCGCCGATCATCAACACGGGGGCATTGATGTTATTGCTGGTGATTGCCGGCATCACCGATGCATCCGCTATGCGCAGCCCCTCGACTCCTCGCACCTTGAGTTGCGCATCGACGACCGCCATCGGGTCGCTCGCGGGACCCATCTTGGCGGTGCCGCACACGTGATATTCCGTGTCGGCGTGAC